>NZ_JBYSYM010000035.1:0-69496 GCF_058783375.1 Acidovorax sp. FW305-C-20-28 | reverse complement strand
CCCCCCCCCCCCCCCCCCCCCCCCCCCCCCCCCCCCCCCCCCCCCCCCCCCCCCCCCCCCCCCCCCCCCCCCCCCGCGCCCGGCCCTGCAGGGCACGCTGATCGTCACGGTGCTGGCAGGCTTCGTGGGCGTGGTGATGATGCTGCGCCCCAGCCTGGACCAAAACCAGGCCTTCGCGGGCATGATCGGGCTGCTCTCGGGCCTGTCGGCCGCGTTCGCCTACATGCAGGTCGTGGCCCTGTCGCGCCTGGGCGAGCCCGAGTCGCGCACCGTTTTCTACTTCGCACTGGGTTCGGCCGTGGCCGGTGGCGGCGCCCTGCTGTTCACCGGCGTGTCGACCTGGCCGGGCTGGCAGGCGCTGTGGCTGCTGCCCATCGGCATCCTGGCCGCCGGCGGCCAGCTGTGCATGACCAAGGCCTACGCCAGCGCCAAGACGCAGCGCGGCACCCTGGTGGTGGCCAACCTGCAGTACTCGGGCATCGTCTTCGCAGCCCTGTACAGCGTGCTGCTGTTCGGCGACGTGCTGCCGCCCATCGCCTGGGCGGGCATGGTGCTCATCGTGGGCAGCGGCATCGCCGCCACCGTGCTGCGCGCGCGTGCCGCCCCCGGCACCCCCGCCGAAGAACACTGATACACGCACCGGCACCAACATTGACACAATGCCGGGATCAGCCTCCCTCACCCGTCCCGCCGCCATGACCTACACCACCCTGATCTCCGCCACCGAACTGCAATCCCTGGTCGCCAGCGGCCAGCGGCTGATGGTGTTCGACTGCAGCTTCGACCTGATGCAATCGACGGCCGGCGCCCAGCAATACGCACAGGCCCACATCCCCGGCGCGGTGTATGCCGACCTCAACGAGAACCTGAGCGCCAAGCATGGCGTGCCTGGCGCGTCCGGCACGGTGACCGCCCAGGAAGCCGACAAGCCCGCGTCGGGCGGCCGCCACCCCCTGCCCAGCCGTGAGCGCTTTGCGATCTGGCTGTCCAGCGTGGGCTTCGCCAACGACATGCAGGCCGTGGTGTACGACCGCCAGGGCGCCAACTACTGCGGCCGCCTGTGGTGGATGCTCAAGTGGGCCGGGCACGATGCCGTGGCCGTGCTCGACGGCGGCCTGCAGGCCTGGCAGGCCGCGGGTGGCGCGGTGGCCAGCGGCGAGGAGCCGGCGCACTTCCAGTCCAACTTCGAGCTCCGGGAGCCGCTGCGGCGCCTGGCCACGGCCAGCGATGTGCTCGCCCACCTGCAGCAACCCGGCCAGACGGTGGTGGATGCCCGCGCCGCGCCGCGCTACCGCGGCGAGGTCGAGCCCCTGGACCCGGTGGCCGGCCACATCCCTGGAGCCCTGAACCGCCCCTTCGTGGACAACATCGGCCCGGACGGCAAATTCAAGCCCGCTGCGGTGCTGCGCGCCGAGTTCGACACCCTGCTGCAAGGCCGCGATCCGGCCACCGTGGTGCACCAGTGCGGCAGCGGCGTCAGCGCCCTGCCGAACCTGATCGCGATGGAAGTCGCCGGGCTCGGCAAAAGCGCCCTTTTTGCCGGCAGCTGGAGCGAATGGGTGAGCGATTCTTCGCGTCCGGTGGAACGCGGCTGACCTGCCCCGGCAGGCCTGGTTGCTGCTTTTTGCAGCAGGCCCCTCGCTCTGGTGGGTAGTACCGCGCCTTCGGTTTTTGTAAGGCAAATTCCTACACGGACTGCCCCTGAACCAGACACGCTGCACAGAGCAGCGCCGACTTAATTTCTGATTGGCCTGGTTTCACAATCCATTTCAACGGATCACGCAAAACATGCAACCCGCATGGCAAGGCGAAGACCCGGGAACTGGAACAAAGGAACCCTGCCATGACGAACGAACAGCTGCTCGCCGAAATCCGCGAAGCCAACCTGACCTACCTGATGCTGGCGCAGAACCTGATTCGCCACGACAAGGCAGAAGCAGTGTTCCGCCTGGGCATGAACGAAGACGCTGCCGATATTCTGGCATCGCTGTCGGCCGCCCAAGTGCTGAAACTGGCCTCCAGAAACACGCTTCTTTGCAGCTTCCGCGTGGACGACAACCTGGTCTGGAGCTTGCTGACCAACCACACGGCCAAGAAGGTGGGCAACGAAGCCACCAACACGCTGCACGCCAACATCCTGATGGCCAGCCGCGTGTCGGAAGTGCTCTGAACACCCCGCCCTCCTCCTCCGTCCCGTTCCGTCGCCTGTTCACCGTTTCCCTCGAAAGCCTGCCATGACCACCACGACTGCCGCCGCCAAAGCCCCAGCCAAGAGCGTTCTCAATGAATCCAAGCAGATCGAGCGCGCTGCGATGCTGATCGGCATGGGCGCCCGCATGCAGGTCTTGGAGTCGGAAACCACCCTGTCCTACGAACGCCTGATCCGCCTGTACAAGGAGATCGCCGGCAAGTCGCCGTCCAAGGGCCAACTGCCCTTCTCGACCGACTGGTTCCTGACCTGGCAGGAAAACATCCACAGCTCGCTGTTCCTGAACATCTACGAATACCTGTCCAAGGGCGTGGACCTGGATTCGGTGGAACTGCTGACCAAGGCCTACCGCCTGTACAGCGAGCAGGTCACCACCGCCGAGATCGAACCCCTGCTGTCCTTCACCCGCGCCTGGCGCCTGGTGAAGTTCGTGGACGCCGGCATGCTCACCCGCACCCAGTGCGCCGACTGCAAGGGCCACTTCGTGACCGAACTCTACGAAAACCGCCACTACACCTGCGGCCTGTGCAACCCGCCCGCCCGCGCCGGCAAGAGCAAGAACGCCGGCGCCTTGATGCTGCACTGACCTTTCCAGCAAAAAGCCCCGCACGGACTACCGGCGGGGCTTTGGTGTTTCTGGAGGAGACAACAGTCCACTGGCCTATGAACTCGCATGGCCCAAGCCAGTGCCCCCGCGCAAGGGCCGCCCCGCCGCGCTGGGGGCGTCCCCCTCGGGGGAAGGCGCGAAGCGACTCAGGGGGGCTTCACTACCTTGCCGCGAGCAGCGAGCGCACGTTCTCGTCGATGGGCATGGAATAGTCGTGCGCGGCCACCACGGTGTTGCCCACGGGGTTCACGATCTTGAGGCTGATGAACAGCGTGGTGGTCGATGCCGCGTAAGTGCCCACCACCACGGCCTGCGCGTCGTGCGCCCGGCCCACCTCGCGCACCTCGCGCGAAAGCAGCAGCTCACCCGTGCCGCGCTGCATGGCCACGCTTTCGCGCAGCTTGAGCTCGGTCACGCGCAGGCCGCGCTGCACCAGGCGCGAGCCGATCTGCTCGGAGAAGATGCGCCCCAGGCGCGAGGATTCGTTCAGGCGGTCCACATTGACCAGCGTGGCCACCAGCACGGCATGGCTGGGGTCCAGCGGGGCCTGCTGCAGCAAGGCATCGGCCGCGCGGTGATTGCGCTCGATGCTGCCGGGCGTGATCAGGTCCATGAGCCCGCCGCCGCTGCCGCCGGCCTTGTCGCCGTAGTAGTACGAGGCACAGCCCGAGAGGGCCAGCACAGGCGCCAATACTGCTGCAGCGCGCAACACGGTGCGCCGCCTCATGGTGCACCCCACAGCGCAGGGGGTGGGCTCACCACCTGCCAGGTCTTGACCGGGGTGGGCGGCGGTGGCGGAGGGGGCGGTGGCGGCGGTTGCTGCACCTGGTAGAGCACGGCATCGTCCTGGTCGATGTAGTACACATCGGAAGTGCGGGCCAGGTAGCGGTCGCCGCTTTCCAGCGAGGTCGTGATGAGCACCTCGGTGCGGGTGGGCCCGCCCGCGGCCGGGCCATCGGTCGTGTACTGCGCGACATCGGCAAGCGCCCCGATCGCGGTCATGCCTGCGACCACCGAGGTGGCGCTGGGCGCACGGTGCACCCAGTCGCGCGCCACGCCCACGCCCAGGGCCAGACGGGTCAGGGGCATGGGCAGGCTGTTGGAGACCCGGGCCGGGTGCTGCACCAGCTGGGTCTCGAAGGCCAGGGTCACGGCCGAGGGCTGGTTGGAGAGCACCACGCCCCGGTCCAGCAGGCGGGTGATCAGGAGCTTGCGAAAGCCGTTGTTGAAGCTCGTGTCGCCCGAGGCAGACACGTAGATCGGGTGCTCGCCCGCGGGCCAATGGCGGATCTTGTCGGTGATGCGCGTGGCCACGTCGTCGGCCAGCACATCCCAGTGGTGCACGGCGCGCGCCTTCTTCTGGTTCGATGCCGGGTAGTTGTCGGCGCGCGGAACGTCCAGCGACGAACAGCCGGCGGCCAGCAGCGAGGCCACTGCCAGCAGCGGCACGACCACGCGGTGCACCACGGGCCGGGCACGGGCCTCGCGCTCGGGCGCCACCAGCGTGCCGGGGTGGGCCACCGGCAGCCGCGGTTCAAAGGGACTCGGCGGCAGACCGCCGGGCAATGGTTCGACTTGCATGCTGCCATGCTAGCCATCCGGCGGCTGCACCATCGCGCGAATAGCAAGGCGTTTGCGTTGCATTTGCACGGCACATGCCGGCGCCGGCCGCGCCTTGGCACCGCCACCTACACAACATTTGCTCACAGTGCGTGACAATCGCCCGCATGACCGCCGTGCCCGCCCCCGCAAGCCCCACCACCCCGTCCCTCCCCCTGCAGCCCGAGGAACCCGTGGCCGCCGTGGGCGCAGGCACGGGCCCCGGCGATCCGCAGGCCCAGGCGCCATCACCACCGCAACCGGAGCCCGACCCAGGCCACCCGGCCGCGCCAGACACCGCCGCCGCGCCGGTTGCGACGCCCCCTCCTGCGCCGCTGATGCTGCACATGCCGGTGGACGTGCGCAACCTGTCCCTGGCGCTGCTGGCCCTGTTCGCCAGCGTGGCCCTGCTGCACTGGGCCAGTGCGGTCTTCATCCCCCTGATGCTCAGCCTCCTGCTGACCACGGCGCTGCGCCCTGCCGTCAACATGCTGCGCCGCTGGCACATTCCCCGCCCGCTCGGTGCCGCCGTGCTGCTGATCGCCCTGGTGGGCGGCCTGGCCAGCACGGCCTGGTCGCTGAGCGACGGGGCCGTGCAGCTCGTCGACTCGCTGCCCGTGGCCGCCAAGAAGGTGCGCGACAACCTGCGTGCGCGCGCCGGCATGCCCAGCACGCTGGACACCATGCAGAAGGCCGCCGCCCAGATCGAGCAGGCCGCTGCCGAGAGCGCGGCCGCCGCCCCGGCACGGCGCGGCGTGCAGCGCGTGGTGGTGGAGCGCCCGCCCTTCAACATCCGCGACTACCTGTGGAGCGGCACCATGGGCCTGGTGTCGGCCCTGGGCCAGCTCACGGTGGTGGTGTTCCTGACCTACTTCGCGCTGGCCTCGGGCAACCTGTTCCGCCAGAAGCTGGTGCGCATCGCCGGCAGCAGCCTGGAGCGGCGCAACATCACCATGCAGGTGCTCGACGACATCACCGGCCAGATCCAGCGCTACCTGCTGGTGCAGGTGTTCACCAGCATCCTGGTGGGCCTTGCCACTGGCCTCGCCTACTGGGCACTGGGCCTGGAGAACGCCGCCGTCTGGGGCGTGGTGGCCGGCGTGCTCAACCTCGCACCCTACATCGGCTCGGCGCTCACCGCCGGCGCCTCGGCGCTGGTGGCCTTTTTGCAGTTCGGCACCATCGACATGGCGCTGGCGATCGGCGGCGCCTCGCTGGTGATCCACACCCTCATCGGCAACCTGCTCACACCCTGGCTCACCAGCCGCACCAGCAGCATGAGCCCCGTGGCCGTGTTCGTCAGCGTGCTCGCCTGGGGCTGGCTCTGGGGCCTGTGGGGGCTGCTGCTGGGCATCCCGGTCATGATGGCCGTGAAGGCCATCTGCGACCGGGTAGAGGACTTGAAAGCGGTGGGCGAACTGCTCGGGGATTGAGGCGCACGGCAAGGTGCGCCGTCATGCTGCCTGGACGGTTGCGCTGGCCGCGCAGCGCTGCACGAAGGCGGGCAACTCGTCGGCCCCCATCGCACGACCGTAGTACCAGCCCTGCACCTGCAGGTCCATGCTGGCGGGCAGCAGCTGCAGCTGCTCCGCCGTCTCCACCCCTTCCACCACGATGCCGACCTCCAGGCTCTGGCAGAAATGCAGCAGGCCCTGCAGCAGGCGCGCGCCCCGGGGGTCGGCGCTGGCCACGACGAAGCTACGGTCGATCTTGATCGTGTCCACCGCAAAGGCGTGCAGGTAGCTGAGCGAGGAATAGCCCGTGCCGAAGTCGTCGATGGCCACCTGGGCGCCCACGGCGTGGATGCGGGCGATGGCGTCGCGCATCTGGTCCACGTCCGCGGCCAGCGCATCCTCGGTGATCTCGACGCTGATGCAGCCGGCCGCGGGCGCGATCAACGCCACCAGCCGCCGGCAATGCTCGGCCGACATCAGCGTGGGCCCCGTGGCGTTGATGGAGATGGGCAGCACAAAGCCTGCACTGCGCCAGCGCTGGTGCTGCTGCAGGGCGGCCCCGGCCACCCACAGGTCGACATCCTTCATGAGCCCGGCCTCGGTCAGCCAGGCCAGGAAGGCCCCTGGGGACTGCGTGCGCCCGCGGGCATCGCGGGCCCGCAGCAGCGCCTCGCAGCCCACGCATTCGCCTGTGCGCGGCGACACCTTGGGCTGGTATTCCAGGAAGAATTCGTACTCGCCCATGCGGCGCACCTGGGCCAGCAGTTCCTCGCGACCGGCCTGCCGCTGCTGCGCCAGGACCACCGGGTCACTGGCGTACAGGCGGCCCTGCTCCTGCAGGCGCGAAAACGTGGTGTCCAGGCCCGGCAGGTGCACCGTGGTGGCGTTGTGGCGCTCCAATGCCCGCACCGCCGGCGCGTAGATGCAGGCCCCGAGCAGCACCAGCGCCAGCTGCAGCGCAACGGCCGGCCAGGCGCCCTGGGTGCTGGCATAGGCGTTGAAGAGCACCGGTGCATTCAGCGGCATCGCCATGGTGGCCACCGGCACCCAGCCCGCCTGCACGGCCGCAAGCGCCAGGCTGGCGTTGACGGCCGGCACCAGGATGAACGGCAGCAGCAGGCGCGGATTGAGGATCAGCGGAATGCCGAACAGCAGCAGCTCGTTCACGTTGAGCAGGGCCATGGGCAGGCTGGCCAGGGCCAGCAGACGCAGGCCGGGGCTGCGCGCACGCCACAGCACGGCCACCACCAGCGACAGCGTGCCGCCTGCGCCGCCGATGAAGGCGAAGGCCCCGAGCAGGCCGGCGTTGAGCAGGTAGGGGGGCGGCTGGTCTGCCAGCACCTCGATGGCATTCCACCCCACGGCCATCTCCAGCACCTGGAACAGGGGCTGCAGGGCATGGTAGCCATGGATGCCGAAGAACCACAGCAGCGAATTCATGCCCGTGATCACCAATGCATTCAGGTAGGGCCGGTCCGGGTCCACCACATCCAGGGGCAGGCTCCAGTGCGCCAGGCCCTGCCATTGCTGCAGCAGGGTCAGCACCACGACCAGCAGCCCCGCCGTCAGCACGCCGGGCAGCACCATGTTCATGGCGTCTTCCACGTTGTCGCTGACCAGGGAGCCGCGCGACAGCTGCAGCCAGCGCACCCGCATGAGCCGCGCCATGATGGGCACATTGACAATGGGCGAAGCGATGGCGATGAACAGCACCAGCGTGGCGGCGGCGCGCGGCTGGCCGCGCAGCAGGTAGGCGGCCAGCGCCACATAGACAAAGCACAGGAAGGCCACGGGCAGGCGCGGCAGGCTGTGGCGTATGGCCAGCATGTAGCCGATGGAAGCGGCGATCAGCAGCGGCAGGATGCGGCTGATCTCGCCATGCAGGCCGGCCAGCAGGTCGGTGGTCTCGGTGGGCAGGCCCAGCATGCGCGTGAGCACCGACGACACCAGGAACACCGCCGACACCATGAGGCAGGGCAGCACCCAGAGCAGCCCCTCGCGGATGGCGCGCATGGAATCCGCGCGCGCCACGGCCTGCAGCCGCAGCGACAGCCGCACTTTCAGGGCTGCAACATCAATGCCCACACCATGCCCTCCCGGCGCCCATGCCAGGGCGCGTCATTCATCATTTCACCCCCGCGCTGGCCCCGGCATGCGGATGGATGCGCGAAGCGCGGCGCTGCCCATAGTGGACTATGGGCAAGCCGTGCGACAAAGCAGACGCCGCATGCCGGGGCCAGCCCGAAGGGAAAGCCTGCAGCGCGGTGCATTGCGGCGTTGCCCTTCGCTTGTGTAGCCATGCTACACCGCGCTGCAGACTTTCGCGGGGGTGAAATGATGGATGGCACGCCCTAGCAGGCGGGCAGCCGGATGGCAAAGCGGCGCAACCGGCTCAGCCCGTGTTGCGCAGGCCGGCAGCGATGCCGTTGATGGAGATGTGGATACCGGTCTGCACGCGCTCGTCGCCCTGGCCCGCGCGCCAGCGGCGCACCAGCTCGACCTGCAGGTGGTGCAGCGGGTCGATGTAGGGGAAGCGGTGCTTGATGGAGCGCGCCAGTGCCGCGTTGTGCGTCAGGCGCTGCTTGTCGCCGGTGATGCGGGTGAGCGCATCGGCCGTGTTCTGCCATTCGGCCTCGATGGCGGTGAAGACCTTCTTGCGCAGGCGCGCATCGGTCACCAGTTCGCTGTAGCGCGAGGCCAGGGCCAGGTCGCTCTTGGCCAGCACCATGTCCATGTTGGACAGCAGGGTGCGGAAGAACGGCCACTGGCGGTACATCTTCTGCAGCAGGGCCAGCTGTGCCTTGGGGTCCTTGCCCTCAGCATTCACGAAGGCATCAACCGCCGCGCCAAAGCCGAACCAGCCCGGCAGCGTGAGGCGGCACTGGCCCCAGCTGAAACCCCAGGGGATGGCGCGCAGGTCCTCGATCTTCTGGCTGGCCTTGCGCGAGGCCGGGCGCGAGCCGATGTTGAGCTCGGCGATCTCGCGGATCGGCGTGGAATTGAAGAAGTAGTCGGTGAAGCCCGGGGTCTCGTAGACCAGCGCGCGGTAGGCCGCCATGCTGGCCAGCGAGAGCTGCGCGGCCGCCTCCAGGAAGGCCTTGGTCGCGGGCTTGGTGGGCTGCAGCAGCGTGGCCTCCAGGGTGGCGGCGACCAGGGTTTCCAGGTTGCGCCGGCCGATCTCGGGGTTGGCGTACTTGGAGGCGATGACCTCACCCTGCTCCGTCAGGCGGATCTGGCCACGCACGGTGCCCGGGGGCTGGGCCAGGATGGCCTGGTAGCTCGGGCCGCCGCCGCGGCCCACCGTGCCACCGCGGCCATGGAACATGCGCAGCTGGATGCCGTGGTTGGTGGCCAGCTCGTCGAACAACTCCACCAGTGCGATCTCGGCACGGTACAGCTCCCAGTTGCTGGTAAAGATGCCGCCGTCCTTGTTGCTGTCGGAGTAGCCGAGCATGATGTCCTGCTCGCCGCCGCTGCGCTGCATGAGCGCCGCCACGCCGGGCAGGGCATAGAACTCGCGCATGATGGGCGCGGCGTTGCGCAGGTCTTCGATGGTCTCGAACAGCGGCACCACGATCAGGTGGTTCTTCGACTCGGCGTCGAGCGTGCCGTTCAGGAGGCCCACTTCCTTTTGCAGCAGCAGCACCTCGAGCAGGTCGCTCACCGTCTCGGTGTGGCTGATGATGTAGTGGCGGATGGCCTCGTGGCCATAGCGCTGGCGCATCACGCGCGCGGCCTCGAAGATCGCCAGCTCGCCCTGGGCGTGGGCCGAGTAGCTGGCGCCCACCACGCGCAGCGGCCGTGCATCGTTGAGCAGCTTGATCAGCAGGGCGCGCTTGGCTGCCTCCTGCAGCTGCGCGTAGGCCGGTTCGATGCGCGCCGTGGCCAGCAGCTCGGCCACCACCTCCTCGTGCTTGTCGGAGCTTTGGCGCAGGTCCACCGTGGCCAGGTGGAAGCCGAAGACCTGCACCGCGCGGATCAGCGGGTGCAGGCGCTCGGCGGCCAGGGTCTCGCCATGGTGGGACTTGAGCGAGGCCTGGATGATGCACAGATCGTCCAGGAACTCTTCGGCGCTGGCATAGGGGTTCTGTGGCGCCACGGCATGGCGTGCCGCGTCGCCGCCGGTCAGCTCCTTGAGCGAGGCGGCCAGGCGCGCATAGATGCCCGTGAGCGCACGGCGGTAGGGCTCGTCCTGGCGGTGCTCGTTGGTATCGGGCGAGCGCGCGGCCAGGGCTTCCATCTCGGCCGAGACCTGCACCAGGCGCGCCGACAGCGAGAGCTCGCCGCCCAGGTAGTGCACCTCGGTCAGGTAGTGGCGCAGGGCCACCTCGGCCTGGCGGCCCAGGGCGTACTGCAGGGTCTGGGCGGTCACGTTGGGGTTGCCATCGCGGTCGCCACCGATCCACTGGCCCATGCGCAGGAAGCTGTGCACCGGGTACTGGCCCAGCTCGCTTTCCAGGTCGGCATAGATCTTGGGGATCTCGCGCAGGAAGGTGGCTTCGTAGTACGACAGCGCGTTCTCGATCTCGTCGGCCACGGTGAGCTTGCTGTAGCGCAAGAGGCGCGTCTGCCACAGCTGGGCCACGCGGGCGCGCAGCTGGGCCTCGTTGGCGGCCAGCTCGCGCGGGGTGAGCGCGTCCTTGGCGGTGTTGTACAGCTGGGCGCGCACCTGGATGTCGTCGCGCGCGGCCAGCAGTTGGGCGATGTCGCGCTCGGCGTCCAGAATGCTCTTGCGCTGCACCTCGGTCGGGTGGGCCGTGAGCACCGGCGCCACATAGCTGCCTGCCAGGGTCTGGGAGATCGTCTTGGGCGCAATGCCGGCCCAGCGCAGGCGCGACAGGGCCACCTCGATGCTGCCCTCCTGCGTGTCGCCCGCGCGCTCGTGCACGGCGCGGCGGCGGATGTGGTGGCGGTCCTCGGCCAGGTTGGCCAGGTGGCTGAAGTAGGTGAAGGCGCGGATCACGCTCACCGTCTGGTCGCCCGACAGGGACTTGAGCAGCTTCTTGAGCGCGCGGTCGGCCTCCTGGTCGGCATCGCGGCGGAAGGCCACGGACAGCTTGCGCACCTGCTCCACGAGCTCGTAGGCGGCCACGCCCTCCTGGTCCCGGATCACGTCGCCCAGAATGCGGCCGAGCAGGCGGATGTCGTCAATCAGGGGCTGGTCCTTGTCGGATCGTCTCATGCGTTGGGTCTCCGGGAATGGGGAAGGCCACTGCAGGCGTCCCCCTGCACCGGCCACGAGTGCGGGCGCATGCTAGCATCCAGCGCCCCTGAATGATTACAAACAGGTTACGAATCTTGAGCTCCGCCGCGCCCTCCCTGACCCATCCCATCGTCATCGCCACGCGCGAAAGCCGCCTGGCCCTGTGGCAGGCCGAGCATGTGCAGGCCCTGTTGCAGGCCCGCGGCCACACGGTGGAACTGCTGGGCATGACCACCAAGGGCGACCAGATCCTGGACCGCTCCCTGTCGAAGGTGGGCGGCAAGGGCCTGTTCGTGAAGGAACTCGAAGTGGCGCTCGAAGAAGGCCGCGCCCACATCGCCGTGCACTCGCTCAAGGACGTGCCCATGGAACTGCCCGAGGGTTTTGCCCTGGCCTGCGTGATGGAGCGCGAGGACCCGCGCGACGCCTTCGTCTCGCCGCGCTACGCCGCGCTGGACGAACTGCCCCAGGGCGCCGTGGTCGGCACCTCCAGCCTGCGCCGCCAGGTGCTGCTGCAGGCCCTCAGGCCCGACCTGAAGATCGAGCCGCTGCGCGGCAACCTCGATACACGCCTGCGCAAGCTCGATGAAGGCCAGTACGACGGCATCGTGCTCGCGGCCGCCGGTCTCAAGCGCCTGGGGCTGGAATCACGCATCCGCACGGCCTTCGACGCCGCCACCATGCTGCCCGCCGCCGGCCAGGGCGCCCTGGGCATCGAGGTGCGCAGCGACCGGCAGGACCTGATCGCCGCACTCGCGCCGCTGGCCCACCAGGCCACCTGGCTCACCGTGGCCGCCGAGCGCGCAGTGAGCCGCGCCATGGGAGGCAGTTGCTCCATGCCGCTGGCAGCGCACGGCAGCCTGGGTGCCGACGGTACCCTGCAGCTTGACGCCGCCTGGGGCGACCCCGAGGATGCGCGCGCCCCGCTGGTACGCGCCCAGGCGAGTGCCCCTGTGGCCACCCTGGCCCAGGCCGAAGCCCTGGGCGACGAGATCGCCCGCCGCCTGCGCGCGGGCGGTGCCCGCGGCATCGATCCCGCCTCTGCCACCCCCTGAGATGGCCACCACCCCGCCCAGGGTGATCGTCACGCGGCCCGAGCGCGAGGCGGTCCAGTGGGTGTCCCAGCTCAGCGCACGCGGTCTGGCAGCCACCGCCCTACCGCTGATCGCCATCGGCCCCTGCTCCGACCCTGCAGCCCGGCAGGGCGTGGCCGCCGCGCACGCGCGCCTGGCCCAGGCCCCCGGCTACCGCGCGCTGATGTTCGTGAGCAGCAACGCGGCCCTGTATTTCCTGCCCGGGGCCCTGCCCCTGCCGGCCGGCACCCGTGCCTGGGCGCCCGGCCCAGGCACCGCGCGCGCCCTGGTGGAGGGGGGCGTGCCGCCCGCCGCCATCGACGGCCCCGCGGCCGATGCGCCGCAGTTCGACTCCGAATCGCTCTGGCTGCAGGTCGGCCCCCAGGTGCGGGCGGGAGACCGCGTGCTCATCGTGCGCGGCCGTTCGGCCGGGGTGCATGAATCGTCCGAGGGTTCGGGCCGCGACTGGCTGGCACGCCAGGTGCTTGCTGCGGGCGGCCAGGTGGACTGGGCCGTGGCCTATGAGCGCGGAGCCCCCCGCTTCACCCCCGACCAGGAAGCACTGGCCCGGGCCGCCGCCCAGGATGGATCGCTGTGGCTGCTGAGCAGCTCCGAGGCCGTGGCCCACCTGGCCGAGGCCCTGCCCGGCCAGTCCTTTGCCGCGGCGCGGGCGCTGGCCACCCACCCGCGCATCGCGCAGACCGCACGGGCCATGGGCTTTGGCCATGTAAGCGAGTGTCGTCCAGCGCTGGAAGACGTGGTGGCCTCGATAGAATCGGCCCCATGAGTTCCGCGCCCCCCCACGACCTGCCCGCAGCAGCCCCTTCCAGCCCCGCCGCCGCGGCGCACCAACCCCCGGTGGTGGTGCGCGGCAGCAGCCTGCCCACCCTGCTGGTGGGCGTGCTGGCGGTGGCGGCCGTGGCCAGCAGCGGCCTGTTGTGGCAAAAGCTCAGCGCGATCCAGGAACAGCTGGCGCGCCAGTCGGCCGATTCCGGCGCCCTGGCCATCGAGGCGCGCACCATGGCGCGCCAGGCCGAGGAGCTGGTGCGCGAGACCGCGGCCCGCCTCTCGGTGACCGAAGCCCGCGTGGCCGAAGTGGCGCTGCAGCGCAGCCAGCTCGAAGAGCTGATGCAGAGCCTGTCGCGCTCGCGCGACGAGACCCTGGTGGTGGACATCGAATCGGCGCTGCGCCTGGCGCAGCAGCAGGCCCAGCTCACCGGCAGCCTGGACCCGCTGCTGGCCGCCCTCAAGACCGCCGAGCAGCGCATCGAGCGTGCCGCCCAGCCGCGCCTGACCCCGGTGCAGCGCGCCATCGGCCGCGACATCGAGCGCATCAACCGCGCCCAGGTGACCGACACGGCCGGCCTGCTGGCCCGGCTGGACGACCTGGTGCGCCAGGTGGACGAGCTGCCCGTGCTCAACGCCGTGGCCCAGGCCGCCGCCAGCAAGCGCCTGATCGCCACGGCCCCCAGCGGCGCCGCGCCCAGTGCCGACACGCCCTGGTGGCAGGCCACGCTGCAGCGCAGCTGGGAAGTCGTGCGCGACGAGGCCCGCAGCCTGGTGCGCGTGAGCCGCGTGGACCAGCCCGAAGCCGTGCTGCTCGCCCCCGAGCAGACCTTCTTCCTGCGCGAGAACCTCAAACTCAAGCTGCTCAATGCGCGCCTGGGCGTGCTGGCCCGCCAGTTCGAATCGGCCCGCGCCGACCTGGCCGCCGCCACCACCGCCGTCAACAAGTATTTCGACCCGGCCTCGCGCCGCACGCAGACGGCGGCCACGGTGCTGCAGCAGGCCCAGGCCGGCATGAAGGCGGCCGAGCTGCCGCGCCCCGATGAAACCCTCTCCGCCCTGGCCACGGCCGCGGCGGGGCGCTGAGGCAGGGGGCAGCACGCATGCGCGCAGCACTCTGGCTCCTGGCGTTGTTTGGCGTGGCCGTGGCGGCTGCGCTGTTTGCGGGCAACAACCAGGGCACCGTCACCCTCTACTGGCCCCCGTACCGGGTCGACCTGTCGCTGAACCTGGTGGTGCTGGTCCTCGTGGGCGGCTTCGTCACCGTGTATGCCGCGCTGCGTGCGCTGGCCGCCCTGCTGGAACTGCCGCACCAGGCACGCCGCTGGCGCGTGCAGCAAAAGGAACGCGCCATGCACAGCGCGCTGCTGGACGCCATGACGCACCTGCTGGGCGGGCGCTTCATCCGTTCGCGCAAGGCCGCCGTGGCCGCGCTGGCCCAGGAGAACGCCCTGGCCGCCGCGGGCGAGACGGTGCCGCACAGCCACCAGCTGCGCTCACTGGCCCACCTGGTGGCGGCCGAGGGCTCCCACGCCCTGCAGGACACCGCCACGCGCGACAGCCACCTGCAGCGCGCACTCGAAGACGCGCCCGCACGCGGTACCGCGCTGGAGCAGGAACTGCGCGAAGGTGCCCAGATGCGCGCCGCGCGCTGGACCCTGGACGACCGCGATGCCGAGGCCACCCTCGAATGGCTCGCCGCCCTGCCCCAGGGCGCAGCCCGGCGCACGCTGGCGCTGCGCATCAAGCTCAAGGCCACGCGCCTGGCCCGCCACACCCAGGAGGCGCTGGACACGGCCCGCCTGCTGGCCAAGCACCGCGCCTTTTCCCCGGCCGCCGCGCAGAGCATCGTGCGCGGCCTGGCCACTGAACTCATCCAGAGCGCCCACGACACGGCGCAGCTGCGCCGCGTCTGGGACGACTTGGAGGCCGCCGAGCGCAAGATGCCCGAGCTGGCCATCCACGCCGCGCAGCGCATGGCCGCCCTGGGCGGCGACGCGAGCCAGGTGCGCGCCTGGCTGCTGCCGGTGTGGGAGCGCATGCTGGAGCTGCCCGACGCCCTGGCCGAGCAGCATGCGCTCAAGCTGGTGCGCGCGCTGGAGTCCGGCCTGGACACTGTGGACGCGCCCTGGCTGGCCCGCATCGAGGCAGCCCAGCAGGCCAACCCGCGCGACGCGCGCCTGCAGTACCTGGCCGGCATGGCCTGCCTCAAGCGCCAGCTCTGGGGCAAGGCCCAGCAGTTGCTGACCCAGGCCGCCCAGCAGCTCTCCGACGCCAGCCTGCGCGCCAGCGCCTGGCGCTACCTGGCCGAGCTGGCCGAGCAGCGCGGGGACGAAGCCGGCGCCGCCGAGGCCTGGAAGAAGGCAGCGCTCGCGCGTTGAGCGATGGACTGGTTGATTGAACGCTGCGGCCCGGCTGGCTCCGTCAGGGCCTGCGGCCCGCGGTAGCCGCGCTGGCGGACTTGGCAGCACGCTCCAGCCTGGCGTACACGCCTTTGGGCACCAGGTCGGCCAGGGTACCGCCCTCGCGGTCCACCAGATCAATGCGTGCGCCCTGCGCGACCAGGTGCTCGGCGCAACTGCGGATGCGCTCGCGGTGCACCTTGTCTTCCACCCAGTTGGCGGAATGGGGTGCTGAAGCCAGCAGGTAGTGCAGCGCGGGAACGCCTTTCGCGTCGAGCGCGTTGAGGTCCAGCGGGGTGTGCTCCACGAGGTACTGCAGCGACTCCACGCTGCCATGCCGCGCTGCCATGTGCAGCAGGCCCAGGCCGCCTTCGGTGCGGGCATTCAGGGAGGCGCCCAGGCCTGCCAGGCGGCGCAGCATGTCCAGGCGGTTGTAGAGCGCGGCCCACAGCAAGGGGGTGCTGGCGCCCAGGCCGTCCTGCTCCTGCGCCGACACGCCTTCGAGTGGGGGCCCGCAGGCAAGGACCCGTTCCAGACCGGGAGCGTCGTCCTGCTCGATGGCGTGGAAAAGGGCCAGGGGATAGCGGCCCGCCCGCGCCCCATGGTGGCGCAACAGCTCGGCCATGGCGGGGTCGAAGGCCAAATCCAAAGGTTGTGCGCCTTCATCGTTCTCCGCATTGGGCATGGCGCCGCTCAGCAGCAGCATGTCGACCAGCGCGCGGTAATCAGCCTCCACCAGGGACTGGGCTTCGGGGTCGCCCGCAGGCTCCGAGTACAAGGCCGCACGCAGCACGGTGTGCAACGGCGTTTCTCCCCAGGTGCCACCCTTGTGGTTGAGCGTGGCGCTGCCCAATTCCAGCAGCCGCGCCACCAGCGGCTGGTAGGCCGCCACCCGCGGGCGCTCGGCGGTGTCATAGCGGCTGCGGCGCGTGGCATCGAGCAGGCGGTGCAGCGTGCTTCTCTGGCTGTCGTAGTCGTCTTCGCTGATGTACTCGGCATCGGCGCTGTCGGCGCTTGCCAGCAACTGTGCGATGCCATCGAGTTCGGCCTGGGTCTTGCCCACCTCCTTGCACTGCATGTACAGGGCCGCAGCCAATGCCGATCTGGCGGCCTGGGGTTTCGGCCTGGCCTTGGCCTTCCCGGACAAGAGGCCGGCCAGGCCGTGGACCCAGCTGCGGCGCTGGTCCTGCGCCGCCTGCTGCTTCGCGGTCGAAGGCTGCGGCTGCGCGGGCGCCCGGTCCGGGCGCTTCATGGCCTCGACCAGCATGGCGATGGCCTGCGGATCCTTGCACATCGCCAGCGGTGTCGCGCCAGAGGCCGGCTGGGCATGGGGGTCCGCCCCATGGCGCAACAGCGCGGCAATGGTATCGAGCATGCCCTGCCGCCGTGCGGCCTGGGCACCCTCTTCCTCGTCTGCGCGGGGGCTTGCGCACCGGCCCAGGCCCTCCACCGCCGAATGCAGCGCCGTCAGGTACTGCGTGTTGCGCCCCGCCACATCGGCTCCGCGCGCCACCAGCAGGTCGACCATCGCGGCGCTGCGGCATTGCTGCAAGGGGAAGCTGAAGAAATCGAAGGGGCCGTCCTTGCCGATGCCGTTGGGCGAGGCACCGTGGTCCAGCAGCACGGTGCACAGGGCCAGGTCGTCTTTCCCCACGGCTTCGTAGAGCGCTGTGCACTGGCTGGAATCGACCAGCACATTCGGGTCGGCGCCCTGCTCCAGCAGGTAGCGCGCCACATCGCCGTGGCCGTTCTCCAGCGCCACGTACAGCGGCGTGTGGGTCTGCTGGATGATCACGGTCTCGCTGCCCTTGGCGTTCAGGTTGGCCTTGTGCTCCACCAGGCAGCGCACGATGTCGAGATGGCCCGTCTGCGCAGCCCAGTGCAGCGGCGTGAAGCTGTAGACGTTGCGCGCACTGGGCTTGGCCTTGGCGGCCAGCAGGGCCTGCACGGTGGCCAGGCTGCCGCTGCCGGCCGCCTTGTGCAAAGGCCGGTTGCCGCGCCGGCCGGCCAGCTCGGGGTCCACTCCATGCTCCAGCAGGGCGCGCACGATGTCGGCGGCCCCCTTGTCGGCATACACATGCAGGCTGTGGTCGCCACTCTTGAACGCCACGTCCCAGGCCATGCCGGGGCAGTGCGCGCGCATGTGCTGGAACAGCGCCAGGCTGGTGACCAGGTCCACCGGGCGGTAGCCGTTCTGGGTTGGCAGGTCGGGGGCCAGGCCGGTGCGCTCGCGCACCATGTCGTACAGCCCCAGATCGTTGGAGCGGGCCGCCCAGTGCAGGCAGGTGATGCCCTCCTGGCTCGTGTGGTCGAGGGTGTGGCCTTCGCCGAGGAAACGCTGCACCCAGGCCATGTCGCCGCAGGCCAACACCCGGTCGAACACGCGCACGCCCGTGTGGCTGGCCGCATGCGGCGAAGCACCGGCATCGAGCAGCACCTGGGCCAGCGCCAGGTTGCGCAGCTCCAGGGCCTTGGCGAGGGCTGTGGCACCGTGGGTGCCAGGGCGGTCCACCGGCGCTCCCGCCGCCAGCAGGCACTGCGCAATCTCCAGGGCCTGGGTGCCCGCCAGCGCGGCCGCCTGCACCAGCGGCGGATCCAGGTCCCCCTTGTGCGCGCCCCCGGCATCCAGCAGCCCGGGCAGGTGGGCGGCATTCCGGTCCAGGAAGCGCCGCACGGCGGGCAGGTCGGCTTTGCCGATGTGGCGGTTCAGGTCGATCTGGCGTTGGACGGTTTCGCTCATGCAGTCTCGGAAATATCAGGAAAAGAGGGCGCGGCCAGAGAGGCCAGGCCGCGTGCCGGCGCACATTGTCAGCCACCGCCCCCAAAGGGTGGGCAAGCCCGGGCATGGCATGGGATGAAAGGGCAGCTCCAACCGCCGGGCGGCTGCCATCCACCGTCCATCCGGCTGTGCGCTTTTTTTCCAAGCATTGGGGAACTTTGAGCGCACAAGCCCTATCGATTCAGTTTTTTTGAATTGAAGCATCAATCCTGCTGAAGCCGAAGGCCCTGTCCGCTTTCTACACTGCGCTCACGGCGAGCCCCATGTGCCCACGGCACAGCGGGAACGGCGTGCCCACACCACCACCGCCCACGACCACCATGCCCTCGCCCACACCGCCCACCGCCAGCCGACCGGCCCGCTACACCCGCACCGCGATGCTGATGCACTGGGTTCTCGGCCTGGCCCTGATCGGCGCCTTCTGCGTCGGCCTGTACATGACCAGCCTGCCCTTCTCGCCCGCGCGCCTGAAGCTCTACAACTGGCACAAGTGGGCCGGCATCACCATCCTCGCGCTGTCGGTGCTGCGCATCCTGTGGCGCGCCACGCACCGCCCGCCGGCCCTGCCGGCCGCCATGGTGCAGGCCATGCCGCGCTGGCAGACGCTGGCGCACCACGCCACGCACGGCCTGCTGTATGGGCTGTTCCTGGCGGTGCCGCTGATCGGCTGGGCCTACAGTTCGGCGGCGGGCTTTCCCATCGTCTTCCTGGGCCTGTGGCAGCTGCCCGACTTCGTGCCCGTGGACAAGGAACTGGCCGAGGCCATCAAGCCCTGGCACCTGTACAGCGCCTGCACCATGGCCGCCCTCGTGGTGCTGCACGTGGCCGCCGCGCTCAAGCACCAGTTCATCGACCGCGACGGCCTGATTGCCCGCATGCTGCCCGGCCCGCGCTGAGCCCGCCCCACTCCCTCCATATCCGCACACCCCCTCTTCCAGGAGCTTTCATGAACGCATCTTCCTTCGTACCGAGCCTCGTGCTGGGCGCCGCCGTGCTGGCCGCGCCGGCCGCCTTCGCACAGCAGCAACTGGTGCCCGCACAGAGCGAGTTGCAGTTCACCGCGCGCCAGATGGGCGTACCGCTCGAAGGCCATTTCAAGAAGTTCGATGCCAAGGTCGCCTTCGACCCCGCCAAGCCCGACACCAGCAAGATCAGCTTCACCGTGGACACCGGCAGCGCCACGCTGGGCTCGCGCGAGACCGACGCCGAGCTGCCCAAGGCCACCTGGTTCAACGTGCCCAAGTTCCCGCAGGCCGCGTTCGAGTCCACCACCATCAAGGCGCTGGGTGGCGGCAAGTTCGAAGTGGCCGGCAAGCTCACCATCAAGGGCAATGCACAGAACGTGGTCGTTCCCGTGACGCTGGCCCAGAGCGGCGCCACCACCACGGCCACCGGCACCCTGCCCATCAAGCGCCTGGCCTTCAAGATCGGCGAGAACGAGTGGGCCGACACCTCCATGGTGGCCGACGACGTGACCGTCAAGTTCAAGCTGGCCCTCACCGGCGTGGCCAAGCTCTGATCACCCCCCTTTTCCTTTCCCTTCGCGTTCCCTTTCCCTTGACCCTTCCTTTTTCAGGAGCCTTTTCCATGCGCAAGTCTTCGTTCGCCCTGCTCGCCCTGGCCGCAGCCGCCGTTCTGTCCACGGGCGCAGCCCAGGCCCAGAGCGCCGCGTACGCCATCGATCCAACGCACACCTTCGTGACCTTCGAGATCGGCCACTTCGGCGCCACGACCAACCGCGGCCGCTTCGACAAGAAGGAAGGCACTGTGCAGTTCGACCGCGCCGGCAAGACCGGCAAGGTGGAGATCACCGTGGACACCACCTCCATCAACTCGGGCACGCCTCCCTTCGACAAGCACCTGCAGAGCGCTGACCTGTTCAACGCCGCCAAGTACCCCACGATCAAGTTCGTCTCCGACAAGTTCAGCTTCAACGGCGACAAGGTCAGCGAAGTGTCCGGCCAGCTGACGCTGCTGGACAAGACCAATCCCGTGACCCTCAAGGCCACGCAGTTCAACTGCTACCAGAGCCCCATGCTCAAGCGCGAAGTCTGCGGCGGCGACTTCGAAGCCACCATCGACCGCACCCAGTGGGGTCTGGACTACGGCGTGCAGTACGGCTTCCCCAAGAACGTGCGCCTGGTGGTGCAGATCGAAGCCATCAAGCAGCAGTAATCCACCGGCCTCTGGCCCACAAGCCACCCGCGGCACGACCCCGGGTGGCTTTTTTCATGTCCGACACGCATCGAGCCGCCAGCCGCCGGCCTGCCATGCCCAGACATGGGTCGGCGCCAGGGCCGACAGGAAGTACCGGTCGTGCGAGACCACCAGCAGCGCACCGCCAAAGCCCTGCAAGGCCGACTGCAGGGCCTCCACCGAGGCCAGGTCCAGGTGGTTGGTGGGCTCGTCCAGCAACAGCATCTGCGCGGGCGCACCACCCCACAAGGCGCAGGCCAGCGCGGCCTTGATGCGCTCGCCGCCGCTGAGCACGCCCGCGGGCCGCTGCACACGGTCCGCATCCAGGCCCAGTTGCGCCAGGCGCGTGCGCAAGGTGGACTCGGGCAGGGGTGAGCCCAGCTCCGCCAGGCGCTGCAGCACACTGGCCTGCGGCGGCAGCAGCTGCGCGTTGTGCTGGTCCAGCCAGGCCGCGCGCACGCTGCGCACCACGCGGCCGGCCGCCGGTGCCAGCTGCCCGGCCACCAGGCGCAGCAGGCTGCTCTTGCCGCAGCCATTGGGCCCGGTGACGGCGATGCGCACCGGGCCGCTCCAGACCCCGTCCAGCGCCGCCATGCCGGGCGGCGCAAACGGGACCCGCACCTGCTCCAGCGCCAGCACCTGCTTGCCCGCAGGCACGGTGCTGTCCGGCAAGGCCAGCGCCACAGAGTTCTGCGCCGGCGCATGGCGCGCGGCCTCGCGCACGGCGGCGTCGAGCTGGTCGCGTGCCTCCTGCTGGCGCTCGTGCTCGCGCCCGGCATGGGCTTCGGCGCTGTTCTTCATGCGACCCAGCAGAATGGGTGCGAGGTTGGCCGTGCGCCCCACCCAGCGCCCCTGCGCAGCGCGGCGTTGCTGTGCGTCGTGTTCGCGCTGCAAGGCCTTACGGCCCCGCTCGCGCTCGGTGCGCGCATGCTCCAGCGTGGCCTGCGCCGCGGCCCGCTCCTGGTCCCGCTGCGCGGCGTACAAGGTCCAGTTGCCTCCGTAGCGCCGCAGCCCGGCAGGCGAAAGCTCCACGATGGCATCGACCGCACCCAGCAGCTCACGGTCATGGCTGGCCACAACCACGCCGCCCTGGCGCGCGGCCAACTGCTCCCGCAGCCAGCGCCGCGCTCCCCGGTCCAGGTGGTTGGTGGGCTCATCGAACACCAGCACATCCGCATCGGAGACAAAGGCCCCGGCCAGCGCCACGCGCATGCGCTCGCCACCGCTCAGACGGGTCGCGTCGCCGTCGCCTGGCAAATGCCCCAGGCCCAAGGCCTGCAGGGCACGCTGCCAGCGTGTGGGCAGGTCCCATTGGCCATCGGCCAGCAACAGGTCCTCGGGAAGGCCCTGGCCTGCCTCCAGGCGCTCCAGTGCGCGCAGCACCGGTGCCAGGCCCGCCAGATCGGCCACGGTGCAACCCGGGGCGCCCTGCACCTCCTGCGCCACGGCATGCAGGCGCGCGCCGCGCTGCACCGTGCCTGTGGCCGGCTGGAGCCGCCCGAGCAGCAGTTGCAGGAACACGCTCTTGCCCGCGCCATTGGCGCCCACGATGCCCGTGGTGCCGGCGCCCAGCGCCACGGTCAGGGCCGCGTTCCACAGCGGCTGGCCATCGGGCAGCCGCCAGGTGACGTCCTGGAACTGAAGGGAAAAAGAAGAAGGAGAAGAAGCGACAGCCTTGCTGTCGCCACGGGCGCGCGGGCCCGGATGATGGATCGTCGCCATGCCTGAAACACTCCACGGTCACCACAAAACCGCCCGAAGACTGCAGCGGGCGGAACGGCGTGAAAGTGGTTTACAGGCGCATGGGTGAAGACACCTCGGGGTGGTTGGCGAGGGCCGCAATGTACCGCAAATACCCACGCCCTCAAAATTCCCTTTACGTAAATTGATTACGAATAGTAGAATTTCAACATCAACACGCACCGACCCAAGGAGACAAGCGCATGAATGCCGTTCTGAAGCCCGACCTCGCCAGCCTTCCCGCCCCCGCCGCCGTCCAGCAACTGCACCACTACGCCTACAAGGCACGCGACGCGGAAGAGACGCGCCAGTTCTACGAAGACATCCTGGGCCTGCCGCTGTACCACATCATCCAGAGCGACTACGTGCCCAGCACGGGCGAGTACTGCCCTTACACGCACTTCTTCTTCCGCTTGAAGGACGGCTCCTTCATCGCCTTCTTCGACCTGGGCGACGACGTGAAGGCCGAGCCCTCGCCCAACACGCCCCTGTGGGTCAACCACATCTCGTTCCGCGTGGACACGGTGCAGGAACTGGAGAACACCAAGGCCCGCCTGGAAGCCTTCGGCATCGAGGTGCTGGGTGTGACCGACCACCACATCTTCAAGAGCATCTACTTCTTCGACCCCAACGGCATCCGCCTGGAGCTGACCGCGCAGCTGGCCGACGCACAGGCCATGGAAAAGGACAGCACCGTGGCCCATGCGCGCCTGAAGGAATGGACGGCCCGCAAGGAACAATGGCGCAAGGAACGCGCCGAGGGCAAGACCGACACGCTGCTCAAGCCCCAGACCAATGACCGGCCGGAGTTCGTGAAGGACTGAGGGTTTCCGCCGCCTTCAACGACAAAGGGGCGCCACCGGCCGGTGGCGCCCCTTTGTTCTTCATGCACCGCGCTGCTATGCAGCGTCCAGCTCCGCAAGCAGGTCGCTGGTGGTGGCCGCTTCCAGCAGCGCCTTCGTATAAGCCTGCTGCGGCCGGTCGAAGATATCGGCCACACTGCCCTGCTCGACGATGCGGCCGTTCTCCATCACCACAATGCGGTCGGCGATCTCGGACACCACGGCCAGGTTGTGCGAGATGAACAGGCAGCCGAAGCCGCGCTCGGCCTGCAGGCGCCGGAGCAGGTCCAGCACCTGCTTCTGGATGGTCATGTCCAGCGCAGACACCGGTTCATCGGCCACCACGAAGGCGGGCTTGCGCACCAGCGCGCGCGCAATCGCCACGCGCTGGCGCTGCCCGCCCGACAGGGCATGGGGGTAACGCTCGCCAAAGCCGGCCAGGCCCACCTCGGCCAGCATGGCATCCACCATGGCACGCAGGGTATCGCGCGTGAGCGGCGGGCCGTGGCGCAGCGGCTCGGCCACGATGTCGAAGACACGCTGGCGCGGGTCGAGCGAGGAATAAGGGTCCTGGAACACCAGTTGGCAGGCCAGGCGGAATGCGCGCCGGCCCGCGGCATCGGCACTGCCCAGCGGCGTACCGCGAAAGCACACATCGCCACCGGCCACGGGCAAGAGGCCGATCATGGCGCGGCCCAGCGTGGTCTTGCCCGAGCCCGAGCCCCCCACCACCGCCACCACCTCGCCCGGCTGGATGGCCAGCGACACCCCGCGCACCGCCAGCTTGGGCGCGGCCCTGGACAGCCAGCCCTGGCGCGCGCCCGGAAAGCTCACCTCAACGTCCCGGGCCTCGATCAGCGGCGCCTGCACGGGCCGCACCGGGCGCTGGGCACTGCGCTGGGGCAAGGCATCGATCAGGCTCTTCGTGTAAGCCTCGCGCGGCGCGGTGAGCACGCTGCGCACGGGGCCTGTCTCCACCAGGCGGCCTTTTTCGAGCACCACCACCGACTGCGCGTAGCGCGCCACCAGCCCCAGGTCGTGCGTGATGAGCAGCACGGCCGTGCCCTCGGTGCGCGTGAGCTCGGCCATGATCTCCATCACCTCGCGCTGGCTCAGCGAGTCGAGCGCCGTGGTCGGCTCGTCGGCGATCAGCAGGCGCGGCTTGAGCAGCATGACCGAGGCCAGCATGATGCGCTGGCGCATGCCGCCCGAGAACTGGTGCGGGTACGAAGCCAGGCAGCGCTCGGGGTCGGCGATCTGCACGCGGCGCAGCATGGCGATGGCGCGCTCGCGCGCCTGCGCCGTGCTGACCTTCTCGTGCAGGCGCAGGCCCTCGAAGAGCTGCTCGGCGATCGTCATGGCCGGGTTGAGCGAGACCATGGGCTCCTGGAACACCATGCCCACGTCGCACCCGCGCAGGGCGCGCAGCGACTGGGCCGAAAGCGTGCCCACATCGCGGCCCTGCAGCAGCACGCTGCCACTGCTCTGGCGCACCTGGGGCGGCAACAGGCCGAGCACGGCGCGCCCGGCCATGGTCTTGCCGCTGCCCGACTCGCCCACCAGGGCCACCACGCCGCCCGCGGGTACGTCGAAGGAGACGGCGTCCAGCAGCGGGCGGGCCAGCGGGCCGTGCACCGTGAGTTCGCGCACGGACAGCAGCGGCAGCGGGTTCTTCTCGGTCGTCATGTCGTTTCTTTCCGCCATGGGGTAGGTGGAGGGGCGCATCAGTGGTGCTCCATGCGCGGGTCGAGCCAGTCGCGCAGCGCATCGCCCAGCAGGTTCACGCCGAGCAGGGTGAGCGCGATGCAGGCGCCGGGCGCAATGCCCAGCCAGGCGGCGGTCTCGATGTAGGGCCGGCCAGAGGCCAGCATGTTGCCCCAGGTGGGCGCCGGCGGCGGCACGCCCAGGCCCAGGAAGCTCAGCGCGCTCTCGGCCAGGATCACCCAGCCGAACATCGACGTGGCCAGCACCACCAGGGGCGCCACGCAGTTGGGCAGGATGTGGGCGAACACCGTGCGCAGGCCGGAGTTGCCGATGACCTCGGAGGCCTCGATGTACTCCTTTTCGCGCAGCGAGAGCACCGAGCCGCGCACCACGCGCACCGCCGTGGGCGCATAGGCCAGGCCCAGCGCGACGATGATGCCCCACTGGTTGGCGCCCACGATGACCATCACGCCCAGTGCCAGCAGGATGCCGGGGAAGGCCAGCAGCGCATCGTTGAAGACCATGAGCACCCGGTCCAGCCAGCCGCGGAAGTAGCCCGCCACCAGGCCGATCACCACGCCCAGCACCAGGGCCAGGGCCACGGTGAGTGCGGCCACCACCAGGCTGGTGCCGGCCCCGGCCATCAGGCGCGAGAGGATGTCGCGGCCGAATTCATCGGTACCCAGCAGGTAGGTGCCCGAGGGCGGCTGTAGCCGCTGGCGCAGCGCCACGCCCATGGGGTTGTAAGGTGTCCAGACGATGGACAGCAGGGCCATGGCGCCCACCAGGCCGACCAGCAGGCCGCCGACCAGGGCATTCGCCCGCAGGCGTTTCATCAAGCGTTTCACCACCATCATGATGCGGACACCCGGGGATCGAAGAGGGGATAGCACAGGTCCACCACGAGGTTGACCAGCACATAGATGGCGGCCGTGAACAGCAGGCAGCCCTGCACCACGGGGTAGTCGCGCGCGAAGATCGCGTCCACCAGCAGGCGGCCCAGGCCGGGCAGCGTGAACACCGTCTCCAGCACCGCAATGCCGCCCAGCAGGTTGCCCAGCACCAGGCCGATCATGGTCCAGGTCGGCGCGAAGGCATTGGGCAGCACATGGCGCAGCAGCACGCGGCGCTCGGCCAGGCCCTTGGCGCGGGCATGCGTCACGTACTCCAGGCGCAGCACCTCCACGGCACTGGCGCGCGCCATGCGGGTGAGGATACCGAGCTCGATCAGCGCCAGCGTGATGGTCGGCAGGATCAGGAAGGTGAGCGCCGAGCGCCAGTCCTCGCTGAAGGGCACATAGCCCACCACCGGCACCAGGCCGAGCTTGAGCCCCACGAAAAGCAACAGCAAGAGGCCCAGCCAGAAGCTCGGGATCGACAGGAAGAACGTGGCCGCGGCCACCACCATGGTGTCGAGCACGCTGTTCTGCTTCCATGCGGCGAGCAGGCCGGCCGGCACGGCCAGCAGCGCGGCCAGCGCCACGGCCACGAGCACGATGGCGGCACTCACCTGGAAGCGTTCGAGCAGCAGCGGCAGCACTGCCTCGCCGCTGGTGATGGACTGGCCCAGGTCGCCCTGCAGCACCCGGCCGAGCCAGAGCGTGAACTGCACGGGGATGGGCCGGTCGAGCCCGAACTGGGCATGCAGGTCGGCCAGTTGCTCGGGCGTGGCGCTGTCACCCAGGATGAGCAGCGCCGGATCGCCCGGCACCAGGCGCATGAGCACGAAGACCATCAGGCTCACGAGGAACAGGGTCGGCAGCGTCCACAGAAGGCGCCGGCCGAGGTAGGCGGGAAAGGAGGAACCCATGGCGGATCTGGATCGTCAGTTCGGCAGTGCCATGCGCATCATGGTGCACGCAGGGTGACACCCCAGGCACGCGGTGTGCCCAGGGCCCAGCCCTTGTAGCCCTTGGCGTACGAGCGGGCGGCGCTGGTGTTCACGGCCGAGTACATGAAGATCGCCGGCACGTCCTCGCGCATGCGCGCCTCCAGTTTGTCGAACAGGGCCTGGCGCTGGGCCACGTCGCTGGTCTCCATGCTCTTGGCCAGCAGCTCGTGGGCCTGCGGCTCGTCCCACACCTTGCGCGGCTGCTTGTCCTTGGGGCCCGTGACCATCTCGTACGACAGGGCCGGATCCAGCCGTGCCGAGAAGGTGAAGCCCATGGCTTGGTAGTTGCCCTTGTTGTAGCGGTCCAGCAGCGTGGCCCAGTCGAGCACCTCGACCTCGGCCTTGATGCCGGCCTCCTGCACCATGGCCTGCGTCAGCACGGCGATGTTGAAGACGCTGTTGTAGCGCTTGGTGGCCAGGATCTTGATGGGCTCGCCCTTGTAGCCGGCCTCGGCCAGCAGCTTCCTGGCCTGCGCGAGGTTGCGCGCGGGCAGCGCCGCCTGCGGCTTCTTGTAGAAGGCGCTGGGCGTGGGCACGACCGAGCGGCTGGGCGGCGCATTGCCCGAGGTGACGGCGGCCACCAGTTCGGGCATGTCCAGCGCCAGCGCGATGGCGCGGCGGATGCGCGCGTCCTTGAGCAGCGGGTCGCGCGTCTGGAACAGCAGGCCCTGCACATTCATCGTGGCCTGGGTCTCCATGAGGATGTCCTTGCGGCCCTTGTACTCGGCCATGTCTTCGTCGTTGATGTCGTAGTTCAAATCGATCCCGCCCGAGAACAGCGCCGCCTTGGCGGCCGAGGCATCGGGGATGATGATGAAGCGCACCTTGGGCGTCTCGGCGATCTTGGCGCCCGTGTTGCCGTCGCGCGGGCCGGGCAGCGCGGCATAGCTGTCGTTGCGCAGGAGCTCGATGTACTGGCCGCGCTTCCACTCCCCGAGCTTGTACGGGCCGGTGGCCACGGGCTCGCGCCACTTGCCGTCGGCTTCGAGCGAGCTGCGGTGGTAGATGCCGGTGCCGCCGCAGTCCACGCGCGCCAGCGTGGCCAGGAAGAGCGCCGAGGGCTTGTCCAGCGTGTAGACCACGGTGGCGGCGTCGGGCGCCTCCACCTTGACCACCTTGGTCAGGCCGCGCCCGTCGAACTCGGCCAGGCAGCGCCAGTTGTTGGCCGGGGTCATGTAGCGGTTCCAGGCGAAGAGCACATCGTCGGCCGTGAGCGGCGCGCCGTTGTGGAACTTCAGGCCCTGGCGCAGCTTGAAGGTGTAGGTCCTGCCGTCGGCCGAGGTGCTGACCGACTGCGCCAGCAGGGGCGCCACGGAGGCGTCCTCGCGGTAGGCCACCAGGCCTTCGAGCACATGCATCATCACCGCGTCGGTGTTGTTGTCACGGTTGATGCCGGGGTCGGTGGAGCGGATGTCGGCATTCAGGCGGATGCGCAGGGTATCGGGCTGCGGCTGGGCCTGGGCCAGGCCAAAGGAGCAGAAGCCGGCGAGCAGGGCCAGGCCTCTGGACAGCCAGCGCGAGGGGGCGGTAGTCATCTCGGGGTCCTTTCTTCGTGGGGCAAGCAATCGAGGGACGGCGGGCGCGCTCAGGCCAGCGCCAGGTGGCGCTCCAGGTCCAGGCGGTAGGTCTGGAAGCTGCGGCTCAGCGCGGGCAGCATGGCCACTTCCATCTCGCCCAGGGCCGGCTCCATCACCACCATGGCCACGGTGGCCGACAGGTTGCTGCTGGAGTTGGGGCGCGGCGGGCGGCACACCGACCAGGGCGACTGGAAGTCGTCGAACAGCGCGGTTTTGATGTGCTCGCGCGTGAGCGCACCGATGTGCGGCTCCACCAGTTCGCGCACGCGCAGGTCGCGGTACAGCGAGTCGGGCGTGTTCACGATGCCCATGTCCTTGACCTTGCCCAGGGCGATCGGGCTCTGGAAGTGGTTGGCGTGCACGATGACGCCGCGCTCGGGGTGGATCTGGAAGGTCTCGTCGGGTGCGCATTCGAAGTCGATGGCCACGCCCGTGGCGTGCGAGACCATCACGTTGTTGGAGGCCGACTTGGGCGTGCAGTACACGATGCGCATGGCCAGGGCCAGCTGCACCTGCTCCAGCGCCTTGCGGCGCAGCAGCGCCAGCGGCACGCCGAGCTGGCGGTAGTCACGGTCGGATTCCAGGTAGTTGGCGGTGATGGAGATGCCTGCAGAATTCATGCCCGAACGGGCGAGGCCGCCGGCCTCGGTGAAGGTCAGGATGTCGGGGCCGTCCTCGCGCAGCACGCGCAGCACGATGGCGGTCTCGGCGCACTCGGCCTTCCAGTCCCAGTTCTGGGCGTGGATCACGCGGCCCGATGCCGTGGCCCCCGGCATGGCGACCACGCCGGTGCAGCCATCGGGGTCGATCTGTGCCGGCTGGCCCTTGCGGCGGCGGTCGGCCAGCTTGAGGATTTCGGTGCGCGCATTGAGCATCACGATGGCTTCGTACGAGACCCCGGCACCCTCGGCGATGCCGCGCATCTCATCGAGGTAGGCCGCCTCGAAGGCCTCGATGGTGGGCTCGAAGGTTTTCACCAGCGTGCCGATCTCGGGCCAGCCGAGTTTGCTGGCTTCAAGCTGGGTGGAGTAATGTTCGATGCCGCGCAGGATGCGCGCCTTGGCCTGTTCGCCATACTGGCGGCCCCGCTCGCGCGGCGCGCCGCTGATCTCGACCAGGGGGCAGGAAGGAATGGGCTGGTCGGAGCCCCAAGGGAATGTCTGGTCCATGGCTGTGGGTGGAGTGAGCAATCGGTGATCGATGATTTAAATTGTATTTTGTAAAATAAAAAGCATCAACCATTTCAAACCATGGCTTCTACATCCTTGCACCTGGAGCTGGCAGACCGCATCAGCCGCCTCATCCACGAAGACGGCCTGGCGGCGGGCGCGCGTCTCAACGAAAACCAGTTGGCAGAGCGCCTGGGCGTCTCGCGCACCCCCGTGCGTGCGGCGCTCGACCACCTGGCGCAGCAGGGCTTTGCCGAGCGCAAGCCGCACCGCGGGGTGGAACTGCTGCGCCTGCCGCCCCTGCCCTCGGCCGCCCGCGAAGCGCCCGACGACAGCGACCAGCTGCTGCGGCGCATCGCCTACGACCGCCAGCACGGCAACCTGGGCGAGTACGTGTCGGAAAAGGAGCTGATGGAGGCCTACGACCTGGGCCGCCCCGCCATCCGCAATGCGCTGGAGCGCCTGGCCGACCTGGGCGCCATCGAGCCCAAGCTGGGCTATGGCTGGCGCTTTGCCACCGGCGCCTGGGACGCCGGCGTGCGCCATGAAAGCTACCGCTACCGCATGGTGATCGAGCCCGCGGCCATCCGCGAGCCCGGCTTTGCCCTGCCACCCGCCTGGGCGCAGGACATGCGCCAGCAGCACGAGGAGTTCCTGCGCACGCTGACGGAAGAGTCGTCGAGCATCGCCTTCTTCGAGATGAACGCAGCCTTCCACGAAGGGGTTGCGGCCGCCTCGGGCAATCGATTCTTCCACATGGACATCCAGCGCCAGAACCGCCTGCGCCGCCTGTCCAACTACGACTGGAAATACGGCCGCGAGCGCATGGAGGTGAACTGCCGCGAGCACCTGGAGATGCTGGACCGCATGCAGGCGGGCGACCAGGAACTGGCCGCGCTGCTGATGCTGCGCCACCTCGACGTGGCCAGCCGCTTGCGCCCTCCGGTCAAGACCTGAGGGCCGTAGCCATCGCTTTCGCGGCTGCACAGTCATTTGATTTTTGTTAAAACAAAAAACATAATGACGAAAATTGCAGCCCTCACCGAAAGCCCCATGACCTCTGCCGCCCCCTCCAGCGCCCCCAACGACTCCGCCTTCTGGCTCCCCTTCACCGCCCAGCGCCAGTTCCAGCAGCAGCCCATGCTGTTCACCGCCGCGCAGGGCATGCACTACACCACCGAGGACGGCCGCCAGGTGCTGGACGCGATGGCCGGCCTGTGGTGCTGCAATGCGGGCCACGGCCAGCCGCGCATCACCGAGGCGATCCGCGAAGCCGCGGGCCGCCTGGATTTCGTCTCCTCGTTCAAGATGAGCCACCCGGCCGCCTTCACGCTGGCGCAGCGCATCGCGGCCCTGGCACCCGAAGGCATGGACCATGTGTTCTTCACCAACTCGGGCTCCGAGGCGGTGGACACGGCGCTCAAGATCGCCCGCGCCTACCACCAGGCCCGCGGCGACGCGCGCCGCACCCTGCTGGTGGGCCGGGCCAAGGGCTACCACGGCATGGGCTTTGGCGGCCTGTCTGTGGCGGGCCTGGGTCGGCACAAGCGCGACTTCGGCCCGCTGCTGCCCGACACCGCCCACCTGCCCCTGCCCTACGACGCCGACGCCCGCTTCTCGCACGGCCAGCCGGCCACGGGCGCGCACTACGCCAACGCGCTGGAGCAGTTGTTCGTGGTGCACGACCCGGCCACCATCGCGGCGGTGATCGTCGAGCCCGTGACCGGCTCGGGCGGCGTGTACCCACCGCCCGTGGGCTACCTGCAGCGCCTGCGCGAGCTGTGCACGCAGCACGGCATCCTGTTGATCTTTGACGAGGTCATCACCGGCTTCTCGCGCGTGGGCGCGCCGTTCGCGGCCCAGGCCTTCGGTGTCACGCCGGACCTGATGTCCTGCGCCAAGGGCATGACCAACGGTGCCGTTCCCATGGGCGGCGTGATTGTCGGCAACAGCGTGTACGACGCCTTCATGCAGGGCTCGGCCAATGTGATCGAGCTGTTCCACGGCTACACCTACTCGGCCCACCCGCTGGCCTGCGCCGCCGGCCTGACTACGCTGGACGTGCATGAAGAACTGGGCCTGGCCGCGCGCGTGCAGGCCATCGCCCCGGTGTGGGAGGCGGCGCTGCATGCGCTGCGCGATGCACCCCACGTGGTGGATGTGCGCAACATCGGCCTGCTGGGCGCCGTGGACCTGGCGCCGCGCCCGGGTGCCGCCGGCGCACGCGCCCAGGCCGTACACCTGGCCTGCTTCGAGGCGGGCGTGCTGGTGCGCAACTCGGGTGACACGCTGGTGCTCTCGCCCCCGCTGGTGATCAGCGAGGCGCAGATCGGCGAGATGGCGCACAGCATCCGCACGGCGCTGCAGCACATCGCCTGAGCCCGCGCCATGCAGGAACAGCTGAATTTCTACATCGACGGCGCCTGGGTGCCGGCCCAGGGCACGCGCACGCAGGACGTGGTCGACCCGTTCACCGAGCAGCCCGTGGCGCGCATCGCCCTCGGGGATGCATGCGACCTCGACCGGGCCGTGGCCGCCGCACGCCGCGCCTTCCCTGCCTGGGCCGCGCAGAGCCGGCAGCAGCGCCTGGCGGTGCTGCAGGCCGTGATCGCGGCCTATGAAGCGCGCATGGACGCCATCGCCATGGCGGTCTCGCTGGAGATGGGCGCGCCGCTCACGCTGGCACGCCAGGCCCATGCCGTGGCCGGCCTGTCGCACCTGAAGCAGGCCGCCCAGGTGCTGGCCGGCTATGCCTTCGACGAGGTGGTCCATCGCACACGCATCACGCGCGAGCCCATCGGCGTGTGCGGCCTGATCACGCCCTGGAACTGGCCCCTGAACCAGATCGCCTGCAAGGTGGCACCGGCCCTGGCCGCGGGCTGCACGGTGGTGCTCAAGCCCAGCGAGACGGCGCCGCTGTCGGCCCTGCTGTTCGCCCAGGTGCTGCACGAAGCCGGCGTGCCGCCGGGGGTGTTCAACCTGGTCAACGGTGACGGCCCCGGCGTGGGCGCGGCCATGGCCGCGCATGCGGACATCGACATGATTTCCTTCACCGGCTCCACCCGGGCCGGCGTGGCCGTGGCCAAGGCGGCGGCCGACACCGTCAAACGTGTGGCGCAGGAGCTGGGCGGCAAGTCGCCCCACATCGTGGTGGACGGAGTGGACCTGCCGGCCACCGTGCGCCAGGCCGCGCTGCAGTGCTTTCGCAACAGCGGCCAGTCGTGCAACGCGCCCACGCGCCTCCTGGTGCCCGCGCACCTGCACGCGGCCGCCACGGCCATCGCGGTGCAAGCAGCGCAGTCGCTGCGCCCGGGCGACCCGCGCGATGCGGCCACCACCCTCGGGCCGGTGGCCAATGCCGTGCAGTACACCAAGGTGCGCGAGTGCATCGCCACCGGCCTGCGCGAGGGCGCGCAGCTCGCCACGGGCGGGCTGGAACGGCCCAAGGGGCTGGCCCGTGGCTACTTCGTGCAGCCCACGGTCTTTGCCCACGTGGCCAACACCATGGCGGTTGCGCGCGAAGAGATCTTCGGGCCCGTGCTCTGCATCCTGCCCTATGGCAGCGAGGAAGAGGCCATCGCCATGGCCAACGACACGGTCTACGGCCTGTCGGCCTATGTGAGCGCGCCCGACCTGGACCACGCCCGCCGCATCGCCCGTCGCCTGCGTGCCGGCATGGTGCACCTCAACGGCGCACGCGCCGACCATGCGGCGCCGTTCGGCGGCTACCGCCAGTCGGGCAACGGGCGCGAGTGGGGGCGCATGGGCTTCGAGGAATTCCTCGAGGCCAAATCCATGTTCGGCTACGAGGAGCAGCAGCAGGCCGCCTGAAGCGGCCCGCCGAACCGGGCCGTCATTCCGTGGGCGCAGGCACCGAGTGCAGCAGCACCGGGTGGTTGCCGTAGGCGTCCACGCTTTCGATCTGCACGCCAAAGCCCCACAGGCGCGCCACGTGGCGCAGCACCTCCGGCGTGTCCTCACCCAGCGGCCGGCCCTTGTACTGGGTGTGGCGCAGGGTGAGGCTGCGGTCGCCCCGCAGGTTCACGTTCCAGACCTGGATGTTGGGCTCGCGCGTGCCCAGGTCGTACTGCTGCGAGAGGATCTGGCGCAGGCTGCGGTAACCGTTCTCGTCGTGGATCTCGCTGACCAACAGCTCGCTCAGGGCGGGGTCGTCGTGCAGGGCAAACAGGCGCATCTCGCGCATCAGGTTCGGGCTCAGGTACTGGCCGATGAAGCTCTCGTCCTTGAAGTTGCGCATGGCATGGTCGAGCGTGGGCAGCCAGGGCGCGCCCGCGATGTCGGGGAACCAGTGCCGGTCTTCGGGCGTGGGGTTCTGGCAGATGCGCTGGATGTCGCGGTACATGGCAAACCCCAGCGCATAGGGGTTGATGCCGCTGTAGGCGCGGTGCCCCACCGGGGGCTGGAAGATCACGTTGGTGTGCGAGCCCAGCCACTCGACCATCACCCCGTCGCTCAGGTAGCCCTCGTCGTAGAGCGTGCTCAGCAGCGTGTAGTGCCAGAAGGTGGCCCAGCCCTCGTTCATGACCTGGCTCTGGCGCTGGGGGTAGAAATACTGCGCGATCTTGCGCACGATGCGCACGACTTCGCGCTGCCAGGGCTCCAGCAGCGGGGCATTCTTCTCGATGAAGTACAGGATGTTCTCCTGCGGCTCCTTGGGAAAGCGGTTGATCTCCTGCGCCGCACCGTCCTTGCCGGGGCGCGTGGGCAGGGTGCGCCACAGCTCGTTGACCTGCTGCTGGGCGTAGGACTCGCGCTGCTCGCGCTCCTGGCGCTCGCGCGCCAGGTTCTTCTTGGAGGGGCGCCGGTAGCGGTCCACACCGAAGTTGGCCAGTGCATGGCAGGAGTCCATGAGCCGCTCCACCTCGTCGAAGCCGTAGCGCTCCTCGCACTGGGCCACGTAGTCCTTGGCATAGACCAGGTAGTCGATGATGGAGGAGGCATCCGTCCACATGCGGAACAGGTAGTTGCCCTTGAAGAAGCTGTTGTGCCCGTAGGCCGCATGGGCAATCACCAGCGCCTGCATGGCGGTGGTGTTCTCCTCCATCAGGTAGCTGATGCAGGGGTTGGAGTTGATCACGATCTCGTAGGCCAGGCCCATGTGGCCGCGCCGGTAGCGCCGCTCGGTGGCCAGGAACTCCTTGCCGTAGCTCCAGTGGCGGTAGTTCACCGGCATGCCCACGCTGGAGTAGGCATCCATCATCTGCTCGGCGGTGATGACTTCGAGCTGGTTGGGGTAGGTATCGAGGCCGAAGCGCTCGGCCGTGGCCGCGATGGCGGCGTGGTAGCGCTCGATCAGCTCGAAGGTCCAGTCGCTCGGGTCGGGCAGCGGCGCTGCGGGCCGCGCCCCGGCGGGCAGGGGCTGCTCGGGCACGGTGCGGTGGCGCCGCTCGCCGACGATGGCGGTCTTCCAGGGGTTGTCGCGGATGCGGCGCTCCAGCACCGGGTATTGGGCCAAGGGGTTGTTCATACCTGCACCCCCTCCTTCTTGAAGAGGTCGCGGAACACGGGGTAGATATCCCCCGGCTCGGACACCTTGCGCATGGCGAAATGGGGGTACAGCGGCACCAGCTGGCTGTACTCCTCCCACAGGTTCTGCTCTTCCTGGGCCACCTGCACATAGGCGAAATGGCGTGCCAGCGGCAGGATGCGGTCCACCAGCAGGTTGCGGCAGTTGCCGCTGTCGTTGGTGAAGTTGTCGCCATCGCTGGCCTGGGCCACGTAGATGTTCCAGTCGCCCGCGGGATAGCGCGCGCGGATGATCTGGTCGAGCAGCACCAGCGCACTGCTGACCACCGTGCCGCCGCTCTCGGTGGAGTGGAAGAACTGCTCCTCGTTCACCTCGGCGGCCTGGGTGTGGTGGCGGATGAAGACGATGTCGATCTTCTCGTAGTGCCGCGTGAGGAACAGGTACAGCAGGATGAAGAAGCGCTTGGCCAGGTCCTTGCGCGCCTGGTCCATGGAGCCCGAGACGTCCATCACGCAGAACATCACGGCCTGGCTGTTGGGCACGGGCACCTGCACCCGGGCGCGAAAGCGCAGGTCGATGGGGTCCAGGTAGGGAATGCGGCCGGTGCGCGCCTGCAGCTCGTCGATGCGCAGCCGCAGCACGGCGGCCTCCTCGCTGGCGCCATCGCCGCGCTGCACCAGGGCCTCAAGCTGCACCTGCAGCGCCGCCAGCTCCCGGTGCGCCGACTGCCCGAGCGCAATGCGCCGCCCCAGTGCGCCGCGCATGGTGCGCAGCACCGCCAGGTTGTTGGGAATGCCGTTCTGGCTGTAGCCGGCGCGGCGCGGCTTGTACTTGGGGGTCTCGCCGATGTGCGTGCGCAGCAGGTTGGGCAATGCCAGGTCCTCGAAGAAGAGCTGCATGAACTCTTCCTTGGTCAGCGTGAAGGTGAAGTCGTCCTCGCCCTCCCCGCTGTCGCTGGCCTGCGAGCCGCCACCGCCCCCACCGCCGCCCTGGGGCCGCTGGATGCGGTCGCCGCGCACATGGTCGGCATTGCCCGGGTGCACCCGGTCATGGATGCCGCCGCGCCCATGGTGGAACACGGGCTCGCCGATGTCCTTCCTGGGTATGGTGATGTTCTCGGCCTGCTCGATGTTGCGGATGTCGCGCTGCGACACCGCACGGCGCACGCCCTCGGCGATCTGCTCCTTGAAGCGCCGCACAAAGCGTTCGCGGTTGCCGACCGATTTGTTCTTGCCGGCGAGCCTGCGGTCGATGATTTGCAATGCCATCCCTTGCCCCCATGCGTGGGCCAGCGCCCCCGGTGGGATGCCCTGGCCAAACCTTCAAGCGCGTCCCTTGCCGCTGCGCTGCCTAGCTGCTCTTGCGCACGCGCAGGTACCACTCGCACAGCAGGCGCACCTGCTTGGGCGTATAGCCCTTCTCCACCATGCGGGTGACGAAGTCCTCGTGCTTGCGCGCCTCCTCGGCGCTGCCCTTGGCATTGAAACTGATCACGGGCAGCAGCTCTTCGGTGTTGGAGAACATCTTCTTCTCGATCACCAGGCGCAGCTTCTCGTAGCTGGTCCAGCTCGGGTTGTTGCCTTGGTTGTTGGCACGCGCGCGCAGCACGAAGTTGACGATCTCGTTGCGGAAATCCTTGGGGTTGGCAATGCCCGCGGGTTTCTCGATCTTCTCGAGCTCGGCATTGAGCGCGCTGCGGTCGAACACCTCGCCGGTGTCGGTGTCGCGGTACTCGTTGTCCTGGATCCAGTAGTCGGCGTAGGTGACGTAGCGGTCGAAGATGTTCTGCCCGTACTCGCTGTAGCTCTCCAGGTAGGCGGTCTGGATCTCCTTGCCGATGAACTCGGCATAGCGCGGCGACAGGAACTCCTTGATGTAGCTGGTGTACTTGGTTTCGAGCTCGGCCGGGAACTGCTCGCGCTCGATCTGCTGCTCCAGCACATACATCAGGTGCACGGGGTTGGCCGCCACCTCGGCGCTGTCGAAGTTGAACACCTTGGACAGGATCTTGAAGGCAAAGCGCGTGGAGATGCCGGTCATGCCCTCGTCCACGCCGGCATAGTCGCGGTACTCCTGGTAGCTCTTGGCGCGCGGGTCGGTGTCCTTGAGGCTCTCGCCGTCGTAGACCTGCATCTTGCTGAAGATGCTGGAGTTCTCGGGCTCCTTCAGGCGCGTGAGGATGGCGAACTGCGACATCATCTTGAGCGTGCCCGGCGCGCACACCGCGTTGCCCAGCGAGGACTCGCGGATCAGCTTGTCGTAGATGCGGATCTCCTCGCTCACACGCAGGCAGTAGGGCACCTTGACGATGTATATGCGGTCGAGGAAGGCCTCGTTGTTCTTGTTGTTGCGAAACGCCTTCCACTCGCTCTCGTTGCTGTGGGCCAGCACCACGCCGTCGAAGGGAATGGCGCCAAAGCCTTCCGTGCCCTTGTAGTTGCCCTCCTGCGTGGCCGTGAGCAGCGGGTGCAGCACCTTGATGGGCGCCTTGAACATTTCCACGAATTCGAGCAGGCCCTGGTTGGCCAGGCACAGGCCGCCGCTGTAGCTGTAGGCGTCGGTGTCGTCCTGGGCAAAAGTCTCGAGCTTGCGGATGTCGACCTTGCCCACCAGGCTCGATATGTCCTGGTTGTTCTCGTCGCCCGGCTCGGTCTTGGCGATGCCCACCTGCTTGAGGATGCTGGGGTAGCGCTTGACCACCTTGAACTGGCGGATGTCGCCGCCATACTCCTCCAGCCGCTTGACCGCCCAGGGCGAGAGCACGCGCTGCAGGTAGCGCCGCGGAATGCCGAACTGCTCCTCGAGCACCGCGCCGTCCTCCACCGCATCGAACAGGCCGAGCGGCGACTCGTTCACCGGCGAGCCCTTGAGCGCGTAGAAGGGCACCTTCTGCATCAGGTATTTCAGGCGCTCGGCGATGGAGCTCTTGCCACCGCCCACGGGCCCGAGCAGGTAGAGGATCTGCTTGCGCTCTTCCAGGCCCTGCGCGGCATGGCGGAAGAAGCTCACCACCTGCTCGATGGCATCTTCCATGCCATAGAACTCGGCGAACGCCGGGTAGCGTTTGATCACCTTGTTGGCGAAGATGCGCGACAGGCGCGGGTCATTGCGCGTGTCCACCATCTCGGGGTCGCCGATGGCGGCCAGCATGCGCTGGGCGGCCGTGGCATAGACCATGGGATCGCGCTTGCATTCGGCGAGGTATTCGTCGATCGACATTTCCTCTTCGCGGCTACGGGCGTAACGCGAGGCGAAACTGCTGATGGCATCCATACGTCCTCCTGTGGTGGCACCCTCCGCATGGGCACCACGGTTTGCAGTGGGAATCGCTACCGGTTCAGCCCTGTTGTAGCACCACCGCCTGTCTTTGAACAGGGAATTCGTGTAGGCGCGCAACGCTTTTCCACGCGACCTGCACACGCTCCGGTAGAGCGTGGCACACTGCGGAAAGTTCGCTGGCAATTACAAATTGAGGAGCAGGACGCCCAGCAGGCACCTGCCACGGCGCGCGCAGCTGCTGTTTCGGGCTGCGCCGGGACGGGCTTTTCGCGCGCCGGGCCGAGCCCCCTGGCGGCGCCGGTTCGGGGGCCTGGCGCCCCCGGGAAATCCCCCGTGCCCTTCAGCCCTCGTTCTGGTGCGCGCGCATGATCTGGTGGCGCTGCCAGTAGTGGCCCACGGTGGCATTGAAGTCGTCTTTTTCCTTCTTGAGGCCCGCCAGCTTGATCTTGCTGGTCTTGGCCCCCAGGCCCAGGGCATTTTTCTCGGGGTGGGTCACGACGAGCGCATTGCCGAAACTGCTTTCCTTGAATTCCAGTGCCTTGATGGCGTCCCAGAACACCGTGGTGTCGTCGGCCGAGGTGCTGATGCCCTCGATGCTCACGGTCACCGTGTCGCTGCCTTTCAGGGCGAACTGCACGGGTGGAAAGTACTGCAGCACCAGCGCGCGCTCCTCGTCGGTGGCCGGCTCATAGCGGTAGGCCAGGCTGCGCTCGTGGTCCGCGGCAAAGGCCTCTTCGTACGCACCCCACATGCGCTGCTCGATGGCATCGGCCGTGAGGATCTGCTGCACCCAGGTGGCGGCCGGCGGGCGCACGACGATGGCGCCGTAGGCGCTCTCGGGCAGGTTCACGCCCACGGCGCGCATGCGCTCGGTCATGGCCGGGTGCGAGTCGAAGGGGTGCGGCACGTTGGCCGTCTTCATCTCGGCCAGGAAATCGGCCGACGCGGCATAGGGTGACAGGCCCTGTGCGACATAGCCGGCAATGCCCAGCGCGGCCGATTCGTGCCGGCGGTTCTGGCCGAAGAGCTCGTGCTCGATCTTGGCACGGTACTGCGCATAGGCCGCGATCTTCACCAGCGAGCGCGCAATCGCGTCGGGCGAGATCAGCTTGGCGGCGATGCGGTCGGCCTTGAACTCGCGCTCGCGGCTTTCGCGTGCCAGGGCGACCTCGAAGATCATGCGGTACAGGTCGAGCAGCGGCGAGACCACGGCCGACAGGCCGCCCGTGCGCATGGCATGGCGGTAATGGTCGTACTGGCTGATCTTGGGGCCGAGCAGGGCGCTGCTCTTGGTATCTCCGCCGCGCAGGTGGGCCAGCTCATGGCCGAAGACGGCGTCGGCCTCGGACTGGTCCAGCAGGCGCAGCAGCGGAATGCTCACGAACAGGGTGCGCCCGGTGAGCGTCTTGCCGCCCACTGTGAGCGGCGCCTCGGTCACGAAGAAGTTGGCATCGATGCCGGCCACGATGTGCCGGGGCGGCTCGGTCTTGAGGCGCTCGGCCATGTGGCGGATGCGCTTCCACAGGAGCGGTGCATCGGCCTCGGCCACGAGCTCACCGTCCACGCCATTGTTCAGCCGCACGCGCGTGAAGATGCTCTTGATGGCCATGAACACACCAATGGCCACCGCGATGCCCACGAAGATGATGAGCTTGGGCGAATACTTGTGGAAGAAGAAGGCCGTGAGCCAGAACGACAGCCACACCGCCAGCGCTCCCTGCACGATCAGCGACGCCGCACTGGACCAGGTGGTCAGATGCCAGCCGGTGACGAAGCTGGTGTACTGCATCTTGCGGTCCACGAAGGCCAGGGCACCGAGGCCCAGCACCGAGGCCAGCAGCAGCACGCCGGCGACCAGGGTCCAGGCCGAGGCCTTGCGCACCAGGTTGAACTGCCACAGCTCGCCGTACTGCTCGCACACCGCCTCGCGGTATTCCTGCACCTCGGGCGAGGGGTTGGTGCAAACCTTGGACGGCGGATTGGCGCGGTAGAAATCCTTGCGCGCCTGTTTCTCGGCCGCGGGCATGCCCTTTTCGGCGTCGATGCGCTGGCTCACCCGGGCGACGAACTGGGTGTCTTCATCGCGCTGGGCGTAGCCGGTGAACAGAAAGGCGGCCAGCGGAATCAGGAACAGCGACAGCAGCGAATAGCCAAAGACCTTGGCCAGGCCCAGGCGCAGGGCAGAAGAGATGTTCATACGGGAGCGGACGGTTGGAATGGTTTTGTGGAATCCGGCGAAGCAAAGGGGTCCAGGCACGCCCGCAGCGCGCCCTTTCCTCACCCCTTGGCGCGGATTATCGGAAAACACCCGCCCTGCGCCAGCCCGTACAAGGTAACAATTGGATAAGTGGCGGCCATGCCTGTCCGAATGGCACCGCGCCCACGCGCCGCACCGGGGCACCCGCGTCGCATAAAATGGTGGGTTCCACCCTCTCGACAGCAGAGGCGCCCCGCCAGGGCCGCCTCTCCACCCTGCCCCACCCATGAGCACGCCCCTGCAACAACCCGGCCTCGACAGCCTGTCCAAATCGTTTGAACCCGCCGCCCTGGAAGCCCACTGGGGCCCCGAATGGGAACGCCGAGGCTACGGTGTAGCAGGCTTTCGCGGCACCGGCGTGGCACAGGCGGGCGAGCCGGCCTTCTCCATCCAGCTGCCGCCGCCCAATGTGACGGGCACGCTGCACATGGGCCATGCGTTCAACCAGACGATCATGGACAGCCTGACGCGCTACCACCGCATGCGCGGCCACAACACGGCCTGGATCCCCGGCACCGACCACGCCGGCATCGCCACGCAGATCGTGGTGGAGCGCCAATTGCAGGAGCAGGGCATCAGCCGCCACGACATGGGCCCCACGCCGCCCGAGGCGCGCAAGAACTTCGTCGCCAAGGTCTGGGAGTGGAAGGAAAAGAGCGGCAACACCATCACCACGCAGATGCGCCGCATGGGCGACAGCGTGGACTGGAGCCGCGAATACTTCACCATGGACGACAAGCTCTCCAAGGTGGTGACCGACACCTTCGTCAAGCTCTACCAGCAGGGCCTGATCTACCGCGGCAAGCGCCTGGTGAACTGGGACCCCAAGCTGCAGTCCGCCGTGTCCGACCTCGAAGTCGAAAGCGAAGAGAAGGACGGCTCGCTCTGGCACATCGCCTACCCGCTGGCCGATGGCTCGGGCAGCCTCACCGTGGCCACCACCCGCCCCGAGACCATGCTGGGCGACGTGGCGCTGATGGTGCACCCCGAGGATGCGCGTTACACCCACCTGATCGGCAAGAACGTGGTGCTGCCCCTGGTGGGCCGCGAGATCCCCATCATCGCCGACGACTATGTGGACAAGGAGTTCGGCACCGGCGTGGTCAAGGTCACGCCCGCGCACGACCCCAACGACTATGCCGTGGGCCAGCGCCACCAGCTGCCCATGATCGTGGTGCTCACGCTGCAGGCCACCGTCAACGACAACGCGCCCGAGAAGTACCGCGGCCTGGACCGCTTCGTGGCACGCAAGGCCATCGTGGCCGACCTGGAAGCCTCGGGCGCCCTGGTGGAGACCAAGAAGCACAAGCTCATGGTGCCCATCTGCACACGCACCGGCCAGGTGGTGGAGCCCATGCTCACGGACCAGTGGTTCGTGGCCATGAGCAAGGTGAGCGAGCAGGACCCCACGGGCAAGAGCATTGCGCAAAAAGCCATCGACGCCGTGGCCAGCGGCGAGGTGCAGTTCGTGCCCGAGAACTGGGTGAACACGTACAACCAGTGGATGAACAACATCCAGGACTGGTGCATCAGCCGCCAGCTGTGGTGGGGCCACCAGATCCCCGCCTGGTACGACGAAGAAGGCAACGTGATCGTGGCCCGCAGCGAAGCCGAGGCCCAGGCCCAGGCCCCGGGCAAGACACTGCGCCGCGACGAGGACGTGCTCGATACCTGGTACTCCTCGGCCCTGGTGCCCTTCAGCACCATGGGCTGGCCCGAGCAAGGCGATGGCCCGACCGACGACTACAACCTGTACCTGCCCAGCAGCGTGCTGGTGACGGGCTACGACATCATCTTCTTCTGGGTCGCCCGGATGATCATGATGACCACGCACTTCACGGGCCGCGTGCCGTTCAAGCATGTCTACATCCACGGCCTGGTGCGCGACGCGCAGGGCAAGAAGATGAGCAAGTCCGAGGGCAACGTGCTCGACCCTGTGGACCTGATCGACGGCATTGCGCTGGAGCCCCTGCTGGACAAGCGCACCACCGGCCTGCGCAAGCCCGAGACTGCGCCCACGGTGCGCAAGAACACGCAAAAGGAATTCCCCGAGGGCATTCCCGCCTACGGCGCCGATGCGCTGCGCTTCACCTTCGCGGCGCTGGCCAGCCTGGGCCGCAGCATCAACTTCGACAGCAAGCGCTGCGAGGGCTACCGCAACTTCTGCAACAAGCTGTGGAACGCCAGCCGCTTCGTGCTGATGAACTGCGAGGGCCAGGACTGCGGCCTCAAGGAGCACACCAAGGAAGAATGCCAGCCCGGCGGCCCGGCCCACGGCTACATGCAGTTCAGCCAGGCGGACCGCTGGATCGCCTCGCTGCTGCAGAAGACCGAGGCCGAAGTCGCCAAGGGCTTTGCCGAGTTCCGCCTGGACAACGTGGCCAACACGATCTATGACTTCGTGTGGAACGAGTTCTGCGACTGGTACCTGGAGATCGCCAAGGTGCAGATCCAGACCGGCACCGAGGCCGAGCAGCGCGCCACGCGCCGCACGCTGATCCGCGCGCTCGAAGCCATCCTGCGCCTGGCGCATCCCATCATCCCCTTCATCACCGAAGCCCTTTGGCAGACGGTGGCGCCTGTGGCCGGCCTGCCCGGCCAGTCGGTCAGCATCGCCCGCTACCCCGAGGCGCAGCCGAGCAAGATCGACGAGGCCGCCATTGCGCACATGGAGCGCATCAAGGGCCTGGTGGACGCCTGCCGCACGCTGCGCGGCGAGATGAACGTCTCGCCCTCGACGCGCCTGCCGCTGTACACCGTGGGCGACGCCGACTTCATGCGCGGCGTGGCGCCGGTGCTGCAGTCCCTGGCCAAGCTCAGCGAGGTCAAGGTGTTCGACGACGAGGCCGCCTGGGCCGCCGCGGCACAGGCAGCACCCGTGGTGGTGGTGGGCGAGGCCCGCATGTGCCTGCACATGGAGGTCGACGTGGCCGCCGAGAAGGCCCGCATCTCCAAGGAAATCACGCGCCTCGAAGGTGAAGTGGCCAAGGCCGATGCCAAGCTTGGGAACGAGGCCTTCGTGGCCAAGGCACCGCCCGCGGTGATCGACGAGACCAAGAAGCGCATCGCCGATTTCACCGCCACGCTCTCGCGTTTGCGCGATCAGCTTACACGCCTGGGCTGAAAACCCCGCGATACTGAGGGCAGGTGCGCCCGGCTGCTGCAAGCCGGGCCCTGCCCTTTTTCTTTGTCACCATTCTTGCCAGGAGCCCCATGACCGCTGCATCCGCCATCCGCAAAGCCGTTTTTCCCGTTGCCGGCCTGGGCACGCGCTTTCTGCCGGCCACCAAGGCATCGCCCAAGGAGATGCTGCCGGTGGTGGACAAGCCGCTGATCCAGTACGCCGTGGAAGAGGCCTATGCCGCGGGCATCCGCCACATGATCTTCGTCACGGGCCGCAGCAAGCGCGCCATCGAGGACCATTTCGACACGGCCTATGAGCTGGAGAACGAACTGGAAGCCGCCGGCAAGGCCGAGCTGCTCAAGCTCGTGCGCTCGGTGCAGCCCGATGACATGGACTGCGCCTTCGTGCGCCAGCCCCGCTCGCTGGGCCTGGGCCATGCCGTGCTGTGCGCCGAGCCCCTGGTGGGCAAGGAGTCGTTCGCGGTGATCCTGGCCGACGACCTGATGGTCGGCCCCCGGGGTGGCCCGCCCGTGCTGGCCCAGATGGCCGCGGCCTTTCGCCAGCAGGGCCGTTCGGTCATCGCCGTGCAGGAGGTGCCCGAGGACCAGGTGCACAAGTACGGCATCGTGGCCGGTGAGCCCGCCGGCGGCCCGCTGATCCGCATCGACCGCATCGTGGAGAAGCCCAAGGCCGACGTGGCGCCCTCGCGCATGGGCGTGGCCGGCCGCTACATCCTCACCCCCGGCGTGTTCGACGAGATCCGCAACCAGCCGCGCGGCGTGGGCGGCGAGATCCAACTCACCGACGGCATCGCCCGCCTGATGCAGCACGAGGCCGTCTACGCCTTCCAGTACGAAGGCAAGCGCTACGACTGCGGCAGCAAGGAAGGCTTCCTGGAAGCGACGGTGGAACTGGCCCTGCAGCATCCGCAGGTGGGCACCCACTTCCGCGAGTACCTCAAGGGGCTGAGCCTGTAAGCCTGCTGGCGGCGCACTCTGCCAGCAAAAAAGTCCTCCCGCGGTGCGAGCCGCCGGAGGACTTTTTGCGTTCAGGCGGGCCCACCGCCCGCCAGCCGATCAGCGCCGGCGCAGGATATGGATGAACTCCTTGGCGCCCTCGTCGCCTTCGCTCGTCTGCTCCACCAGCTCGTTGCCGGTCTGTTTGGCAAAGGCCTGGAAGTCGCGCACCGAGCCCACGTCGGTGGCCACCACCTTGAGCAGTTGGCCGCTGGCCAGGTCGGCCAGGGCCTTCTTGGCCTTCAGGATGGGCAGAGGGCAGTTCAGGCCGCGCGTGTCGATTTCTTTGTGGATGTCCATGGTCGTCAGTCCTTTGGCGGCAGGTCCAGGCCGCGGCGCCGCTCGGCATTTTCCTCGGCAGTGAAGAACACCGGCTCGTGCCCGCGCGTGCGCAGCCAGTCGGCCAGCGCGTAGCCGGTGCCGGCGGGCCAGCATTTGAGGTCTGCCAGGTCGTACATGCGGTAGTCCACCAGTTCGGGCGAGAGCTTCACCTCGCCCTCTGCCACCACATGGTAGGCGATGATGATCTGGTTCATGCGCAGGAATTCGTACGCCCCCACCAGCGTGGTGGCGGTCACGTCGAGGTTGGTCTCTTCCTTGACCTCGCGCGCAATGCCTTCCATGGGCGATTCACCGGCCTCCATGAAGCCGGTGATCAGCGCGAACATCTTGGCCGGCCAGGCCGCATTGCGGGCCAGCAACACCTGCCCGTTGACCTCCACGATGGCGGCGAGCACCGGCGTGGGATTGTTCCAGTGCGTCCAGCCGCAGGCCGGGCAGCGCAGGCGCTGCTTGTCGCCGCCGTCCTCGGCCACGGTGATCAGGGCCAGCGGCGTGCCGCAGTGGGTGCAGTAACGGGTTTCGTAGTGCATTTTGCTCTTGATTTTATAGCATCAGCCGTCACGGCGGCTGAGTGGCTGGCGCAGGGATGTCATCGTGGGCGGCATTCTGGCCGCGCCACCGCAGCGTAGCAGCGGCGGCCGGCCAGCACCGTCACGCGGGGAACACCCCGGTGGAAAGATACCGGTCGCCCCGGTCGCAGACCACGAAGACGATGGTCGCATTGCTCACGCGCTGCGACAGCTGCAGCGCCGCCCAGCAGGCGCCCGCGGCCGAGATGCCGCCGAAGATGCCCTCTTCGCGCGCCAGGCGCCGGGCCATGTCCTCGGCATCGTCCTGGCTCACATTCACGGTTTCGTCCACGGCGCGCGGGTCGAAGATCTTGGGCAGGTATTCCTGCGGCCACTTGCGGATGCCGGGGATGCGCGAACCGTCCTGCGGCTGCGCGCCGATGATCTGGATGCCGGCGTTCTTTTCCTTCAAGAAGCGCGAGACACCCGTGATGGTGCCCGTGGTGCCCATGGCGCTCACGAAGTGGGTGATGCGGCCATCGGTCTGCTCCCACAGCTCGGGGCCCGTGGTCTCGTAGTGGATGCGCGGGTTGTCGGCATTGGCGAACTGGTCGAGCACCTTGCCCTCGCCGCGCTTTTGCATGGCCTCGGCCAGGTCGCGCGCATGCTCCATGCCACCGCTCTTGGGCGTAAGCACCAGGTCCGCGCCAAAGGCCTTCATGGTCTGGGCGCGCTCCACCGACAGGTCTTCGGGCATCACCAGCACCATGCGGTAACCCTTGATCGCAGCCGCCATGGCCAGCGCAATGCCGGTGTTGCCCGAGGTCGCCTCGATCAGCGTGTCGCCAGGGCGGATGTCGCCGCGCTCTTCCGCGCGGCGGATCATGGACAGCGCCGGCCGGTCCTTCACCGAGCCTGCCGGGTTGTTGCCTTCAAGCTTGCCCAGGATCACGTTGCCGCGTGCGGCATTGTCGGCCGCCCCAATGCGCTGCAGCGCCACCAGCGGCGTCTTGCCAATCGCGTCTTCAATCGTCGGATATTTCATGCGCCCTACTGTGCCATAATTTGAGTCTTCACGAATTCCCTGCCCGGGTGGTGAAATTGGTAGACGCAGGGGACTCAAAATCCCCCGCCGCAAGGCGTGCCGGTTCGATTCCGGCCCCGGGCACCATAGTTTCTTTGCTATGGTTTTAGGAATGCGTTCCGCATTCCGTCCCAGAAAGTGGGACCGGCAAGGTGTTCCGTCACCTCCCGCCCCCCTGCCGCCCTGCTAGTTGATGGGCGAAGTGGCTTCTTCGATTTGAAATCGGGGCAGCGAAGCTCCGCACCAGGCGCCGAGATCCCGCAATTTTTGCCATCTGCGTCGTAGGTTCAATATTGGCATCCCAGGGATGGCCCCCATCAGAACCGGCCAGCAGCCGCCCCGTTTCGGAGAAATTCGATGCCCGCCAAAAAGATTGATCCAGAGGTTGCCGAGTTTGATGCCGCGCTTGTGCGCAGCGTAGACCAAGCCCTGGCCGGTGAAATCGGCGCCGAGCATAGGCCCCAACAGGCCCCGCCACGCGCACTTCTCGGCTTTGCGCATCTGACAGACGCCGAATTGGAACAGATGGCCCTGGCTATAGAAGCCGACGCCGGCCATGAAGTCCCCGGCGTGCGCGAGTCGCTAAGAGAGGCGAGAGACGGCAACTTCGCGGCCGTTCACACTCCCGAACAGATCGACGCGTACAAGCGTAGACAGTCTGCGGATTGAAGGGCGCAAGCTGCTTGCCTTGCCCTGTGGCCTCGGCCGAGCGGGCTTCCCACCCAGTTGACTGAAAGCCTGGAAGCTCGCCCAACTGGGCGCCCTTGAATGTCCGCATCCCGGATATTTGCGCAGACGATCTGCGTCGCCCCACGTCTACAAGATGACATCCTGCAGCGACGCACGTCACGGTGCATCGCTCTCACCATCGCCGCTCCCGAAAAGCGCCCTCAGCCAGGGTGACATGGAAACCGGCCAGCTCATCTCAACTCGATTGGGCCAGCAGCCCCTGGAGCTTTGGGATCGCAGGCCGATGAAGCTACGGATTCGCGGCGGGGAGCAAGGCATCCCGGATTTGCCCCCTTTCAGAGCCCAAAAAACCATCAGAGAATGTCCAGTGGCTTGAGTACTGATCCGACACTGAAAGAGCAGCCAATCCGGAGATTCCTCATGTTCGAAACAGGCCGATGGAATGTGACCGACCCGTCCGGGAAACACGTGGGCGTGGTCGAGGGCGACGAGTACGTGCGCGATGGCGAGCACCTGCTCTACCGCATCGATGGAAATGAACTCTACTCTGCAGGCCTCGAGGGGCGGCTGTACGGCTTCATCGAGGGCGATCTGGTGATCGCGCCCGCGACCAGTGCGCTGCTGCTGCGCTTTATCCAAGAATAAATAAGCCAGCGCTCTGTTACCCCTTGTGCTCCATGCTGCGGAGCACGTTTTCCCCCGCCTTCTGCACATGCGCGGCCGACAGCCGGGCGGCCGCCTCGCCGTCGCCGCGCTCGATGGCCGCGACCATGGCGTTCAACTCCTGCAGTGTGTGGGGCAGCCGCTCGGGCTGGGCCATGGAGATGCGGCGCAGCACGGTCACGCGGTTGTTGAGCTGGCGCAGCATCTGGCCTGCGACCAGGTTGCCGCAGCCGTCGACGAGGATCTCGTAGAACTGATTCTTGGTCTGGAGCAGCTTGGCCCGGTCTTGCGCGAGGGCGGGTTTGGCCAGCTCGTTGAGCTTGGCGCGCAGCGCGCGCACCTGCTCGGGCGAGGCGTGTTGGGCAAAGGCCCTGGCGGCCAGGCTTTCGAGGTGGGCGCGCACTTCGTAAATGTCGCGCACCTCTTTGGGCGAGATGGTGGTCACCTCAGGCCCGCGGTGCGGGACGATGGTGATGAGCCCTTCGGCCTGCAGGTGCTGCAGGGATTCGCGCACGCAGGAGCGGCTGACTTCCAGGCTTTCGCACAGCTCACGCTCCGAGAGTTTCTGGCCGGGCGAAAACACCCCGTCCAGGATGGCCTGGCGCAGCGCGCTGGTGGCGCGCTCGCGCAGGGAGGTCTCTTCACGGGGCACACGGAGCATGGCGGTCATGGCTTGATCCTAGCGGATCCCTCCTGCAAACAGATTGTCGGACACGCAGACGAAGCTTGCCATTGGCCTCCGCACATCATATGATTGTCCGACAATCTTATTGCATTCCAGCTGCGGGGCTTTGTTGCACCGCTGCTTTTTCCAACCCTTCCCTATCTACCCACCAGGAGCTTTCATGACCCGCGCCCTCGCCCCCAAGAACCCCGCTCTCTTCGACCAGGGCCTGTCCACCCGCCGCGAGGTGCTGGGCGCCGAGTACGTCGATGCTGCCGTTCGCAACGCAACCGACTTCAACATCGACATGCAGGAGATGGTGACCCAGTACTGCTGGGGCGATGTGTGGAACCGGCCGGGGCTGGACCGCAAGACGCGCTCGTTCCTGAACCTGGCCATGCTGACGGCGCTGAACCGCCCGCACGAACTGAAGCTGCACGTGCGCGGTGCCATCAACAACGGCCTGACGCGCGACGAGATCAAGGAGGTGTTTTTGCAGACCGCGATCTACTGCGGCGTGCCTGCAGCGATCGACTCCTTCCGCGTCGCCGCAGAAGTGTTCAAGGAAATGGATGCTTGAAATTAAGCACCCCCTGAGGCGCTACGCGCCTTCACCCCTCTCTTGACTCGCTGCGCGAGTCGGCAGGGGGACGCCCCCAGCGCGGCGGGGCGGCCCTTGCGCGGGGGCACTGGCCTTGGCAGCGCCAGTTTCGTGCGCCGTGGGTGGCGCGCAGCGCTGATACCGTGCCGCCCGGCAGCCAGCCCGGCATTGATCAGGGCTTGCGCGTGCCCGAGGCGATCTCGTCCAGCGCCTGCATGGCCTCTTCGCGGCTGTCCCAGCCGTTGTGGGTCACGGGCGTGTTGTGGCCATCGACCACCAGGTTGATGCAGTAGAAGCGGCCGGCCTGCTCGCGCAGGGTGGCCGAGTAGGTCGAACCGTCGTGTTCGCCGAACACGTTCTCTTCTTGCGGGTCTGATGGCATCGGGCAGCACCTCCTGGTGCAGCCATTGTGCACAAGCCGGCGGCCAGTGCATGTAGGCACGCAACGCGCACCCCGGCGGCATGCCCCTGGCCGGGCTCAGGGCCCCGGGGGGGCGACGTCGCTGTCAGTTGTTTTGTCGGCGCACCAGGTGGCGGCCCGTCTCGGTGATGCTCAGCTGGCCCGAGGCATTCTTGGCGATGTAGCCATGCTCGTACAAGCGCCCGGACATGTGCTCCTTCATCGCGGATATCACGCTGATGTTCTCGATTTCGAGGTGCTTCAAGGTGGCGAGTTCGTCCACCGTGGGCTCGAAGACAGGGGCATGGTAGGTGGCGTTGTAGTTGGCATTCAACAGCATGGCGGCTCCTTGGTGAAATAGTGAAGGTATGAGGTGCCTGCAATTCCCAGGGCTGCTGCCTTGGGGGCTTGCACTGGGTATGACACCGCAGCACCGCAGTTGTTCCGTTCCACTTTTCCAATCGGGCTGTAGGACCAGGGAGATCAGCCCATCTCCATGCGTCGACCGCCCGCACCACCAGGGTAGACCTGTACGCTGCCGCGCGCAAGCGGGTGCGCCCTCGCCAGCGCTCAAGGCGCCTGCGCCGCCTCCAGCAGCCATTGCGAAAACGCCGCCAGCACCGGCGACTGCACATGCGCCGGGCTCACCAGGTAGTAGCCGCGCTCGCCCTGCAGCGGCCGGTTGCAGGCCACGACCAGCTCGCCGCGCGCCAGCTCGGCCTCGATCAGCAGGGGCGGGATCAGTGCCACGCCCATGCCGCAGGTGGCGGCCACGGCCAGCATGGAGAACAGCTCGTAGCGCGGGCCGTCGAGCGCATGGGGCGCCTCCACGCCCATGGCCTCGAACCACTGGCGCCAGCCGTAGGGGCGCGTGCTCTGCTGCAGCAGGGGCAATTCGGTCAGCACCTGGGGGGCCACAGGCTGGTAGGCACGGCCCAGGCCGCGCTGGGCGGCGGCTTCGAGCAGGCGCGGGCTGCACACGGGCACCACGTCCTCGTGCATGAGCAACTGCGCGGTGATGCCGGGCCAGTTGGCCACCTGCTCGGCCGTGCCGGCATACAGCGCGGCGTCGAAGGGCGCATCGGCAAACAGAAAGGGCCGGGTCTGCGTCTCGATGTGGACCACGATGTCGGGGTGCTGCTGCGCCAGCTGCGGCAGGCGCGGAATCAGCCAGCGCGTGGCAAAGGTGGGCACCGCCGCCAGCGACAAGGTGCCGCCCTGGCCCTGGTGGGCCATCACGTCCAGCGTATCGCGCTCCAGCCCCTGCAGCCAGCGCGCCACCTGGCGGCCGTAGTGCGCGCCAGCCGGGGTGAGCACCACGCCGTGGCGCGTGCGCCGGAACAGGGCCACGCCCAAGAATTCCTCCAGCGCCTGGATCTGGCGCGACACGGCGCTTTGCGTGAGCGACAGCTCCTGTGCGGCGCGGGTATAGCTTTCGTGCCGGGCGGCGACTTCGAAACAGGCCAGGGCCTGGGTGGAGGGGATGTTACGGCGCATGCTGAAAAGGAACTTTTAGTCACGTCCAAAGCAGTTCTGCATAGTGAACGCCTGGACATCCAGTATTCCATACATTCCAAAAATGCATTTCTGGATGAAAAGAACTCGCTTGCGGCCGGCACGGCACAGGCCTACGATGGCCTCCATTCGCAGCACGGCCCCGTACCGTGCCCTCCTCTTTCATCTGCATCTTCACGGAGACACGCACCATGGCCAAAAACGCCGCTTTCCATTGGGACGACCCCTTTCTTCTCGACCAGCAACTGAGCGACGACGAACGCATGGTCCGCGACGCGGCGGCTGCCTACTGCCAGGACCGGCTGGCACCGCGCGTGCTCGAGGCCTTCCGCCACGAGAAGATGGACGTGAGCATCTTCCGCGAGATGGGCGAAGTGGGCCTGCTGGGCCCCACCATCCCCGAACAGTACGGCGGCCCCGGCCTGAACTACGTGGCCTACGGCCTGATCGCCCGCGAAGTCGAGCGCGTGGACTCGGGCTACCGCTCCATGGCCAGCGTGCAGAGCTCGCTGGTGATGGTGCCCATCTATGAATTCGGCACCGAAGCCCAGCGCCAGAAGTACCTGCCCAAGCTGGCCAGCGGCGAGTGGATCGGCTGCTTCGGCCTGACCGAACCCGACCATGGATCCGACCCCGGCAGCATGGCCACGCGCGCCTACAAGGTGGACGGCGGCTACAAGCTCAAGGGCAGCAAGATGTGGATCACCAACAGCCCCGTGGCCGACGTGTTCGTGGTCTGGGCCAAGGAAGTGTCCGAAGGCGGCGCCGTGGGCCCCATCCGCGGCTTCGTGCTGGAAAAGGGCATGAAGGGCCTGACGGCCCCCGCCATCCACGGCAAGGTGGGCCTGCGCGCCAGCGTGACAGGCGAGATCGTGATGGACGATGTGTTCGTGCCCGAAGAAAACGCCTTCCCCGAAGTGCAGGGCCTGAAGGGCCCCTTCACCTGCCTGAACAGCGCGCGCTACGGCATCGCCTGGGGCGCGCTGGGCGCGGCCGAGTTCTGCTGGCACACCTCGCGCCAGTACACGCTGGACCGCAAGCAGTTCGGCCGCCCCCTGGCCGCCAACCAGCTGATCCAGAAGAAGCTGGCCGACATGCAGACCGAGATCGCCATCGGCCTGCAGGCCTGCCTGCGCCTGGGCCGCATGAAGGACGAAGGCACGGCCGCCGTGGAAGCCACCTCCATCATCAAGCGCAACAGCTGCGGCAAGGCGCTGGACATTGCCCGCCTGGCCCGCGACATGATGGGCGGCAACGGCATCAGCGACGAGTTCGGCGTGGCCCGCCACCTGGTGAACCTGGAAGTGGTGAACACCTATGAAGGCACGCACGATGTGCATGCGCTGATCCTGGGCCGTGCGCAAACCGGCATCGCTGCTTTCAGCAACTAAAACCGACAAGGGCGCCCCGCGCGCCCTGCCCCTCTTGCGGCCGCTGCTCCATGCACCATGGTGCAGCGGCCGTCTGTCCTTTCACGATTTGCCGTTTTTGACCTTATGACCACACCTCCTGTCGGCGCCCTCGATGGCATCAAAGTCCTGGACCTCTCGCGCGTGCTGGCGGGCCCGTGGTGCACGCAGATCCTGGCGGACCTGGGTGCCGACGTGGTCAAGGTGGAGCGCCCCGGCGCGGGCGACGACACGCGCCACTGGGGCCCTCCCTTCCTGAAGGATGCCGAAGGCAACGACACCAACCAGGCCAGCTACTTCACCGCCTGCAACCGCAACAAGCGCTCGGTCACCATCGACATGGCCACGCCCGAGGGGCAGCAGCTGATCCGCGACATGGCGCTGCAAAGCGACATCGTGGTGGAGAACTTCAAGGTGGGGGGCCTCAAGCAATACGGCCTGGACCACGCCAGCCTGCGCGCGCTGAACCCGCGCCTGATCTACTGCTCGGTCACCGGCTTCGGGCAGGACGGACCGTACGCCGAGCGCGCGGGCTACGACCTCATGATCCAGGCCATGACCGGCATGATGAGCATCACCGGCAAGGCCGACAGCGAGCCTGGCGGCGGCCCGCTGCGCGTGGGTGTGGCGCTGACCGACCTGTTCACCGGCGTGTACGCCAGCACGGCCATCGTCGCCGCGCTCAATGTGCGCCACCGCACGGGCGAGGGCCAGCACATCGACATGTCGCTCTTGGACGTGGGCATGGCCATTCTGGCCAACCAGGCCTCGGGCTTTCTGGCCACGGGCCATGCGCCCACGCGCCAGGGCAATACCCACCCCAGCCTGGCGCCCTACCAGGACTTCCCCACGGCGGACGGCTCCATGCTGCTGGCGATTGGCAACGACGGCCAGTTCGCCCGCTTCTGCGCCGCTGCCGGCCAGCCTCAGTGGGCCAGCGATGAGCGCTTTGCCAGCAACACGCTGCGCGTGAAGCACCGCGCCGCGCTGATCCCCGCAATGGAGGCCGTGACGCGCACACGCACCACGGCCGACTGGGTCACCCTGCTCGAAGACAAGGCCGTGCCCTGCGGCCCCATCAACACCATTGCCCAGGCCTTCGACGACGCGCAGGTCAAGGCCCGCGGCCTGGCCGTGGCCCTGCCGCGCTGGAAGGACGGCGAGGTCGGCGACGGCGTGGCCAGTATCACCGGCGTGGCCAGCCCGCTGCGCCTGTCGGCCAACCCGCCCATGCTGCGCAATGCGCCACCGGCCCTGGGACAGCACACCGACGAGGTGCTGGCCGAACTGGGGCTGGATGCGGCGCGCATCGCGCAGCTGCGCGCCAGCGGCGTTCTGTAGCCCCGGCGACCCCTCCGCCCCCAGGCCTGGCCTTGCACGCCAGGCCTTTTTTCATCACGGTAGGCAATGACCGCCCGTCGGCCGGGCTCCAAAAAAGTCGGACACAAAGATTTACAACGCCCATAATGCAGTGGAGCGCTCCGGCGTCCCCACGCGCATGGGGAGCCCATGCCCTGCTGTGGTGATCTGTGGAATCCAAGGAGTCCCGTCATGAAGCTCAGCCTCAAGCTCCCCCTGGCCTTTACCGCGTCGCTGCTGCTGCTGTTTGCGGCCGCCCTGTTCGGCATCAGCCGCCTGAACCAGGCACTGAACACCTACGAGACCACCGTGGCACAAAGCCACGAGCACGAGCGCATGGCCTCGGACGTGCTCAACGGCTTCAAGGTGCAGGTGCAGGAATGGAAGAACGTGCTGATCCGCGGCAAGGACCCGGCCCAGCTCACGCGCTACTGGGGCGCCTTTGAAAAGCAGGAAAAATCCGTCAACGACCAGGCGCAGAAGCTGCTAGCCGCCCTGCCCCCGGGGGAGGGGCGCGAGCATGTGGCGAAGTTCGTGCAGGCGCACGAGCGCATGGGCGCCGCCTACCGCAAGGGCTTCGAGGCCTTCAAGGCCGCCGGGCACGATGTGGAGGCTGGCGACAAGGCCGTGCAGGGCATGGACCGCGAGCCCTCGCAGTTGCTCGACAAGGCCGGTGAGCTGATCGGCAAGGCCAGCACCGAGGTCGCCGACCAAGCGGCCGCCACCGCATCGCGCGCCACCAGCATCAGCCTGGTGGTGATGCTGGTGGTGTGCGCTCTGGGCATAGGCGGGGCCATCGTGTTCAGCCGCACGGTGACACAGCCGCTGGGCAATGCCGTGCTGGTGTCCCAGGCCGTGGCCGGTGGCGACCTCACGGTGGCCACCGCGGTGAACGGCCGGGACGAGATCGCCCAGTTGCTCAACGCCCTGCACGCCATGCAAGGCAGCCTGTCGCGCGTGGTGAGCAATGTGCGCACCAACGCCGACAGCGTGGCCCTGGCCAGCGCCGAGATCGCCCAGGGCAACAACGACCTGAGCGCCCGCACCGAGCAGCAGGCCAGCGCGCTCGAAGAAACCTCGGCTTCGATGGAAGAACTCAACTCCACCGTGCAGGCCAATGCCGACAACGCCCGCCAGGCGAATCAGTTGGCGCTCAACGCCTCCACCGTGGCCGTGCAGGGCGGCGACGTGGTCTCCGAGGTGGTGCAGACCATGAAGGGCATCAACGACAGCAGCAAGAAGATCGCCGACATCATCTCGGTGATCGATGGCATCGCCTTCCAGACCAACATCCTGGCCTTGAACGCAGCCGTGGAAGCCGCCCGCGCAGGCGAGCAAGGCCGCGGCTTTGCCGTGGTGGCCAGCGAGGTGCGCAGCCTGGCCGGGCGCAGCGCGGAAGCCGCCAAGGAGATCAAGAGCCTGATCACCGCCAGCGTGGAGCGGGTCGAGCAGGGCAGCACTCTGGTGGACAAGGCCGGCGCCACCATGACCGAGGTGGTCAGCGCCATCCGCCGCGTAACCGACATCGTCGGCGAGATCAGCGCCGCCAGCAGCGAGCAGAGCGCGGGCGTGTCCCAGGTGGGCGAAGCCATCACGCAGATGGACCAGGCCACGCAGCAAAACGCGGCGCTGGTGGAAGAAAGCGCGGCCGCGGCGGACAGCCTGAAAAACCAGGCCCAGCAACTGGTGCAGGCCGTGGCGGTGTTCCGCCTGCACCCGGGTGCCGCGCAGGCCCCGGGCGAGAGCACACCCGCAGCACCCCGGCACCAGGTGCCCCGGCTGGCGGCGGGCTGAGCACCGGGCGGCTGCAGCCCGCCCTGCCCTCCTCAATCCCCGTGGGCGGGCTCCAGGGCGCGCAGATGGGACATGGTGGCCAGACAGGCCTGGGCCACTTCCGTGCCCTTCTTCACGAAGTGCTCGCGGAAGAAGCGCACATGCTCTTCATGCTCATGGAAGTCGCGCGGCGTGAGCACGGCGCTCATCACGGGCACCTCGGTGTCGAGCTGCACGCGCATCATGCCGTCGATGACGGCGGTGGTCACGAACTCGTGGCGGTAGATACCGCCGTTGACCACCAGGGCGCAGGCCACGATGGCGTCGTAGCGGCCGCTCTTGGCCAGCTTCTTGGCCAGGAGCGGGATCTCGAACGCGCCGGGTACGTCGAAATGCTCGATCTGGCTGGATGCCAGGCCGCCGCGGGCGAATTCCGCCACGGCCGCATCGCGGGCCTGGTGGACGATGTCCCGGTGCCAGCTGGCGCAGATCACCGCAACGCGTTCGCCGCGCGGGGCGCCGCTGCCGGCAATGGCCGTGACTGCTTGGGGAGGGAGAGGCTGATTCATGGATTTTCTCGAAACGAAGAAAAGGATTACCAGAATCAGGGCGCGCGCGAACGAACAAGGCGGCTGCACAGGCGCTGCGCACGCGCGGGCCACCACCGTCCACGGCCGCCGACCCGAAGGCCGGCCGCACCGAAGCGGCAATGCATCCACGCGGGCGCCCACACCGGCGGCAGGGCCCATGGTTTCGCGATCTCTTTCATCCGGACTGTGACCGTCGGCTCTGGCATCGCACCAGATCTGCTGACCCCGCAGCGGCATGTGCCGCAGCGGGCGCTCGCGGGCTCCTGCGCCGCGCCGGATGGCCCAGCACGGCACAGATACCGCCGGTGGGGAATTGCACCCCGCCCTGAGAACGCTGCCGGACCGAAGGTTTTCAGTCCGACGAAATCATTCTAGGGCAAACCCTGAGACCTTGCAGTCGCCGGCATGACCGTCAGCGGGCTCAGCGGGGTTTCTCGAAGCCGCCCTCGGCCCAGGCCGTGGCACTGCCCACGCTGAGCTTGAAGTTCGGTGGCACCGGCACGCGCGCGATCTCCTCGCCCAGTTCGTCCTCGGCGCTCAGCGTGGCCGTGGCGCCCTCCTCGTCGGGCACGATGGCCAGCGCCACGCGCAGGCGCTGGCCCTGCGACGTGGTGATGCGGACGTTCTTGTTGAGCTGCGCATGCAGCTGCTGCTCATGGCGGCGCAGCACCTCGCTGGCCGTCTTCACCAGCGTGTTGAAGGCCGAGACGTCGAGCGGCTTGGGGTTCTTCTTGTCGCGGCCCATGGTCCACGGGCCCACCAGCGCGGGCTCGGCCTCGCCATGCAGGGTCATGGACACGGCCCAGCCATCATCGTCTTCGTTCTTGATGACGCGCGCCATCCAGCGCTCGTCGCTCCACAGGCGTGCTTCGTTGATGGGTTCGGGGATGTCCTGGTGGTCTGGCATGGGGGAAGTCCCGCAAGGATTCAATGGGAGAAAGGGCGCAGAGCATACCGGCCGGTGGCAGCGTCCCGTTTCCAATAACCTTCTGTTATCGATGGAGTGCCCGAGGCACTGCAGGCGGCTCGTTCACGGCGCAGCCTCGGTGGGCAGCGCAGCCACCGCGCGCAGCACGTCGATGAAGGCCTGCGCGGCGGGCGTCGGCGGCTCGCCCAGCCGCGTGATGAGGCCATAGTCCGGCATGCGGTCCGGCAGTTCCACGGGGATGCGTGCCAGCAGCCCCTTCTGGATGTAGCGCTCGACCAGTGCCGCGGGCTGCAGGGACAGCATGTCGGTCGCCTGCATCATCTCCAGCGCGAACAGGAAGGAAGGGGTCTCGACCACCCCCGAAGCGAGCGCCAGCCCGTTGCGCCCGAAGATGTCGTCGGACACCTTGCGCAGGGCCGTCGAGGGCGGGTAGAGAATCCAGGGCCAGTGGGACAGCTCCGCCATGCCCATGTCGCGCACGCCGCGCAGCGGGTGGTGCACGCCCGCCACCACCTGCAGCGGCTCGCTGGACAGGCGCTCGTACTGGAACTGCGTTCGCTGCGCGTCGTCGGTGAAGCGGCCGATCATGAGATCGATCTTGCGCTCTGCGAGCCAGTCGATGAGCTGGTCGCTGCTTTGCTCCAGCACCTTGAGCACCAGCAGGGGGCGCAGCCGCTGGATCTCGGCCACGGAGGCGATCAGCACATGGGCCGCAGACCCGGTGATGGCGCCGATCGTGAGGTGGCCATGCCCTCCCTGCTTGAGCGCATTGAACTCTTCGACAAATTTGCGGTGCCCTGCCAGCGAGGCAGCGGCATAGCGCAAGGTGAAAAGGCCCAGCTCGTTGGGCCGCATGCCGCGCGAGAGGCGCTCGAACAGCCGCGATTCGAGGATCTCCTCGATGTCCATCAGGATCTTGGTGGCCGCTGGCTGCGTGATGTGCATCTGCTCGGCCGTCAGGCGCAGGTTGCGCGTCTGGCCCAGGATGTCCAGGAACTGCAGGTGCCGGAAACGCAGCCGAGCGCAGGCCTGGGCCAGGGACAGGGGTTTACCCGGAAAGGGGCCTGAAGTCATAAGCATCTGGAATGGATGCTAGCAAAAAAGTGAGTGGACCAGGAGCGGCCCGAAACCTACTCTCTGCCTGCGTTCACGAGGATCCACCAGAGATCCGAGGGCGCCGACGGGCCCGCCCGGCGTGTCCAGCCATTCCATATTTGGAGACAAACATGACATTCAAAGCACTGGCCCTGGCGGCCACGATCCTGGCCGCCGTGGCCGCCCCGGCTTCGGCCCAGACCAAGGAGCATGTGTTCAAGGTCGGCATCGGCCTCAACGATGACCATCCCCAGGCGCTGGCCGTCAAGCACTTTGCCGAGCAGTTGTCGGCCAAGAGCGGTGGCAAGCTGGTGGCCCGGCTGTATGCCAGCGGTGCCCTGGGCAACGACGTGACCATGACCTCGGCGCTGCGCGGCGGCACCCTGGAGATGACGGTGCCCGACAGTTCGACCCTGATGTCGCTGATCAAGCCCTTCGGCGTGCTGAACCTGCCCCTGACCTTCAACAACGAGCAGGAGGCCGATGCCGTGCTCGACGGCCCCTTCGGCCAGAAGCTGCTGGCCAGGCTGCCCGAAAAAGGCCTGGTGGGCCTGGGTTTCTGGGAGAACGGCTTTCGCCATGTGACCAATTCGCGCCGCCCCATCACCAAGGCCGACGACCTGGCCGGCCTGAAGCTGCGCGTGATCCAGAGCCCGCTGTTCCTGGACACCTTCAACGCCCTGGGCGCCAACGCCACGCCCATGCCCTTCACCGAGCTGTACTCGGCGATGGAACAAGCGGCCGTGGACGGCCAGGAGAACCCGCCCGCGACGATTCTGTCGAGCAAGTTCTACGAGGTGCAAAAGCACCTGGTGCTCTCGCGCCACATGTACAGCGCCTGGGTGCTGCTGATCTCCAAGAAGGCCTGGGACGGCCTTTCGCCCCAGGAGCAGAAGATCATGCAGGAGGCCGCGCGCGAGGCCACCCTGTTCGAGCGCAAGACCATCCGCGCCTTCGGCGACAAGGCCCTGGGCGAGCTCAAGAAGGCGGGGATGCAGGTGACCGAGCTGCCCCCGGCCGAGCAGGCCCGGATGCGCACCAAGCTGCAGCCGGTGCTGGCTAAGTACGGCAAGGAATTCGGCGAGGAGACCACCGGCGAGCTGAACGCCGAACTGGCCAAGGTGCGCGGCACCGCCAAGTGATCCCGAACGGCACGGCCTGGACAGCGACGCCTGCGCCGGCCCTTTTTCTCATTTGCTGAATGCACCCCATGGACAAGAAACCCAGCCGCCCATTCCGCTCGCGCGAGTGGTTCGCCGCCCCCGAGCGCTCGGACATGACCGCGCTGTACCTCGAACGCTTCATGAACTACGGGCTCACGCCCGAAGAGCTGCGCTCGGGCCGCCCCATCATCGGCATTGCGCAGACCGGTAGCGACCTCTCGCCCTGCAACCGCATCCATGTGGACCTGGCGCGGCGCGTGCGGGACGGCATCCGCGATGCCGGCGGCATTCCGATGGAATTCCCGGTGCACCCGATCTTCGAGAACTGCCGCCGCCCCACGGCCGCGCTGGACCGCAACCTGGCCTACCTGGGCTTGGTGGAGATCCTGTACGGCTACCCCATCGATGCCGTGGTGCTGACCACGGGCTGCGACAAGACCACGCCGGCGGGGGTCATGGCGGCCTCGACCGTGGACATCCCGGCCATCGTGCTGTCGGGCGGGCCCATGCTGGACGGCTGGCACGACGGCGAATTGGTGGGCTCGGGCACCGTGATCTGGCGCAGCCGCCGCCAGTTGGCGGCCGGAGAGATCGGCGAAGAGGAATTTCTGCAGCGAGCCTGCAGCAGCGCGCCCTCGGCGGGCCACTGCAACACCATGGGCACGGCCTCGACCATGAACGCGGTGGCCGAGGCCCTGGGCCTGTCACTACCGGGCTGTGCCGCCATTCCCGCGCCCTACCGCGAGCGCGGCCAGATGGCCTACGAGACCGGCCGGCGCATCGTCGAGATGGCTTTCGAGGACCTGCGGCCCTCGCGCATCCTCAGCCGCGACAGTTTTCTCAACGCGCTGTCGGTGGTCAGCGTGGCGGGCGGTTCGAGCAACGCGCAGGTGCACATCATGGCCATGGCGCGGCATGCCGGTGTGGACCTGCGGGCCCAGGACTGGACCGAGCACGCCTACGACCTGCCGCTGCTGCTCAACATGCAGCCGGCCGGCAAGTTCCTGGGCGAGCGCTTCTTTCGCGCCGGCGGTGTGCCGGCCCTGATGTGGGAGCTGCAGCAGGCCGGGCGCCTGCACGGAGACTGCCTGAGCGTGACCGGCAAGACCGTGGCCGAGAACCTGCAGGGCCGCGAGACGCGCGACCGCGAGGTGATCTTTCCCTTCGGGGCGCCCCTGATGCACCAGGCCGGCTTCCTGGTGCTCCGGGGCAATCTGTTCGACTTCGGGATCATGAAGACCTCGGTGATTTCCGAGGCCTTTCGCCAGCGCTACCTGAGCCGGCCCGGGGCCGAAGGTGTCTTCGAAGCTCGGGCCGTGGTGTTCGATGGCGCCGACGACTACCACGCGCGCATCAATGACCCGGCGCTGAACATCGACGAAGGCTGCATCCTGGTGATGCGCGGCGCCGGGCCCATCGGCTGGCCGGGTTCGGCCGAGGTGGTCAACATGCAGCCGCCCGACGCCCTGATACGCCGCGGCATCACCACATTGCCCACCCTGGGGGATGGGCGCCAGTCGGGCACGGCCGACAGCCCTTCGATCCTCAATGCCTCGCCCGAGAGCGCGGCGGGCGGCGGCCTGTGCTGGCTGCAGAGCGGCGACACGATCCGCATCGACCTCACGGCAGGCCGCTGCGATGCGCTGGTGTCGCCCGAAGAGATTGCACGCCGCCGCCGCGAGCTGCCACCGCCCCCGGTGCCCCGCAGCCAGTCGCCCTGGGAGGCGCTGTACCGCGAGAAGACCGGGCAGTTGGTCGATGGCGCAACGCTCGACTTTGCCCTGGGCTTTCACCGCATTGCCGAGAACACGCCGCGCCACAACCACTGACCAGCCACCGAAGGTGGGCGGCACCGATTTCGAACCTTCAAGGACTTTACGATGAGTGACACAACAGCGGCCGCCGTGGCCGGTGCGGCGACGCACGCCCACATCCTGCCCCACGACGGCCTGGCCGGCACCTTGGTGGGCCGCGCCTGGGTGGATGGCAGCCCGCCCGGGCCCGCCGTGGTGGCGCTGCGCGCCGATGGCGTCTACGACCTGAGCCAGCACTACCCCACCATGAGCACCCTGCTGGACACGCCCCGGCCCGCCGAGGCGGCGCAGGCGGCCCCGGGCCGCTACCTGTGCAGCGTGCCCGAGCTGCAGGCCAACAGCCAGCCCGGCATGCGCGACTCGGCCCGACCCTGGCTGCTGGCACCCTGCGACCTGCAGGTGGTGAAGGCCGCTGGCGTGACTTTCGCCGCCAGCCTGATCGAGCGGGTGATCGAAGAGCAGGCCCGGGGCGACGCCAGCCGCGCCCAGGGTCTGCGTAGCCAGGTGGTCGGCCTGATCGGCGACAGCCTGGCCGATATCCGGCCGGGCTCGGAACAGGCCATGGCCCTGAAGGCCCTGCTGCAGCAGCAAGGTCTGTGGTCGCAGTACCTCGAAGTGGGCATCGGCCCCGACGCCGAGGTCTTCACCAAGGCCCCGGTGCTGGCCTCGGTGGGCACGGGCGAAGCCATCGGCATCCGCGCCGACTCGGCCTGGAACAACCCCGAGCCCGAGGTGGTGCTGGCGGTCAACAGCCGGGGCGAGATCGTGGGCGCGGCCCTGGGCAACGACGTCAACCTGCGCGACATCGAGGGCCGCAGCGCGCTGCTGCTGGGCAAGGCCAAGGACAACAATGCCTCGTGCGCCATCGGCCCCTTCTTGCGCCTGTTCGATGCCGGCTTCGGCATGGACCAGGTGCGCAGCGAGACGGTGCACCTGCGCGTGGAGGGCAAGGACGGCTTCGCGCTGCGCGGCATCAACACCATGGCCAGCATCAGCCGCGACCCGGCCGACCTGGTGGCCCAGACCCTGGCCGCGCACCAGTACCCCGACGGCTTCATGCTGTTCCTGGGCACGTTGTTCGCCCCCACCGAGGACCGCGGCCAACCCGGCGGCGGCTTCACGCACCAGTTGGGCGATGCAGTCACCATCCACAGCGCCTGGCTCGGCGCCCTGCACAACACCGTGACCCACAGCGAGACGGCACCGCCCTGGCGCTTCGGGATCCGGGCCTTCATCGCCAACCTGGCGGCGCGCGGCTTGCTGCACGAAACGCAGCTCTGACGTCCAGCCCACAAGGAGCCAAGCATGCTCGACCGCTTCATCGACCGCTACGTGCGGGCCATCAACCTGCTCATCGCGCTGGCGCTGGCCGCCATGGTGGTGCTGGTCTTCGGCAACGTGGTGCTGCGCTACGTCTTCAACTCCGGCATCACGGTCAGCGAAGAGCTGTCGCGCTGGCTGTTCATCTGGATCACCTTCCTGGGCGCGGTGGCGGCCCTCAAGGAGAACGCCCACCTGGGCACGGACATGCTGGTGTCCCGGCTGCCCGTGAAGGGCAAGAAGGTCTGCATGGTGCTCGGGCAGGTACTGATGCTCTACCTCACCTGGCTCTTCCTTGCCGGCAGCTGGAAGCAGATGGTGATCAACTGGGACGTGGAGGCACCAGTCACCGGCGCCTCGATGGCCTTCTTCTACGCCTCGGGCGTGGTGTTCTCGGTGTGCGCCGGCTTCCTGCTGGCGCTGCAGTTGCTGCGTGTGCTGACCGGCAAGGTCCGCGAGGACGACCTGGTGATGGTCAAGGAATCCGAAGAACAGGCCGAGCTGGAAGCCCTGCAGGCCGAACTGGCGCGCGAGAACGCCGCCACGCAAAAGCCGGAGGCAAGAACATGACCGTGCTGATCTTTCTCGGCGGCCTGCTGGGCGCCATGGCGCTGGGCATTCCCATCGCCTACGCGCTGCTGGCGGCCGGCGTCGGGCTGATGTGGCACCTCGACCTGTTCGACGCCCAGATCCTGGCGCAGAACTTCATCAACGGAGCGGACAGCTTTCCACTCCTGGCCGTGCCCTTCTTCATGCTGGCGGGCGAGATCATGAACGTGGGTGGTCTGTCGCAGCGCATCGTGAACTTTGCGCTGGCGCTGGTGGGCCACGTCAAGGGCGGCCTCGGGTATGTGGTGATCCTGGCCGCCTGCCTGCTGTCCTCGCTGTCGGGCTCGGCCGTGGCCGACGCCGCGGCCCTGACGGCACTGCTGCTGCCCATGATGGTCAAGGCCGGGCACAAGAAGGAGGTGTCGGGCGGGCTGATCGCGGCCTCGGGCGTCATCGGCCCCATCATCCCGCCGAGCATCGGCTTCGTGATCTTCGGCGTGGCGGCCAATGTGTCGATCAGCAAGCTGTTCATTGCTGGCATTGTTCCCGGCATCATGATCGGCATGGGCCTGGCGGCCACCTGGTGGTGGGTGGGGCGCAAGGAGGCCCTCGCCTTGCCCGAAAAGAAGAGTGCGGCCGAGATCTGGCGCGCGGCCCGCGAATCGGTCTGGGCGCTGACGCTGCCGGTGTTCATCCTCGTGGGCCTGCGCATGGGCGTGTTCACGCCGACCGAGGCCGCCGTGGTGGCGGCGGTGTACTCGCTGTTCGTGGCCAGCGTCATCTACCGCGAGCTGCCGCTGTCCGCCTTGCTGCCGATCTTCACCACCGCGGCCAAGACCACCGCCGTCGTGATGTTCCTCGTGGCGGCGGCCATGGTCTCGTCCTGGCTCATCACGGTGGCCAACCTGCCTGCGCAGATGGTGGAACTGCTCAAGCCCTTCATGGGCAACCAGACCCTGCTGCTGATCGCGATCATGGTGCTGGTGATGCTGGTAGGCACCGCCATGGACATGACGCCCACCATCCTGATCCTGACGCCGGTGCTGATGCCCGTCATCAAGGCAGCGGGCATCGACCCGGTCTACTTCGGCGTGCTGTTCATCATCAACAATTCGATCGGCCTGGTCACCCCGCCGGTGGGCACCATCCTGAACGTGGTGGCTGGCGTGGGGCGCATGAAGATGGACGAGGTGACGCGCGGCGTGCTGCCCTTCATGGCCGCCGAATTCGCCGTGATGTTCATCATGGTGCTGTTTCCGCAGACGGTGCTGGCGCCGCTGCGCTGGCTGACGGGCTGAGCTGACAACGGGGTACAGCGGGCCGGGGATTGCCAGAATTTTCTGGCTGCGCACAGGATTTTGGCTTGCAATGCTTGCTCCACCGCCGCCAACCACCCTGGAGATATGCGCCATGCCCGATTTCTACATGCCCCTGTCCGGCCCCGTGAACCAAGCCTTCCAGTACTGGACGAAGATGACGATGGGCCAGGTGGGCCTCATCAACATCAATATGGGCAAATCCTCGGACCCCGCGCTGGAGCAGAAGATCATCGAAGACGTGGGCAGCTATGGCCGCCAGATCGGGCAATTGAGCGATGCGCTCATGGCTGTGCTGCAGCACATGAAGACCGATTCCTGGGACGAAGCGTCGAAAGACGCCGTGGCGGCCTTCCGCCTGCAGGTGAAGGAAGTGGCGAAGCTCAAGGAGCGCCACGCCCGCGCCATCCAATGACCCTGCCGGGATGTTGCAGGCGCCACACACCCGGCTTGGAAGCACGTCGCAGTGGCGCTACAGTCCGCCGATGACCCCACTGCGACCTCTTGTGCATGCCCCCTGACCCCCAGCGCGACCGGGACTGGAAAATCCGCTACCGCCAGGCCGTGCAACGCGCGCGGGCGCCCAGCCCTGAACAGCTCGCCGCCGCTGGCGAACCACCTCCCGGCCCACTGCGGCAAGACCGCCAGCGCCATCCTGGGCCACCACCCGAACCGCGCCTGCAGGTGCTGTTCATCTGCAGCCGCAACCAATGGCGCAGCCCCACCGCCGAAAAAGTCTGGCGCAACCACCCGCAACTGTCCGTGCGCTCTGCGGGCACCAGCCCCCATGCGCGGCACCATGTGTCCGAACAGGACCTGAACTGGGCGCAGGCCATTTTCGTGATGGAAGAAAAGCACAAGTCGCGCCTGCTGGCGGAGTTCGGCCGCATCATTGAACATAAGCCTATCCACGTGCTCGATATACCCGACGAGTACCGGTACATGGACCCGAATCTGGTGGCAGAGTTGGAGCGCTCGGTCGGTGCCATTCTGGGCTTCGATGACGGCACCGCTCAGCCCCCATAGTCCCTGCCTTGCAGGTACCTGGCTGCGGACGGTCAGTCTGTGAGACGGTAGGCCAACACCTTGAGCGAGCGCTCTTCGGATACATCGGCGAACACGGCGGGATTGGCCACACGCTCTACAAACTCCAGCTCCGGTGCGATCTCGCGCATCTGGTCCTTGAGGAAGGCCGTGTCCAACTCGGGCGCATTCAGGCACAGCAGCGCATGGCCGCCCGGGGCCAGCAGGTCGGGCAGGCGGCGCATCAGGCGCGCGTAGTCCTTGGTGGCAACAAAACTGCCGCGCTGGAAGCTCGGCGGGTCCACGATCACCAGGCCATAGGGCCCGCCGCGCGTGATCTTGCCCCAGGTGGAGAAGATGTCGTGCGCGAGGAAGCTCGCGCCCGTGGTGAGGCCATTGAGCTGGTGGTTCTGCTGGCCGATGGCGATGGCGCCCTGGGCCATGTCCACATTGACCACCTGTTTGGCGCCCGCCTGCAGGGCCACCACCGAGAAGGCGCAGGTGTAGGCGAACAGGTTGAGCACCTTGAGACCGTAGCGGTCGGTGCTGCGCGCGGCCGCGTAGTCGCGCACCCAGCGGCGGCCCTCAGCCATGTCGAGGAACAGGCCGTGGTTCTGGCCGCGGGCCACATGCACGCGAAAGCGCGCGCCCTGCTCGCTCACCACATGCGGGTCGGGCACGCTGCCGGCCATCAGCCGGGTCTCGCTGCGGCCCTCGTGCCGGGTCTGGAAGACCCAGTTCAGCGGCTCGCCCGGGTGCAGTTGCTCCCAGCGCGCAGCCAGGGCCGCGCCGACAGCGGCCAGGTCTTCCTCGGCCACGGGCGCGAAGCTGGTGAGCACCCACACGGGCGGGAACACGTCGAGCACCCAATGCTCGCAGCCCGGGAAAAGGCCGCCGCGGCCATGGAAGATGCGCTGGGCGTCGGTGGGCAGGGGGGCCATCGTGGCGATGGCGTTCAACAGGGCGTGCATCGAAAGGAAGGGGGAAACGGGAGCAGGGAGTGTATGCACTCCAGCCCCAGGCCCCCTCCCTTGCGGACGATCAGCTCGCCACAGTGAAGCGCTGCTGCAGGTGGCGCGGGTTCTCCAGTTCGTCGGCGATGGCCACGGCCAGATCGGCCACGCTGATGCCGCCGGGGGCTTCGCCGTTCATCAGCGGCGCATCGGTGCCCAGGCGGTACTGGCCGGTGCGCTCGCCCGGGGCCAGCAGGATGGGGGGCGACAGGAAGGTCCAGTCCAGCGTGCTTTCGTTGCGAATCAGGTTGAGCGCCTCGCGCGCCGCCAGGGCGCCGGCCTTGTATTCGGTCGGGAAACCGGGCGTGTCCACGAGTTGCACGCCGGGTGCCACGTACAGGCTGCCCGCGCCGCCCACCACCAGCAGGCGCTTGACGCCGGCCTGCTTGACGCCGGCATAAATGGCGCGCGTGCCGATGAGGAACTGGTCGTGGATGTCGGGCACGGTCCAGCCAGGGTTGTAGGCGTTGACCACGGCATCCTGGCCGGCCACGGCCTGGGCAACCTGGGCGGCGTCCTGGGCATCGGCCTGCACCACGGTGAGGCCGTCGCGCGCGGCGATCTTGCCGGGGTTGCGGGCCAGGGCGGTCACCTGGTGCTGGCGGAGCAGCAGTTCTTCGAGCACGGCCGAGCCGACAAAGCCGGTGGCACCGATCAGGGCGATTTTCATCAGGAATCTCCGTTGGTTGAAGCGATGGAGTGAGAATAGGGGCTTGTCAAAGAAGGCGGTAGAGGCCAAAAAATGCCTTCACCTTGAAGTACAGCTTCACGAACACCCGATGGAAGACCTCAAACGCATGGCCGTGTTCGCCGCCGTGGTGCAGCACGGCTCGATGAGCGGGGCGGCGCGCGCCCTGGGCATGAGTACCTCGGCCGTGAGCCAGCAGGTGCGCAAGCTCGAAAGTGACGGCGGCGTGACCCTGCTGCACCGCTCCACGCGCCAGTTGGCGCTGACCGAGGCCGGCCAGCGCTACCACGCGCGCTGCGCCGCCATGTGGGCGGCGGCCGAGCAGGCGCGGGCCGAGCTGGCGGCCTCTCGCGATGCGCCGAGCGGCGAGCTGCGCCTGTCGGCCACGGTGGGCTTTGCGCGCCACATCGCACCAGCCCTGGGCGACATGCTGGCGGCCCACCCGGCGCTGCGTCTGCGCCTGCTGGTGGACGATGCGCCCATCGACCTCATCAACGCACGCATCGATCTGGCCGTGCGCTTTGGCCGGTTGCAGGATTCGAGCTGGGCGGCGCGCCGCCTGTGCGCGATGAACGTGTACCTCTGCGCCTCGGCCGACTGGGTGGCGCGCCATGGCCTGCCCCAGCACCCCGACGCCCTGCTCTCGCACGCCTGGCTGGGCCTGGTGCGCGATGGCGAGGGCATGTTCGCCGAGTTGCGCAACCGCCAGGGCGAGGCCCGCGCGCTGCGTGTGGAGCCGCGCATCGCCAGCAACAACCAGCTGTCGCTGCAGCAGATGTGCGAGGCCGGCCTGGGCGTGGCCATGCTGGGCAGCAGCGACGTGCACGAGGCCCTGCAGTCGGGCCGGCTGGTGCGCCTGCTGCCGCAGTGGGACCTGGGCATGCTCGACGTCTGGGCCGTGACGCCCCAACGCGACGCCCAGCCGGCCAAGGTGCGCCAGGCGATCGCGGCGCTGCATGGCTACCTGCGCCAGGTGCCCGGCATGCTCGATTGAGCCCCACCGGGGCCCTTGGACATCCCTCGGTTTTTTATCGCCTCGGGCCATAAATTCCATCGTTGTGCGGGCGCGGGGGCCTGCCTACAGTCGCGGCTTCTTTCTTCCCCAAGGAGCCTTGCCATGACGTCGAACCCCGCCACCCCCATCTATCCCATCGACCAGGTGATCGCCGCCTTCGCGCGCGGCGATGTGCCCACCCTGCTGGCCCATGTGGCCGATGGCGTGGACCTGCGCATCGACCACTACCAGGATGGCGCGGACACCAGCTGGCAGGTCGCCCGCGACAAGCAGGGCCTGATCGCCGTGCTGCAGCGTCTGGCGGTGGAAGTGTTCCCGCGCGGCACGCAGATCCTGCACATCCACAGCCAGCCGCTGGGCAACGACTGGGTGCTCACGCAGTTCCACCAGCGCTTCTTTTATGCGGTACAACAGCGGGAGGTGGAAAGCCTGACCTGGATCGTGAGCCATTCGCAGAACGGACAGGTGGACTACTTCCGCGAAAACGTCACCACCATCACCCCGGTCTGATTGATACCGCCCTTGATCCATGCTGTTTGACCTGCGCGCGCTCGGCTACTTCGTGGCGGCCTACGAGGAGCGCTCGGTGACGGCGGCCGCGCGGCGCTGCTTCGTGGCGCAGCCGTCGATCAGCATGGCCATCAAGGGGCTGGAGGACGCACTCGACACCGTGCTGTTCGAGCGCAGCCGCAATGGCCTGGCGCCCACGCCCGAGGGCCACCGCCTGTACCCGCGCGCCTGCAGCCTGCTGGCAGACGCGGGCGCCATGGTGCGCGATTTCCGCGAGGCGCCGCGCGAGACTGTGCGCATCTTCCTGCAGGACGCCCTGCTCGTGGGCCCGGCCGCGCCGCTGCTGGCGCAGCTCGAGCAGCATCTGCCCCAGGCCCTGGTCCGCCTGACCGCCAGCGCAGACGATGCCCGGTTGCGCCTGGTAGCCGAGCACTGCAAGGCACAGGGCGACACCTTTTTCCCGCTGTGGCGCGAGCCCTATGTGATGTTGGTGCCCGGCGGGCACCCGCTGCGCTTCAAGAAGCGCTTTGGCGTGGCAGACCTTGCGGGCCTGCCGCTGATCGAGTGGCCGCACTGCCCGCTGCACCAGTCCTTCATCCGCCTGCTGGCGGAGCAGGGCATTGCACTCACGGTGCGCGCCAGCGCCGAGCGCGAGGAACTGCTGCTGCACATGGTCGACGCCGGCATCGGCCTGGCCGTGGTGCCGCAATCGCACGCCGCCCATGCGCGCCAGGCGGTGGCGCGGCCGCTTCATGGTGCGCTGGCCTTCGACCGGCACATGGGCCTGGCCTGCGATGCCTCCGACGCCCCCATGCTGGCGCTGCTGGGCCTGCTTGCCGCAGGCGCAACCGCACCGGCCCCACTGTCGAGCGCCGCATAGGGCGTGTCATCGTTCATTTCTCCCCCGCGAAAGCCTGCAGCGCGGTGCAGTACAAGGCGCCCTGAGTGCCGCGTAGCACCGCTACGCAAGCGAAGGGCAACGCCGCAATGCGCCGCGCTGCAGGCTTTCCCTTCGGGCTGGCCCCGGCATGCGGCGTCTGCTTTGTCGCACGGCTTGCCCATAGTCCA
>NZ_JBYSYM010000034.1:0-71394 GCF_058783375.1 Acidovorax sp. FW305-C-20-28 | reverse complement strand
TTGGTGACTTTCTCTTGGCGGCCCAAGAGAAAGTTACTGCGCCGCCGGGCGCACATCCCGGCTCCCGCCCTCAACAATCAACAGAAGCAACCATGGCCCCAAGGCCGCACAAAGGCGATTCAGCGGGTCAAGCGTAGTCGCTGACCGGAATGCAACTGCACGCCAGATTGCGATCACCCCACACATTGTCCACCCGCCCCACAGGCGACCAGTACTTGCTGGAGCGCAAGGCCGCAACTGGGTACGCAGCCACCTCGCGAGGATAGGGCCGCGCCCACTCGCCAGTCAGCAGGCTCTCCGCCGTGTGCGGCGCATTCTTCAGCGGATTGTTGTCCTGTGGCCAGGCGCCGGACTCGATCTGGCGGATCTCCTCGCGGATGGCGATCATCGCGTCGATGAAACGGTCGATCTCGAACAGCGTCTCGCTCTCGGTGGGCTCCACCATCAGCGTGTTGGGCACGGGGAAGCTCAGCGTGGGCGCGTGGAAGCCGTAGTCGATCAGGCGCTTGGCGACGTCCTCGGCCATCACGCCGCTGGTGTCCTTGAGCTGGCGCAGGTCCAGAATGCACTCGTGCGCCACATGGCCGTTGGCGCTCGCGTACAGCGTGGGGTAGTGGTCCTTGAGGCGCGCGCTGATGTAGTTGGCCGACAGGATGGCGGTCTCGGTCGCTGCCTGCAGGCCCTCGGCGCCCATCATGCGGCAGTACATCCAGCTGATGGGCAGCACGGCGGCATTGCCCAGGGGCGCGGCCGAGACGGCGCCCACACCGCCGGGCACGCCGGCCGTCGCATGGCCGGGCAGGTAGGGCACGAGGTCTTCCACCACGCACACAGGTCCCACGCCGGGGCCGCCGCCGCCGTGGGGGATGCAGAAGGTCTTGTGCAGGTTCAAATGGCTCACATCGCCACCGAACTCGCCGGGGGCGGCCACGCCCACCAGGGCGTTCATGTTGGCGCCGTCCACGTAGACGCGGCCGCCGTGCTGGTGCACCAGGGCGCACAATTCCTTGACCTGGGTCTCGAACACACCGTGCGTGCTCGGGTAGGTGATCATCACCGCGGCCAGGTTGGCGCTGTGCTGCTCGCACTTGGCTTGCAGGTCCGCCAGGTCCACGTTGCCGTTGGCGTCGCAGGCCGTCACCACCACCTGCATGCCCACCATCTGGGCGCTGGCGGGGTTGGTGCCGTGCGCGCTGCTCGGGATCAGGCAGATGTTGCGGTGGCCGTGGCCCTGGGCCTCGTGGTAGGCCTTGATGGCCAGCAGGCCCGCGTATTCGCCCTGCGAGCCGGCGTTGGGCTGCAGGCTGATGCCGGCATAGCCCGTGGCCTGGCACAGCCAGGCGCGCAGCTGTTCGTCGAGCAGGCGATAACCTTCGAGCTGGTCGGCCGGTGCAAACGGGTGTACCTGGGCGAACTCGGGCCAGGTGATGGGGATCATCTCGCTCGTGGCATTGAGCTTCATGGTGCAACTGCCCAGCGGGATCATGCTGCGGTCCAGCGCCAGGTCTTTGTCGGACAGCTGGCGGATGTAGCGCAGCATGCCGGTCTCGCTGTGGTGGGTGTTGAACACCGGGTGCGTGAGGTAAGCGCTGGTACGGCGCAGCTCGGCCGGGATCAGCGGCTCCACGCCCTTCTCGAAGGCGTCGAAAGTCGGCAGGGCCTGGCCGTCCTTGGCGAAAATCTTCCACAGGAGGGCGATGTCGGCGCGCGTGGTGGTTTCGTCGAGCGAGATGCACAGGTAGTGCTCGAAGTACACGCGCAGGTTGGCGCCCATCTGCACGGCGCGCGCGGCGATGGCCTGGGTGGCGCCGTCGGTCTTGAGCGTGAGGGTGTCGAAGGTCGCTTGCGGGCGCACGGGCGCGCCCAGCTGTTCCAGGCCCTTGGCCAGGATGGCGGTGTAGCTGGCCACGCGCTGGGCGATGCGCTTCAGGCCCTCGGGGCCGTGGTACACGGCGTACATGCTGGCCACCACGGCCGGCAGCACCTGGGCCGTGCAGATGTTGGAGGTCGCCTTCTCGCGGCGGATGTGCTGCTCGCGTGTCTGCAGCGCCAGGCGATAGGCGGGCTTGCCATGCACGTCCACGCTCACGCCGACCAGGCGGCCGGGCAGGGAGCGCTTGAATTCGTCGCGGCAGGCCATGTAGGCGGCGTGCGGGCCGCCCGCGCCCATGGGCATGCCGAAACGCTGCGTGGTGCCCACGACGATGTCGGCGCCCCATTCGCCGGGCGGGGTGATCAGGGTCAGCGCCAGCAGGTCGGCTGCGGCGATGAAGGCGGCCTGCTTGCCATGGGCCTTCTCCACGTCGGCGCGCAGCTCGTCGATGCGGCCGCTGGTGGCGGGGTACTGGGCCAGCACGGCGAAGTACTCGCCGTCGAGCGCGGCATGCCACTCGGGTGCGGAATTGGCCAGCACCACCTCGATGTTCAGCGGCTTGGCGCGGGTCTGGATGACCTCGATGGTCTGCGGGTGCGCGTCGCCGGCGACGATGAAGCGGTTGCTCTTGCTCTTGACCGAGCGCTTGGCCAGCGCCATGGCCTCGGCTGCGGCCGTGGCCTCGTCGAGCATGGAGGCGTTGGCGATCGGCATGCCGGTGAGGTCGCAGACCATGGTCTGGAAGTTGACCAGGGCTTCCATGCGGCCCTGCGAGATCTCGGCCTGGTAGGGCGTGTAGGCCGTGTACCAGGCGGGGTTTTCGAGGATGTTGCGCAGGATCACGCCCGGCGTATGCGTGCCGTAGTAGCCCTGGCCGATGAAGCTTTTGAGCACCTGGTTCTTGCCTGCCATGGCCTTGAGCTCTGCCAATGCCGCGGCCTCCGTCACGGGGGCGGGCAGGTCCATAGCCGTGCTGCGTGCAATGGAGCGTGGCACGATGCTCTCGATGAGGGCGCGGCGCGAGGCCTCGCCGATCACCGACAGCATGTGCGCTTCGTCGGCCGCGTCGATGCCGATGTGGCGGGGCAGGAATTCGGTGGCGTTTTCGAGCGCGCCGAGCGGCAGGGCGGATTGCATCAACATGGGGCAGGTCTCAGGCTTCTTGAGGAGAGGGCAGGGCGTTCAGCGAATTGGGATTCGGCCGGATAACTAGGCGGGGAGCCGCAGACAGTGCTGTAGCACGGCAAGGCGACCCAACGACGTTAGCCGGGCGAAGGTCAATTCGCCTCAGGCGTTTTTCGCGAATTCGGTGTAGTCAGTCTCGTTCAGCAAGCCGTCGAGCTGGGCGGCATCGCTGAGCTTGACCTTGAAGAACCAGCCGGCGTCCAGGGGATCGGAGTTGGCCAGCGAAGGGTCGGCGCGCAGGGCTTCGTTGACCTCAACGATCTCGCCCGAGACGGGCATGTAAACATCGGCCGCGGCCTTGACGGACTCGACCACGCCGGCCACTTCGCCCTGGGCGAAGCTCTTGCCCACTTCGGGCAGGTCCACGAACACCACATCGCCCAGGGCATCCTGGGCGTGCACGGTGATGCCCACCACGGCTGCGTCGGTGTCAGCGGCGTTGATCCATTCGTGGTCTTTGGAGAATTTGACGGTCATGGGGAAAGCTCCTGGGCTTTGAAAAATGAAGGAATCAGCAATGTAGCGGGCCGGGCCCGCCGCGGCGTGAAATCAGCCGCGGAAATAGTTGGCGGGAGTGAAGGGCATGGCGCGCACCTCCATGGGCACGGCCTTGCCGCGCACGATGGCGTTCACCCGGGTGCCGATGGCAGCAAATGCCGGCGTCACGTAGCCCATGGCCACGGGCTCGTTCACCGTGGGGCCCAAGAGGCCACTGGTGACTTCACCGATCTTCTGGCCGTCGGCGCTCTGCAATTCGGTGTGCTCGCGCACGGGCACGCGCTCCAGCGCCACCAGGCCTACGCGCTTGCGCGGCAGGCTGGCGGGGTTGTCGATCTGCGCCAGCACCTTGTCGGCGCCGGGGAAGCCGCCCGCGCGCGCGCCACCCGTGCGGCGCACCTTCTGGATGGCCCAGTTCAGCGCCGCCTCGGGTGGGGTGGTGGTGGTGTCGATGTCGTTGCCGTACAGGCACAGGCCGGCCTCCAGACGCAGCGAGTTGCGTGCGCCCAGGCCGATGGGCTTCACCTCGGGCTGGGCCAGCAGCGCACGCGCCAGGGTCTCGGCCTGGGCGGCGGGCACCGAGATCTCGAAACCGTCTTCGCCCGTGTAGCCGCTGCGCGTCACGAAGCAGTCGCAGCCGGCGATGGTGTAGCTGCCGCCGGTCATGAACACCAGCTTCTCGATGCCCGGGGCCAGGCGGGCCAGCGCGGTCACGGCCTGGGGGCCTTGCAGTGCCTGCAGGGCATGGTCGGGCATGGGGCGCACCTCGCAGCGCTGGCCGATGCGCGCTTTGATGTGCGCGATGTCGCCGACCTTGCAGGCACCGTTGACGATCACAAACAGCGTGCCGTTGCCCTGGTTGAAGAACATCAGGTCGTCGATGATGGTGCCCTCGTCGGTCAGCAGCAGGCCATAGCGCTGCTTGCCCACGGGCAGGTCGATCACGTCCACGGGCACCAGGGTCTCGAAGGCGGCGGCAGCATCGGGGCCGACGAGCTGGAGCTGGCCCATGTGCGACACGTCGAACAGGCCGGCGGCGGTGCGGGTGTGCGCATGCTCGGCCATCAGGCCGGCGGGGTACTGCACGGGCATGGAGTAACCGGCGAACGGCACCATGCGTGCACCCAGCTCCAGGTGCAGGGCGTTCAGCGGCGTGGTGAGCAGGGGGGCTGCAGTGGTGGCAGGGGCAGACATGGGGCGGACTCCGGGCAAATGGGGGCCGCAACCCACCCATGGGTTGCGGGATTTGCCCTGCTGTCCGCTTTACCTGAGAGATTCACCGCACCACCCTGGCTGGCGGCTGCGGCTTGCTCCTTCGGTGGATGGCCTGCATGCTGCATGCATGCGGCCACCTCTCTCCAGCAAGGGAACGCCTGCATCCCTGCAGGCGGTTGCCAGTCCTTTTGCCTGAGCGTTCGGGGTGTCCCTGCGCCTTCGGCGGCCCCCGCGAAGGGGGCTCTCTCCTGACGGGCGCAAGTATATCCGCTGGCGGGCGCCGTCTGCGCCAAGCGCCCCTACTTGATGAAGCCCCACACCTTGGGCAGCCAGGTCGACAGCTGCGGGATGAAGGTCAGCACCACCAGCACCACGCCATGCGCCCAGAGGAAGGGCATGAGCTCGCGTACCAGCTGGGTCATGGGCACGCGCGAGACATTGCAGGTGACGAACAGCAGCCCGCCCACGGGTGGGGTGATCATGCCCAGGGTGAGGTTGTAGATCACGATCATGGCGAAGTGGATGGGATCGATCCCCAGCTTCACGGCCACGGGGGCCAGGATGGGGGCGAGCACCATCACGCCCGGCAGCGGCTCGATGAAGATGCCGAACAGCAGCAGGAAGATGTTCACGATGATGAGGAACATCCAGGGCGAGAGATTCATGCCCACCAGCCAGTCGGCCATCTGCTGCGGAATGCCTTCGATGGTCAGGATCCACGCGAATGCAGCCGACAGCCCGATGATGATGAGCACCGAGGCCGACAGCAGGGCCGAGCGCGCCAGGATGTCGGGCAGTGCCTTCCATTGCAGCGTGCGGTAGACGAACTTGCCGCACACCAGCGCATAGAACACCGCCACCACCGACGCTTCGGTGGGCGTGAACCAGCCCGCGCGCATGCCGCCCAGGATCACCACGGGCAGCAAGATGGCGGGCAACGCCTTCCAGGTGGTCTGCAGGATCTCGGCCAGGGGCGGCATCTTCCCGTCGCCCTTGTAGTTGCGCTTCTTGGAGATGTAGAAGTTCACGATGCACATGGCCACCGCGATCAGGATGCCCGGCAGCACGCCAGCCACGAACAGCGCGCCGACCGAGACCGTCTCGTCCTGCAGCGCGTAGATGATCATGATGATGGACGGCGGGATGATGGGCCCGACGATGGCGGTGGACGCCGTGAGCGCCGCCGCGTAGGAGCGGTCGTAGCCGGCCTTGTCCATCATGCGGATCAGCATCGAGCCCGGACCGGCCGCATCGGCCAGGGCCGAGCCCGAGATGCCCGAGAAGAAGGTCAGCGACACCACGTTGGTGTAGCCCAGCCCGCCGCGCTTGTGGCCCACGAACTGGCCGGCAAAGCGCAGCAGCACCTCGGTGAGCGAGCCGCCGCTCATGAGCTCGGCCGCCAGGATGAAGAAGGGCACGGCCATCAGCGGAAAGCTGTCGATGCCGGTGAAGGTCTCCTTGAGCAGCACCATCAGCGGGTAGCTCTCGGCCAGGATCAGTGTGGCCGCGGTGGACAGGCCCAGCGCAAACGCCACGGGCACACCCATGGCCAGGAACAGGCAGGCCGAAACGATGAGGATGATGGACGCGCTCATAGGGAGGCACTCGCATTCGCATCGAAGTGCGCGTCGGCTGCGAACGTGCGGTCGAGCACGTAGCCGCGCACGATGAACAAAAAGTGCACGATCAGCAGCACGCCGCCGATCAGCATGGCGCTGTAGATGTAGGCGAACGGGATCTGCGTCACGGCTGTCATCTGGAACATGGTGCGCTGCATGTACAGCCAGCCATACCAGACCATGAAGCCGAAGAAGGCAAAGAGCAGCGCCGCGACCACGGCACGCAAGGCGATGGCGCCCGTGCGCGGCAGGGCGTCCTGCAGGTTTTCCACGGCAATATGGCCGCCGTAGCGCAGCACCGGGCCGGCGCCCAGGAAGGTGAGCCAGATCATCATGTGGCGCGAGACCTCCTCGGCCCATTCGAGCGAGTTGTGGGTCACATAGCGCATCACCACGTTGGTGAAGATGATGATGGACATGGCCGCCAGCAGCAGGATCAGGGCCCAGCGGTTGGCGGTCAGAAAATAGCGTTCGAAGGTTTTCACGGGACGGTCTTGGGCAAAAGGCGTGCAGGTCAAAGCAAAAGCGCCCGGCGCATGGTTGCGGCCGGGCGCGGTACGAAGCGCAGGCTCTGCCTCAGCGAACGTCCTGGATCTTCTTGATGTTGTCGGCGCCGAATTCCTTGGCGTAGCCGACGTAGGCGGGCTTGAGCGCTTCGCGGAAGGCGGCACCGTCCACCGTCTTGGTGACCTTCATGCCCTGCTGCTCGAGCAGCGCGATGCCGTTGTTCTCGTCGTCGTTGACCTTCTTGCGCTGGGCCACCGAGGCGCTCTTGGCGGCGTCGGTGAAGACCTTCTTGTCCGCGTCATTGAGCTTGTTCCACACCTTGGGCGAGAGCAGCAAGAGCGCCGGCGAGTACACATGGCCGGTCAGCGACAGGTGCTTTTGCACCTGCGAGAACTTGGCCGACAGGATCACGGGGATGGGGTTCTCCTGGCCGTCCACCGTGCCCTGCTGCATGGCGCCGAACAGTTCGGGGAAGGCCATGGGCGTGGGCAGGATGCCGAAGGTGCGGTAGCCGTCCATGTGCACCTTGTTCTCCATGGTGCGCATCTTCAGGCCCTTGGCATCGTCGGGCTTGACGATGTCGCGCTTGCTGTTGGTCATGTGGCGGAAGCCGTTTTCCGTCCAGGCCAGCGCGATGATGCCCTTGCTCGGGAACTTGGTCAGGATGTCCTGGCCGATGGGGCCGTCCATCACCTTGCGGGCGTGGTCGTAGTCGCGGAACAGGAAGGGAATGTCCACGATCTTCACTTCGGGCACGAAGTTGCCCACGGGGCCGGTGGAGGTGTTCACCAGGTCCTGCGTGCCCAGTTGGATGGCCTCGATCTGCTCGCGCTCGCCGCCCAGGGCGGAGTTGGGGAAGTACTGGCACTTGTAGCGCCCCTGCGTGCCCTTCTCGACCTCATCGCAGAAGACCTTGGAGCCCACGCCGTAGTGCGAGTCGGGTGCCGTGGCATAGCCGATCTTGAGGGTGGTGGTCTGTGCGCCGGCGCTGGCCACGAGGCCGAAGGCGAGGCCCAGGCCCGCGGCGAGGGAAGTCAATTGCATGGTGTCTCCTGTAGGTATGTTTCTGGCCGGCCCCGCCGTGCGCACCCCAGGATAAGGGGCAATGCGCGGCATGGTTTGCGGCCTTGAAAATTATGGCGCTGCAACATGGAACCGGGCATTCGGGTTTGTGCTGGTAAGCGTGCATACGAACGGCCCCCGGTCGCCTGTGCGACAAGCCGTGGCGGAGTTCATCGAAGCAGAGAGGGGGGGGGTGGAGGCCATGCTGCTCCGGTGCGTCTTGCCAAGCGCCCCGGTCTGGCGGTAACCAGTCCGGGGCCCTGTCGTTTCGTGCGTTCCGGTAAGAGCGCCTCGATGGATGAATTGTGCGCCGCCTTGCGCAGCAGTTCTTTCCATGTTTTGCGAGAAATCATTGTTTTGCAGAAAAATTTGCTGCAAATAGCGGTTTGGTTGAATAATTGGCCGAATGGACCGCCTCGACAGAAAAATTCTCGCCGTGCTGCAGAACGATGCGCGCGCCAGCCTGCAGGAGATTGGCCAGGCCGTGGGCCTGAGCCCGTCGCCCTGCTGGGGCCGCATCAAGAAGATGGAGGAGGCCGGCGTCATCCAGGGCTACACCGTGCGCCTGAACCCGCAGGCGCTGGGCCTGTCGGACACGGTGCTGGTGCAGGTCACGCTCGACAGCCATTCGGACAACACGCTCGAAAAATTCGGCGAGACGCTGGCCAGCATCCCTGAGGTGATCGAGGCCCACCTGGTCTCGGGCGACTACGACTACCTGCTGCGCGTGGTGGTCAAGGACACGCGCGACTACGAGCGCCTGCTGCGCGAGAAGCTCTACAAGATCAAGGGCATACGCCACAGCCGTTCGAGCTTCGTGCTGCGCACCTTGAAGAAGGCCGACATGCCCTTGTTCGCGGAGTAGCCCGCTGCTCTGTTGTCGATGGGTGGGCGCACAATCCTGGCGCCGCCTACCCATCCAAGCACCATGAACCTGCGTTTCGTCGAAGCCTTCTACTGGGTTGCCTCCCTGCGCAGCGTGACGCGCGCGGCCGAGAAGCTGTTCCTCACCCAGTCCGCCATGTCCAGCCGCGTGGCGGCACTGGAGGAGGAGTTGGGCGTGCTGCTGCTGGACCGCAGCGACAAGCGCTTCAAGCTCACGGTGGCGGGCACGCGCTTTCTCACCTACGCCAAGCGCATGCTGGAGCTGCAGCGCCAGCTCAAGGCCGAAATGGGCTCGGGCGGGCCCATGGAAGTGTCCATCCGGCTGGGGGCCATCGAGTCGGTGCTGCACTCCTGGCTGATCCCCTGGATCGAGCAGCTGCGCAAGGACAACCCGCTGCTGGAGCTGGAGCTCACGGTGGAGACCACCCCCGTGCTGCTAGACCAGATCCGCCGCGGCGCGCTGGACACGGTGTTCGCCGCGCTGCCAGCGTCGGCCGAGGGCATCCGCACACAAGCGCTCACGCCCATGGAGATGGTCTTCGTGGGCAATACCAAGCTGCACCGCAAGCGGCGCTATGCGCTCGCGGACTTTGCCGAGACCGACATCCTCACCTTCCAGCGCGGCTCGCAGCCCCATGTGACCTTGCTCGACGTGCTGCGCCAGGCCCAGGTGGAGCCGCGCTGCGTGCACACCATTTCTTCCATCTCGGCCATGGTGCAGCTGGTGCAGGGCGGCTTTGGCGTGGCCACGCTGCCGCGCCAAGCCGTGCAGCGGCTGCTGGCATTCCCCGACCTGCGCCCGCTGGCCTGCGAGGCCGAACTGCGGCCGCTGCCCATCCACCTGAGCTACCGCGAAGACCCGGCCTCTCCAGCGGTGGACGGCGTCGTGCGCTCGGCCCTGGCCTTTGTCGAACTGCAGGCCGAAGTCGGCAAGGGCCGCGCCAAAAACCTGAAGGCAGGCTGACAGCAGAGGCCGCGGACACCGGCATCACGGCGCATCCAGGCGCCACGGCTGCATTTTTCCTGCTTCTGCGGTGCCAGCCCAGGCACCGTGCAGGCCCGCGCTCCGGGGCCATGCATGCTGTTGGTGCAGTCCCGCCGTGCCGGGCGCACGCCTGCCTTCGCCAGGGCGGTGCGGGCGATGGCATTTGCGGCACCGCCGGGGTGCCGCAGCTCCCGACAGGGGTGCAATGGCCGTATCTCCGGCATCCTAGGGTTTTCACTTAGCACCAAGTTGGGTGAGTTGTGCTCCAGGGTAGTGCATCGAAAAAATCGATGAACTGATAGAAATTTTTTGAATTTGCCAGCCCCGGTGGCACGCCAACACAATCCACCCCATCGTCATGCATTTGACATTTCGCAACGCAAGGAACCCATGGTGGACTCCACACACAACAACACACCCCAGGTCTTTGGCCCGCAAGGCAGCGACAACCCCCGGCACGTGCGCAGCGTGATCCGCCAGGGTCTGTGGACTTCGCACACCAGCGGACTGGCCGATGGCCATGTGCAGGGCAACCTGGTCATCCTGCCCGAGGTGCAGGCCGGCGACTTCCTGCGCTTTTGCCAGCGCAACCCCAAGCCCTGCCCGGTGCTGGCGGTGAGCGAGCCCGGCCAGTTCTCGCTGCCCAGCCTGGGCGAGGGCATCGACATCCGCAGCGATGTGCCGCTGTACCGCGTGTGGCGCCACGGCGAGCTGGCCGAGGAGGTGACGGACATCTCGGCCTTCTGGCGGCCGGACCTCGTGACCTTCATCCTGGGCTGCTCGTTCTCGTTCGAGTCGGCGCTGATCGAGGCCGGCATCCCGCTGCGCCACATCGACGAGGGCAAGAACGTGGCCATGTTCCGCACCAATGTAGCCACCGAGCCGGCCGGCCCCTTCGGTGGCGCCATGGTCGTGACCATGCGCCCCATGAAGGCGGCCGACGTGATCCGTGCCGTGCAGGTGACCTCGCGCTTCCCCAATGTGCACGGCGCGCCGGTGCACATCGGCGACCCGTCGCTGATCGGCATCGCCGACCTCGCCAAGCCCGACTACGGCGATGCCGTGGCGCTCATGCCCGATGAGATTCCCGTCTTCTGGGCCTGTGGTGTCACGCCCCAGTCCGCCATCCTGCACGCCCAGCCCGCGTTCTGCATCACCCACGCCCCGGGCTGCATGCTGATCTCCGACCTGCTCAACCACCAACTCGCCAGTTTTTAAAACCAGGAGCCTCCCCATGAAAACCATCGCTTTCAGTATGTGTGCCCTCGCGTTCGCCGGCATCGCCCAGGCCCAGGCCAAGTGGGACCTGCCCTCGGGCTACGCCACCAACACCTTCCAGGTGCAGAACCTGCAGCAGTTCGCCCAGGACGTGGACAAGGCCACGGGCGGCAAGCTCAAGATCACGGTGCACCCCAATGCCTCGCTGTTCAAGGCCAACGAGATCAAGCGCACGGTGCAGTCGGGCCAGGTGCCGGCGGGCGAGTTCATTCTTTCCGGTGCGGCCAATGAGTCGGCGGCCTACGGCCTCGACTCCATTCCCTTCCTGGCCACCAGCTATGCCGACGCCAAGCGCCTGGACCAGGTCTCGCGCCCCATGCTCACCAAGACCCTGGCCGCCCAGGGCATGAAGCTGCTGTACACCGTGGCCTGGCCTGCGCAGAGCCTGTACTCGACCAAGCCCGTCACGGCGCTCAAGGACTTGAAGAGCACCAAGATGCGCGCCTTCAACCCCGTGACCTCGGGCATCGCCGTCGCCGTGGGCGCGCAGCCCGTGACCATCCAGCTGGCCGAGCTGCCCGCCGCGCTCACCACCGGCACCGTGGACAACTTCCTCACCTCCAGCGCCAGCGGCGTGGAGAGCAAGCTCTATGAGAGCGTGAAGTACTTCTACGCAGTCTCGGCCTTCCTGCCGCGCAATGCGGTGGTGGTGAACCAGAAGACCTTCGACGCGCTGGACAAGCCCACGCAGGAGGCGGTGCTTGCGCAGGCCGCCGTGGCCGAGCGCCGCGGCTGGGCCCTGAGCGAGCAGAAGGACCAGGAATACCTCAAGGAGCTTGCGGCCAAGGGCATGCAGGTGGACACCGTGGCCGCCGGCCTCAAGGCCGAATTCAAGCCGATCGGCGAGCGCATGACGGCTGACTGGATCAAGGTGGCCGGTGACGAAGGCAAGGCCGTGATCGAAGCCTTCAACACCAAGAAGTGATGGAGCCACCATGTCTTCCCTGACCCAAACCTCCCCGGCCACCGCCGGTGTGCATGCAGGGGTGGCTGTGCCGCCGCACCTGCTGCGGCGGGTGCTGGATGCCAGCTACGACGTCGCCGGCACCATCGGCGCCTGGTGCATCGCCGGCATCTGCGTGCTCATGGTGGTGCAGTCCCTGGGGCGCCAGTTCGGCTTTCCCACCGGCGCCATCAACGACGTGGTGGCCTGGCTGTGCGCCGCTGCCGCCTTCCTGACCATGGCCCATGCCTTCAAGCACGGCGATTTCGTGCGCGTGACCCTGGTGCTCGAAAAGCTCTCGCCGGCCACGCGCCGCATCTTCGAGCTGGCCTGCCTGTCGGTGGCCGTGCTGGCCATCGGCTACCTCACCTGGTGGGCCTGCGCCTTCACCTACGAAAGCTGGAAATTCAACGAAGTGGCCCAGGGCCTGTGGGCCGTGCCGGTCTGGATTCCCCAACTGAGCTTCGCCATCGGCTCCATCCTGTTCCTCGTGGCGGTGGTCGATGAATGGTGGATCGTGGCGCGCGGCGGGGTTCCCACCTTCGTGCGCCTGGTGGAAGAGCGCCACGCCAAGGGCGACTTCTCGTCGGACCTGTAAGGAGCACCACCATGGACATTCTTTCCATCGGCGCCTTCCTGCTGGTGATCATGCTGCTCATGCTCTCCGGCGGTGTCTGGATCGCCATGACCCTGGCCATCTGCGGCTGGGTCGGCCAGGCCTTCTTCACCAACAGCCATGCCGGGCTGAACCTGTTCTCCGCCTTCTGGGAGAGCAATGCCAGCTGGGAACTCGCGGCCCTGCCGCTGTTCATCTGGATGGGCGAAATCCTGTTCCGCACCCGGCTCAGCGAGGACATGTTCAGCGGCCTGGCGCCCTGGCTGGGCAAGGTGCCCGGGCGGCTCTTCCACACCACCATTCTGGGCTGTGGCATCTTCGGCTCGGTCTCGGGCTCATCGGCGGCCACCTGTGCCACCATCGCCAAGGTCTCGCTGCCGGCACTCAAGAAGCGCGGCTACGACGAAGGCATCGCCATCGGTTCGCTGGCCACGGCCGGCACCCTCGGCATCCTGATCCCGCCGTCCATCACCATGGTGGTGTATGCGGTGGCGGCCGATGCTTCCATCATCCGCATCTTCCTGGCGGGCTTTCTGCCCGGCCTGCTGCTGATGTTGCTGTTCTCGGGCTACATCGCTTGGTGGTCGGTGCGCAACAAGGAGCGCATGCCCCCCGACGAGCCGGCGCTGACCTTCCGCGAAAAGCTGCACCTGTCGCGCAACCTGATTCCCTGCGCGCTGCTCATCGTGTTCATCTGCTGGTCCCTGGTGGCCGGCTGGGCCACGGCGACGGAATGCGCGGCCTATGGCGTGGTGGGGGCCCTGGCCCTGGCTGCCTGGTGCAAGGCGCTGACCTGGCAGAACTTCAAGGAAGGCCTGGCCGGCTCGGCCCGCACCAGCTGCATGATCATGTTCATCCTGGCGGGGGCCGCCTTCCTGACCAAGACCATGGCCTTCACGGGCATCCCGCGCGAGCTGGCCGCCTGGGTCGACTCCATGCACCTGTCGCCCTATGCGCTGATCGCCTGCTTGGTGGGCGTGTACCTGGTGCTGGGCACGGCACTCGACGGTATCAGCATGATCGTGCTCACCGCCGCCGTGGTGATGCCCATGATCGAGAAGGCCGGGTTCGATCTGATCTGGTTCGGCATCTTCGTGATCCTGCTGGTTGAGATCGCCGAGGTCACGCCGCCCGTGGGCTTCAACCTCTTCGTGCTGCAGAACATGACGGGCAAGGACAGCAACCTCATCGCCAAGGCCGCCATCCCGTTCTTCTTCTGCCTGGTGGTGTGCATCGGCCTGATCACGGTCTTCCCGCAGATCGTCACCATCGTCCCGGACCTCGTCATGGGCGCGTCCAAGTAGGCCCCTGGCCTGCCACTGTGTCCGCCGGCGCGCACTGCGCTGGCCCTTCTTCCCCCACCCCAGGAGCTTGCCATGAAACACATGGTCTGGTTGGCCGCGCTCGCCGTGGCCCCGATGGTGCACGCCCAGGCCCAGTGGAAACTGGCCACGGGCTACCGTGCGGAGACTTTCCACACGCGCAACCTGGTGCAGTTCGCCCAGGAGGTGGAGGCGGCCTCCGCCGGGGCCCTGAAGATCGAGGTGCACGCCAACAACAGCCTGGCCAAACTGGCGGAGATTCCCCAGGCGGTGCAGGCCGGCAAGGCCCAGGCGGGCGAGACCATCATGACCAGCCTGGTGGCGGACATGCCCATCGCCGGCGCCGATACCGTGCCCTTCGTGGTGCGCAGCTATGCCGACGCGCGGCGCATGTGGGGCCTGCAGCGCCCGCTGATCGAGGGCCATTTCGCCCGCAAGGGGCTCACGGTCCTGTACGCGGTGCCCTGGCCGCCGCAGGGCCTGTTCTCCACTGCGCCGGTGAAATCGTCCGCCGATTTCAAGGGCACGCGCATGCGCACCTACAACCCCGCCACGGTGCGCATCGCCGAGATGCTGGGGGCTGCGCCCGTGGATGTGCCCATGGTCGAGGTCAACAAGGCGCTGGCGGCAGGGCAGCTCGACTCCATGATCACCTCGGCCCTCACGGGGGTGGAGAACCAGGTCTGGGGCCAGATCCGCCAGTACTACGGCATCAATGCCTGGTTTCCCAAGAACATCGTGTTCGTGAACCAGCAGGCCTTCGATGCGCTGCCGGCGCCGGTGCGCCAGGCCGTCAGCAAGGCCGCGTCGGACGCCGAGGCTCGCGGCTGGACCCTGAGCGAGGCCATCGCCCAGGAGTCCGTGGGCGAGTTGCAGCGCAAGGGCATCAAGGTCGAGCGTGCGAGCGCCGAGCTCGATGCCGACCTCAAGCGCCTGGGCGAACGCTTTTCACGCGAGTGGGTGCGTTCCGTCGGCGGTGAGGCCAACCAGATCTTCATTCCCTACTACACGCAGCGTTGAATTGAATTCCTCCCATCCACTGCCGGAGAAGCACCATGCATACGCCCCAGGATTCCATCGAAACCTATCTGCGCGCCAAGGACGGCAACCGCCCGCACCTGATCGCCCAGGCCTTTGCCGGCGGCGCGCTGTTGCAGATGGAGCTGCGCCAGGGCGGCATGGTCTTCCCGCCCTCGGCCCAGGGGCGCGAGGCGATCGCCGAGACCCTGGTGCGCAATTTCAACCGCAGCTTCGAGAACGTCTACACCGTCTGCCTGGCCGATCCCCCCGGGCCGGACTGCGCGGACTTCCACTGCGACTGGCTCGTGGCCATGACCGAGAAGGACAGCCGGGCCGTGCGCGTGGGCTGCGGCCAGTACCACTGGCGCTTTGCGCCCGGCAACCGGCTGGCGCAGGAGCTGCGCATCGTGATCGAGGCCATGCAGACCCTGCCGCCGGCCGACATCCTGCCCGTGATGGCCTGGGCTACCGCGCTGGGCGGGCCCTGGTGCCCGCGTGCGCATGCCCTGGCCAGTGCGCCGCCCATTCCCGCCGTGCGCCAGCTCCTGCAGCGCCTGGCCCCGGCCTGCGCCGATGCCGCCTGAATCCAGCCCTTACCCGTTTATCTCTCCCATCGGAAACACCATGAACGCAATGACACCCCAAGTACACCTTCCCCGCTGGCAGTTCTGGATCGACCGCGGGGGCACCTTCACCGACATCGTCGGCAAGCGCCCCGACGGCACGCTGGTCACGCACAAGCTCTTGTCCGAGAACCCCGAGCAGTACAAGGATGCGGCCGTGGCCGGCATCCGCCACCTGCTGGGCCTGGCGCCCGGCGAGGCCGTGACGCCGGCCCTGGTGGAATGCGTGAAGATGGGCACCACGGTGGCCACCAATGCGCTGCTGGAGCGCAAGGGCGAGCCCACGCTGCTGGTCACCACGCGCGGCTTTCGCGATGCGCTGCGCATCGCCTACCAGAACCGGCCACGCCTGTTCGACCGCCACATCCTGCTGCCCGAGCTGCTCTATGCCGAAGTGGTCGAGGCGCGCGAACGCGTGGGTGCCCACGGCAACGTGATGCAGCCGCTCGACGAGGCCAGCCTGCGCGGCGACCTGCTGGCCGCCTGGGGCCGGGGCCTGCGCAGCGTGGCCATCGTCTTCATGCACGGCTACCGCCATACCGAGCATGAGCAGTTGGCGCGCCGCATGGCGAAGGAGGTGGGGTTCACGCAGATCAGCACTTCGCACGAGACCAGCCCCATGATGAAGTTCGTGAGCCGGGGCGATACCACGGTGGTGGATGCCTACCTCTCGCCCATCCTGCGCCGCTATGTGGAGCAGGTGGCCAGCGAGATGCCCGGCGTCAAGCTGTTCTTCATGCAGTCTTCGGGCGGGCTGACGGACGCGACCACCTTCCAGGGCAAGGACGCGATCCTGTCCGGCCCGGCCGGCGGCATCGTGGGCATGGCGCGCACGGCCGGCCTGGCCGGGCAGGAGCGCGTGATCGGCTTCGACATGGGCGGCACGTCCACCGACGTGAGCCACTACGCAGGCGAATTCGAGCGCGAGTTCGAGACCCATGTGGCGGGCGTGCGCATGCGGGCCCCGATGATGAGCATCCACACCGTGGCCGCGGGCGGCGGATCGGTGCTCAGCTACGACGGTGCGCGTTTCCGCGTGGGCCCCGAGAGTGCGGGCGCCAACCCCGGCCCCGTGAGCTACCGCCGCGGCGGCCCGCTGGCCGTGACCGATGCCAACGTCATGGTGGGCAAGGTGCAGCCCGCCTACTTCCCCAGCGTGTTCGGCCCCGCCGCCAACGAGACCCTGGACGCCCAGGCCGTGCGTGCACGCTTTGCCGAACTGGCCGTGCAGACGAAGCGCCAGCCCGAAGAGGTGGCCGAGGGTTTCATCCAGATCGCCGTGCAGCAGATGGCCAACGCCATCAAGAAGATCTCGGTGGCGCGCGGCTACGACGTGACGCGTTACACCCTGCAGTGCTTTGGCGGCGCGGGCGGCCAGCATGCCTGCCTGGTGGCCGATGCCTTGGGCATGACGCGCGTCTTCGTGCACCCGCTGGCGGGCGTGCTCAGCGCCTACGGCATGGGCCTGGCCGACCAGACCGTGATCCGCGAGCAGGCGGTGGAGTTGCCGCTGGCCGCGGCCTCGCTGCCGCTGATCGCCGAGCGCCTGGAGGTGCTGGGCGCAGCCGCCCAGGCCGAGCTGGAACGCCAGCAGGTCAGCAGCCACCCGGTGCAGGTGCGCCACAACGTGCATGTGCGCTACGAGGGCACCGACTCGGCCCTGGTGGTTCCGTTCGGCGATATCGCCACCGTGCAGGCCGGCTTCGAGGCGGCCTACCGCCAGCGCTTCGCCTTCCTGATGGTGGGCAAGGGCCTGGTGGTGGAGGCGGTGTCGGTCGAGGCCGTGATCCCCGGCGATGCGCCGGCCGAGCCGCGCCTGCCCCTGCACGCCGAGCGCGTGCACCCGCGCCGCGAAACGGTGCGCATGTACTCTGGCGGCCAGTGGCACGATGCCGCCCTGGTGGTGCGTGAGGACCTGCAGCCCGGCGATGCGATCCCCGGCCCGGCCATCATCGCCGAGAAGAACACCACCACGGTGGTGGAGCCCGGCTGGCTGGCCCGGCTCACGGACCTGGACCACCTTGTGCTCGACCGCGTGACCGCGCGCTCGGTGCAGTACGCCGCCGGCACCACGGTGGACCCGGTGCTGCTCGAGGTGTTCAACAACCTGTTCATGAACATCGCCGAGCAGATGGGCCTGCAGCTGCAGAACACGGCCTACTCGGTGAACATCAAGGAGCGGCTGGACTTCAGCTGCGCGCTGTTCGATGCCGAGGGCAACCTGATCGCCAATGCGCCCCACATGCCCGTGCACCTGGGCTCCATGGGCGAAAGCATCAAGACCGTGATCCGCGAGAACACGGGCCGCATGCAACCGGGCGATGTCTACATGCTCAACGATCCCTACCACGGCGGCACCCACCTGCCCGACGTCACGGTAATCACGCCGGTGTACGTGGGCGGTGGCAAGGAGCCGACCTTCTACGTCGGCTCGCGTGGCCACCATGCCGATATCGGCGGCACCACGCCGGGCTCCATGCCCCCGTTCTCCACGCGCATCGAGGAAGAGGGCGTGCAGATCAACAACGTGAAGCTGGTGGACCAGGGCGCTTTTCAGGAAGAGGCCGTGCGCCACCTGCTGGCCACGGGGGGCGGCACCACGCCATACCCCAGCCGCAACCCGCACCAGAACCTGGCCGACCTGCGTGCCCAGATCGCCGCCAACGAGAAAGGGGTGCAGGAGCTGTCGAAGATGGTGGCGCAGTTCGGCCTGGACGTCGTGCAGGCCTACATGCGCCATGTGCAGGACAACGCCGAGGAGTCGGTGCGCCGCGTGATCACGCACCTCAAGGACGGGCAGTTCACCCTGCCGCTGGACAACGGCGCGCAGATCAGCGTCTCGGTCAAGGTCAACGTCGCCGAGCGCAGTGCGGTGATCGACTTTGCCGGCACCAGCCCGCAGCAGGTCAACAACTTCAACGCCCCGCGCGCGGTGTGCATGGCGGCGGTGCTCTACGTCTTCCGCACGCTGGTGGACGACGACATCCCGCTCAACGCCGGGTGCCTCAAGCCCCTGCAGGTCCTCATCCCGCAGGGCTCCATGCTCAACCCCAACCCGCCGGCCTCGGTGGTGGCGGGCAATGTGGAGACCTCCACCTGCATCACCAATGCGCTGTTCGGCGCCCTGGGCGTCATGGCGGGCAGCCAGCCCACCATGAACAACTTCACCTTCGGCAATGCGCAGTACCAGTACTACGAGACCATCGCGGGCGGCAGTGGTGCAGGCGCGGTGCTCGATGCACAAGGACAGGTGGTGCGCGGCTTCGAAGGCACGAGCGTGGTGCAGACGCACATGACCAACTCGCGCCTCACGGACCCCGAGATCCTGGAGTTCCGCTTCCCCGTGGTGCTCGACAGCTATGAGATCCGCGCGGGCTCGGGCGGGCGGGGCCGTTGGGCGGGCGGCAATGGCGGCGTGCGCCGCGTGCGCTTTCTGGAGCAGATGACGGCGAGCATTCTGTCCAACGGCCGCGTCAAGCCGGCCTTCGGCATGGCGGGTGGACAGGCCGGTCTGACCGGGCTCAACCGTGTGCTGCGGGCCAATGGCCAGGTGGAGGACCTCGACCACATCGGCGCAGCGCTGATGGAGCCGGGTGATGTGTTCGAAATTTCCACGCCCGGGGGCGGGGGATTTGGCGAATGCATGGCCACCGCTGACTGATTGATGGAGCGCGGCCTGTGCCTCGTGGCACAGGGCTTGCATTGCCAGGGGATGCCGCCCCATCGCCCGATGGGGTGCCAGAGAGCGACACGCAACACCACGGAGAGAGCCATGAACTACCTTCCCGCCACGGCCGGCGCCACAAGCACCCACGCCGTCACGGCATCCCCTGCGGCTGCGCCTCGGGTGGCACCCCGGCCATCTGCTGCGCAGACCCCCCGTGCCCAGCGCACCCTGACCGTGGGCCAGAAGCTGGCCGCGGCTTTCGGCCTGCTGGGCGTGGCGGTGGCGCTGCTCGGCTCGACCACCTGGCTCACCGGCCAGGGCACCACACGCCAGGCCACGTTGCTCACGGCGGAGCAACTGCCCATCGAGCGCGCGGTGCGCGAGTTCAAGACGCAGTCCGTGCACATTGGCCAGATCGCGCTGCGCTCCACGAGTTCGCAGGACGTGTTCCCCCTGGTGGCCGAAATGCGCACGCAGCTCACTGCCGAGGAGACCATGCGCAAGCGCATCGACGAGGCGCTGGCGGCCTCGTCGTCGGCCGCCAGCGCCCTGCCGGCCTGGAAGCAGGCCCAGGCCCAGCGCCAGCAGTACGCCGCCCTGCGTGACATCCTGGTGCAGAACGCGCTCGAATCCAAGGTCATCAGCCAGAAGGAGTTGCAGGACCACGCGGCGGCCCTGGCCCAGTACCTCAAGGCCATCGACCAGTTGCTGGCCGAGTCCGAAAAGTCCTCGGTGGCGGCCGCGGAGGCGATGATCGCCGATGCCTCGCGTGCCCAGTGGGTCAGTGCGCTCGCTGTGGCCTTCGTGGTCGCGCTCTCGGCCTTGTTCGGCTGGTTGCTGCGCCGCTCCATCGTGCTGCCTTTGCGCCAGGCATCGGACGCGGCCGCCCTGGTGGCGCAGGGCGACCTCACGGTGCGCATGGCCACTGAGCGCACCGACGAGATCGGTGAGCTGCTCACCGCGCTCAACCAGATGGTCGAATCCCTGCACTACGTGGTGGCCGAGGTGCGCGATTCGGGCGAATCCATCCACGTGGCCAGTTCCGAGGTGGCGGCCGGCAACACGGACCTGAGCGCACGCACCGAGCACGCCGCCAGCAGCCTGCAGCAGACCGCCGCGAGCATCGCCCAACTGGCGCAGACCGTGGCCGCCAATGCCGACAGCACACGCCAGGCCAACACCCTGGCCCACAGCGCCGCCCAGGTGGCGAAGAGGGGTGGCGACGTGGTTGGCGAGGTGGTCAAGACCATGGACGAGATCAACGCCAGCAGCAGGAAGATCGCCGATATCGTGGGCATCATCGATGGCATCGCCTTCCAGACCAATATCCTGGCGCTCAATGCGGCGGTGGAGGCGGCGCGCGCCGGCGAGCAGGGCCGGGGCTTTGCTGTGGTGGCCAGCGAAGTGCGCAACCTCGCGGGCCGCAGCGCCAACGCCGCCCGGGAGATCAAGGCCCTGATCGCCACCAGCGTGGACCGGGTGAGCGACGGTGCGCGCCTGGTGGTCACTGCCGGATCCACCATGCAGGACATCGTCACCAGCGTGCAGCAGGTGACCACGCTGATGTCGGAGATCAACGCCGCCAGCAGCGAGCAGAGCAGCCAGATCGGCCAGGTCAGCCAGGCCGTGGACCAGCTCGACCACATGACGCAGCAGAACGCCGCGCTGGTGGAGGAGGGCGCCGCGGCGGCGCAGAGCCTCAAGGACCAGGCCAACCGGCTGGCGGGGGCGATGGGGCAGTTCCACCTGACCGTGGGCGGAACGGCATAGGGCCTGCTCGCGGGCTCACCGGGCCCTTGGATGGATCACCCAGGGGCTCTTGCGATAATAGCGGCCCTGATTCCGCCGAGAACGCCATCCATGACTGCTGCCCCCGCCTCCGCCCCCTTGACCTATGACCAGACGGGCGTCAACTACGAACTGATCGACCCCTTGAAGGTCGCGGCCCAGCGTGCAGCGGCCCAGACCGGGGCGCACATGTCCGGCCACGGCTTCAGCGAAGTGGCTGCTTCGCGTGGGGAGTCGGCCTATGTGGTCGACGTCGGCCCCATGTACCTGGCCAGCATCGTCGAATGCCTGGGCACCAAGGCCCTGCTGGCCGATGAGATGGCCCGGCTCACGGGCAAGAGCTACTACGATGGCATTGCCCAGGACACGATCGCCATGGCGGTCAACGACCTGATCACCGTGGGCGCGACCCCGCTGGTTGTGCAGGCCTACTGGGCCGCCGGCGGCTCCGACTGGTTTGGCGACGCCCAGCGTTCGCAAGCGCTCGTGGCCGGCTGGAAGCGTGCCTGCGACATCTGCAAGGTGGCCTGGGGCGGTGGCGAAACCCCGGCCCTGGCCGGGGTGGTGGCAGATGGCCGGGTGGACCTGGCGGCCTCGTGCACCGGCATCATCAGCCCCAAGGATCGGCTGTCGGTGGGCGACCAGTTGGGGGCCGGCGATGCCATCGTGCTGCTGGCTTCCAGCGGCATCCACGCCAACGGCGTGTCCCTGGCGCGCAAGCTGGCCGAGCGGCTGCCGCAGGGCTACCTCACGGACATCGGCAATGGCCAGACCTTCGGCGAAGCGTTGCTGGCGCCCACCGTGCTGTACTCGCCGGTGACCGAGGCCCTGGCGGCTCAGGGCATCCGCCCCCACTACTGTGCCAACATTACCGGCCACGGCTGGCGCAAGCTGCTGCGCCACCCCAAGCCGCTGACCTACCGCATTGCGCAGGTGCCGCCGGTGAGCCCGGTGCTGGCCTTCATGCAGAAGGAGTGCCAGCTCGACGACCACGAGGCCTATGGCACGCTCAACATGGGGGCGGGTTTCGCCCTGTTCGTGGCGGCCGCCGATGCGCCCCGGGTGGTCGAGGTGGCGCAAGGCCTCGGCATCCCGGCGCTGGTCGCAGGGCATGTGGAAGAGGGCCCCAAGCAGGTGCTGATCGAGCCGATCCAGGTCGTGTACGGCGCGGACGAGCTGCAGCTTCGCTGACCCCCGCATCCCTGAGACGCCAATGAAAAAGGGCCTGCATCGCAGGCCCTTTGTCTTGGATCACATGCCCGAGTAGTTCGGGCCGCCGCCGCCTTCGGGCGTCACCCAGACGATGTTCTGTGTCGGGTCCTTGATGTCGCAGGTCTTGCAGTGCACGCAGTTCTGCGCGTTGATCTGCAGGCGCTGGCTGTCGCCGCCCTTGGCCACGTCGGGCACGAACTCGTACACACCGGCCGGGCAGTAGCGCGCCTCGGGGCCGGCGTACTTGGCCAGGTTGATGTTCACCGGCACGCTCGCATCCTTGAGCGTCAGGTGGGCCGGCTGGTTCTCGGCGTGGTTGGTGTTGCTGATGAACACACTGGACAGGCGGTCGAAGGTCAGCTTGCCATCGGGCTTGGGGTAGATGATGGGCTTGCACTCGGAAGCGGGCTTCAAGTGCACGTGGTCGGGCTTGTCGCGGTGCAAGGTCCAGGGGATGTTGCCCTTGAGCACGAACTGCTCGATGCCGTTCATGATGGTGGCGGTGACCAGGCCCTTCTTGAACCAGTTCTTGAAGTTGCGGTCCTTGTTGAGCTCGGTGTGCAGCCAGCTCTTCTCGAAGGCCTCGGGGTAGGCGCTGAGCTCATCGTGCTGGCGCCCGGCCACCACGGCGTCGTAGGCGGCCTCGGCGGCCAGCATGCCGGACTTGATGGCGGCGTGGCTGCCCTTGATGCGCCCCACGTTGAGGTAGCCCGCGTCGCAGCCGATCAGCGCGCCGCCCGGGAAGATGGTCTTGGGCAGGCTCAGCAGGCCGCCGGCCGTGATGGCGCGCGCGCCGTAGCTGATGCGCTTGGCCGGCTTGATGCCCTTGGACTCGTCGCCCTCCAGGTACCAGCGGATGTTGGCATGGGTCTTCCAGCGCTGGAATTCCTCGAACGGGCTCAAGTAGGGGTTGGAATAGCCCAGGCCGGTGATGAAGCCCAGGGTCACCTTGTTGTCGTCCAGGTGGTACAGGAAGGCGCCACCGTAGGTGTCGTTCTCCATGGGCCAGCCGGCGGTGTGCATCACGAAGCCGGGCTGGTGGCGCTGCGGGTCGATCTCCCACAGCTCCTTGATGCCGATGGCGTAGCTTTGCGGGTCGGAATGCGCGTCGAGCTTGAAGCGCGAGATCAGCTGCTTGCCCAGGTGGCCGCGCGAGCCTTCGGCGAAGATGGTGTACTTGGCATGCAGTTCCATGCCCAGCTGGAAGTCGCCCGTGGGCTCGCCTTCCTTGCTGATGCCCATGTTGCCGGTGGCCACGCCCTTGACGGAGCCGTTCTCGTTGTAGAGCACTTCGGCGGCCGAAAAGCCGGGGAAGATCTCCACGCCCAGGGCTTCGGCCTGCTCGCCCAGCCACTTGACCACATTGCCCAGGCGCACCACGTAGTTGCCGTGGTTCTGGAAGTTGTGCGGCAGAAAGACGTTGGGCACGCGGAAGGACGACTTCTCGCCCAGGAAGATCATCGCGTCATCGGTCACGGGCTGGTTCAGCGGCGCGCCCTTGGCCTTCCAGTCGGGGATCAGCTCCGTGAGGGCCTTGGGGTCCATGATGGCGCCCGACAGGATGTGCGCGCCAGGCTCGGAGCCTTTTTCGAGCACCACGACCGAGATGTCCTGGCCTTTTTCTGCCGCCAATTGCTTGAGCCGGATCGCGGTGGCCATGCCGCCGGGGCCACCGCCCACGACGACCACGTCGTATTCCATTGCTTCACGGGGACCATACTGGGCGAGGATTTCTTCGTTCGTCATGGGTGTTTCGTCGGGCGTTTGATATCGTGTCAATTGTCGTCGGAGCGAGGCAAGGATTCTGTCTGCCTGGAGACTGATTGTATTGCCCTATTTTAAATAATCGAACGATCGTTCTTTTTTCTGCAGTGGAGGCTCTCTAAATGGCATACAGCATCGATCTTTCCGGCCGGGTGGCCTTCATCACCGGCGCCTCCAGCGGGCTGGGGGCGCAGTTCGCGCGCACGCTGGCGCGCGCCGGGGCCGGGGTGGTGCTGGCCAGCCGCCGCATCGAGAAGCTCAAGGAGCTGCGTGCCCGCATCGAAGGCGAGGGCGGCGACGCCCACGTGATCGAGCTCGATGTGACCGACCACGCTTCCATCAAGTCCGCCGTGGCCCATGCCGAGACCGAGATGGGCTCCATCGACATCCTGGTCAACAACTCGGGCGTGAGCACCACGCAGCGTCTGCAGGACGTGACGCCCGAGGACTACGACTTCATCTTCGACACCAACGTCAAGGGCGCCTTCTTCGTGGCCCAGGAGGTCGGCAAGCGCATGCTGGCCCGTTCGCGCGGCGCGGCGCCGGGCAGCTTCACGGGCGGGCGCATCATCAACATCGCCTCGATGGCCGGCCTCAAGGTGCTGCCCCAGATCGGCGCCTACTGCATGAGCAAGGCCGCCGTGGTGCAGATGACCAAGGCGATGGCCATGGAGTGGGGCAGGTTCGGCATCAACACCAATGCCATCTGCCCGGGCTACATCGACACCGAGATCAACCACCGCCACTGGCAGACCGAACAGGGCAAGAAGCTCATCGACATGCTGCCGCGCAAGCGCGTGGGCGCGCCCGAGAACCTGGACGCGCTGATCGTCATGCTGGCCAGCGACCAGAGCCATTTCATCAACGGTGCCGTGATCGCGGCGGACGATGGTTTTGCGGTCTGAGCGCCGGCTGACGCCCCGATGCTGACCGGCATTCTGGCCGGGCTCGCCGCGGGCGCGCTCTGGGGCCTGGTGTTCGTTGCGCCGCACATGGCGGGCGGATTCGCTTCGGTGGACCTGACTGCAGGCCGCTTCGTGGCCTATGGCGCCGTGGCCCTCTCCATGCTGCTGTGGGGGTTGCGCGGCGCTGCGCGCCGCCCCACCTGGGCCCAGGCCTGGGCCGCGCTGTGGCTCTCGGTGCTGGGCTTCACGGGCTACTACCTGCTGCTGGTCTGGGCCATCCGCGATGCCGGGGCCGAGATGCCGGCGCTGATCATCGGCACCATCCCGGTCTGGGTCATGCTGCTGGGCAAGCCGCAGGGCCTGCGCTGGGCGGCCCTGGTGCCAGGGCTGGTGCTCACGGTGGCCGGCCTGGTGCTGATGGCCCAGGCACCGCACGGCGATGGCGCCGCACCCGGTGCCGGCAGCTACTGGCGCGGCATTGCCATCGCCCTGGTGGCGCTGGTGTTCTGGACGGCGTTTGCCATCCTCAACTCGGCCTGGCTCAAGCGCCACCCCGAGGTGCGCGCCACCGATTGGGCCAACTGGCTGGGCGTGGCCACGGGCCTGGGCGGCCTGCTGCTGTGGCTGGCGGGCGGCACCAGCCTGCCCGCCCTGGCCGCACAGCCGGGGTTCGGCACCTTCGTGGCCGTGTGCCTGGCGCTCGGCTTCGGTGCGAGCTGGCTGGCCACCATCCTGTGGAACATCGCCAGCCAGCGCCTGTCCGCCAGCCTGTGCGGACAGCTCATCGTGAGCGAAACCCTGTTCGCGCTCGTCTATTCCTTCGCCTGGGATGGCCGCTGGCCCACCCCGGCGCAATGGGCTGCCGCCGTGTTGTTTACATTGGGCATCCTCGCTTCCATCAAGGCACACCGATGAAGATTGAAATCCCCGACAAGAAGAAGCTGGTGCACGAAATGCGCTTTCCCGTGCGCTGGGGCGACATGGACGCCATGGGCCACGTGAACAACACGGTGTACTTCCGCTACCTGGAGACGGCACGCATCGACTGGATGGTGTCGGTGGGCTGCAACCCCGATCCCTCGGGCCAGGGGCCGGTCATCGTCAATGCGTTCTGCAACTTCTACCAGCAACTCGAGTACCCGGCCGATGTGCTGCTCAAGTTCTACGTGAGCGACCCGGGGCGCACCACCTTCGAGACCTGGGGCACCATGGAGCGGGTGGACCAGCCGGGCGTCATCTGCGCAGCCGGAGGGGCCACCACGATCTGGGTCGATTTCCCCCAGAAGAAGGCCGTGGCCCTGCCGGAGTGGATGCTGGCCATCGTTTCGGGCTGAGGCCCGCACTTCAGTTGTCCATGGCGCCGTACGCCATCCCCATCGCATGCAACTGGCGCGGCCCGAGCCAGTGCTCCCGTGCAAGGGCCGCCAAGCCGCGTAGGCGGCGCTTCGCTTGCGTGCACTGGGAGCGTCCCCCTCCCGCATTGCGCAGCAATGCGAGAGAGGGGCTGAGGGCCGCGGCTCCAAGCCTACCTGCGCAGGCTTGGACGTGCCCGAAGAGCCACTGCCTCTGGCAGTGGCACCGAGGCGCGAAGCGACTCAGGGGGGGCTTCACTCCAGGGGTCTTGCCGTTGACACCCCGGTGCGAATCCGACTAAATGGACCTGGCAGGCACAGTGCGCGCGGCCAACGAAGCCGCGCGCGATCAGAACATGCGCGGCGGGTGAATCCCTGGCCCATCTGCCGCGCTGCAACAGGGGGTGTTGGCCATGGCAACTGACAAAGCTTCCTTGTCCGGCGGGGCGCTGGCGGGTGCACCAGACACCGCGCCGGCGCCGTGGCGGGCCCGCTGGCTGGTGCCCCTGGTCTTTGCCGCCTTTGTCGCGGGCGTCATCGCGCTCGGGCTGGCGCTGCACCTGCAGGCCAAGCGGTCTGCCGAGCAGTCTGCGTGGGAGTCCCTGCGCGTGACGTCCGAGCTCTCGGCCCACTCGCTCGATACCTGGCTGGCCGAGCGCAGCGCCGACGCGGATGCCATCGGCACCAGCGCCCTGCTGGTACAGGCGCTCGGGCACTGGCGGCATGCCGGGGCGGGGCATGCGGATGCCGAGGCCCTGCTGCTCAGGCATGTCGAACGCATGCAGCACCTCTATGCCTACCGGACGGTGGCCATCATCGACCGCCAGTCCGGGGCGGTCGCCTTCAGCAGCGGGGCCGCTCTCGATGCCGGGCAGACCGGACTGCTGGCGCGCACGGATGCGGGCAGCCGGGCGCAGTGGATCGAACTGGGCGAGGGCAGCGACACCGGCCTGCGCCTGGGCCTGGTGCGCAACATCACCGATGGCGTCCAGCAGACCGGCCTTGCGCTGTACCTGGAGATGGATCCCCGATGGCTGGTGGATTCGCTGACCAAGGCCCGCCCTGCGAACTGGGGGGGCGAGACCCTCCTGGTGCGCCGCGGTGCGCAGGGCCTGCAGTTTCTGTCCCCGGCAAGCGGCGCGCGGCCCCTGGCCGCACGCCCGCGCCAGGCCCGGGAGTCCGTCGAAAGCCTGCTCACCGCTGCCGGTGCGCCTTCTCAGGCGCAGGGGCCCAACCGGGACGGGGCCCTGGTGCTGGCCCGGCGCGAAGCGATTCTGCTGCCCGGATGGACGGTGGTGAGCCAGATGCCCGAGAAGGCGGTCTACGCGGCCATCGAGGACCGCACCCATGTGTTGGTCGCGGGGGTCCTTGCACTGTTGCTGCTGGGCTCGCTGCTCTATGCGACGTGGCGGCGCGGCGACCACCACCGCCATGCGGCCCGGGAGGCGGGGCTGCGCCGGCACTACGAGCACATGCTGCGCGGCTCGGCCGACATCTTTCTGCTGACCGACCATGAGGGCACCATCCTGGACGTGAGCCAGGCGGCGGCCGACGTGTACGGCTACCCGCGCGAGCAGCTCATCGGCATGGGCGCGCAGCGCATGCGGCCACCGGCCCATGCGGCGGAGCAGGCGGCGCTGCTGGACGCCATGGAGCCGGGGGAGTCCAAGCACATCCGCATCCCGCGGCTGCGGGCCGATGGCAGCACCTTTCTGCTCGAAGGCAGCGTGGGTTGTTTCGAGTCGGACGGCAAGCGCTATTTCGTGGGCATAGGCCGCGACGTCACGCGCCAGGCCCAGGTGGACATGCAGCTGCGCGTGGCCGCGAGCTTCTTCGAGCGCTCGGCCGCGGCCATCGTGGTCGGCGACCGCGACAAGCGCATCGTCTCCATCAACCCCCATCTGACGAAGATCACCGGCTACACGCTCGCCGACCTGCAGGGCCAGCCCACCGTGGTGCTCAATGCGGGCCTGGACCCCGTCGTGGTCGAGCGCGCGCGTGCCATCCTCCAGACAGAAGACTTCTGGGAGGGGGAGGTGCACATCCGCCGCAAGGACGGCACGGTGTTCCCGGCCCGCCTGCTCGTCTGCGCGCACCGCGGCGCCGATGGCCAGGTGGAGCAGCATGTGGACTTCTTCACCGACCTGACCCGCCTCAAGCAGGCCGAGAGCCAGGCCGAGTACCTGGCCATCCATGACCCGGTCACCGGGCTGCCCAACCGGGCCCGGCTGGAGCAGGACCTGCCGCAGTACCTTGCGGCGGTGCAGGCCCAGGCTGCGCCGGGGCACCACAGCCTGTCGTTGGCCCTGGTCAACCTGGACCGCTTCAAGGGCATCAACGAATCGTTCGGCTATGCGCAGGGGGATGCGCTGCTGGTCCAGGTGGCCGAGCGGCTGCAGGGGCTGTGTTCCGACCTCAAGGGCCTGTACCGCTATGGCGGCGATGAATTCATGCTCGTGCTCGCAGGCAACCCCGTCACCCATGCCCTGCTGATCAGCCAGGTGCGTGCGCTGCTGGCCCCGCCCATCCGCCTGGGGCCTCAGGAGCACCCGGTGTCGCCCACGGCCAGCATCGGCATCGCGAGCTACCCCGAGCATGCGCAGAATGCCGAGGACCTGCTGCACAACGTCGAAGCCGCGATGCGCATCGCCAAGGCGCACGGGCGCAACACCTGGCGCCTGTATGCGCCCGAGATGAACGCCTCGGCCTACGATGACATGCTGCTGGCCGTGGACCTGCGCCAGGCCATCGACGTCGGCGAGCTCGAGCTGCACCTGCAGCCCCAGTTCACCCTGGCACAGGGCCTGCCCGTGGGCATGGAGGCCCTGCTGCGCTGGACGCACCGCACACGCGGACCGGTGTCCCCGGCGCGCTTCATCCCCATTGCCGAATCCTCGGGCATGATCGCGGAGATCGGCAACTGGGTGCTGCGCGAGGCGGCACGCATCTGGTCGCGCTGGCGCAGCGAGGGCCTGGTGCCCCTGCCCATCGCCGTGAACCTCTCGGCCGTGCAGTTCCAGGCACCCGACTTTTTGCACGAGGTGGGCCGTGTCCTGTCCGAGTTCGACCTGCCCGCCGGCGCGCTGGAGATGGAGCTGACCGAAGGCACGCTGATGGCCAACACGGATGCTGCCGTGGAGACCTTGCACCAACTGGTGGGCAAGGGCATCCAGATCGCCATCGATGACTTCGGCACGGGCTACTCCAGCCTGAGCTACCTGCGCCGTTTTCCGGTGAGCAAGCTCAAGATCGACCGCTCCTTCGTGCTGGACCTGGGCAAACACGGGAACGAGGGGGCAGAGGCCATCGCCTCGGCTGTCATCGCCATGGCCAAGAGCCTCAAACTGCGAGTGATCGCCGAAGGCGTGGAGACGGCCGAGCAGCGCGACTTCCTCAAGGACCATGGCTGCGACGAGGTGCAGGGTTACCTGTATGCCCGGCCGATGTCCGTGGCGGCCGCGACGGCGCTGATCGCTGCCACCCAGCCGCAGGATGACATGGCCTGAAATCAGCCTGGCGGCAATGCGATGCAGCGGCCCTGCGCGCCCTCGGGTCCCGTGCTGACGCCGAGCAGCAGCACCCGCTGCCACTCCGGCAGGTAGCGGATGGCCGTCTGCGGTGCGCTGTAGGCGGTGGAGTCCTGCAGTGCCTCGTCCATGCGCCATTGGCGGCCGGAGGGCAGGTGCTCGATGGTCAGCGTGCGCACACCGGTGTGGAAGGTCGTGGTGATCTTTCCTTCGTTGCCGAAGAAGCCGCCACCGGAGCGTGCCGTGCGCCGTGTGCCCTGGAAGGCGGTGCCGATGCGCAGCCGCTGGTCACGGCTGGTGCAAGTGCCTTCAAAAGCGGCGGCGCATGCCATGGGCAAGGGGTTCTGCTGCACCGTGACGACCTGAACGGAAGCTTGCTTGACCTCGTCGAGCGCCACCGGAACCAGGCTGGCGCAGTCGGCATCGGGCACCACGCGCCAGGCCGCGGCGCCGGGCAGGTCGGCAATGCCGTAGCGTGGCACGCCCAGGCCTGCGGCCAGGTAGTACACAGGCCCGACTCCGTCTTCCCGGCGCAGCAGCAGGGGCGGCATGGTGCTCGACAGGGGCGAGAGCGTGCCGCCTGGCACCTGCACCGGCAGGGGATGTACGTCCAGCGTGCCGCTGCCCGGTGCAAAGTCGCTGGCGGCGGCGCAGGCCATGAAGGCGCTGGCTACGTACAGCCCGACAGCCAGGAGGCACGACGGCTGCATGGGTGCCTCAGGCGGCCGGTTTGGCCTTGGGCACGCGGCCCATGAGGTAGAACTCCGGGTTGGGCTGCATGCCGGCAAAGCTGGCCATGCGGTTGCTCAGCCCGAAGAAGGCGGTGATGGCCGCGATGTCCCAGATGTCCTCGTCATCGAAGCCGTGCGCGTGCAGGGCGGTGAAGTCGGCGTCCTCGATCTCGTGGGAGCGCTCGCAGACCTTCATGGCAAAGTCGAGCATGGCGCGCTGGCGCGGGCTGATCTCGGCCTTGCGGTAGTTCACGGCCACCTGGTCGGCCACCAATGACTTCTTCTCGTAGATGCGCAGGATCGCGCCGTGCGCCACCACGCAGTACAGGCACTGGTTGGCCGCGCTGGTGGTAGTCACGATCATCTCGCGCTCGCCCTTGGTCAGGCTGCCTTCCTCCTTGAGCATCAGCGCATCGTGGTAGGCGAAGAAGGCGCGCCACTCGGCCGGGCGGCGCGCAAAGGCCAAGAACACATTGGGCACGAAGCCGGCTTTTTCCTGCACTTCGAGGATGCGGGTGCGGATGTCCTCGGGCAGGCTGTCGAGCGAGGGGAAGGGGTAGCGGGTCACGTCGGTCTCCTTGGGTTTTCTCTCGTCAGTATCAGGGATGCCAGTGCGTGGCGCGGACGGGGCTGTGCGAAGGCGCCGCCGTGTTGCCCGCGAGCGCATACGACAGCTGCGTGGCGGCGGCCATCACGGTCTGCGCGAGGGCTTCGAGTTTTTCTGCTGGCAGGCGCGAGGCCGGGCCCGAGATGCAGACCGAGCCCATGAGCCGCCAGTGCATGCCGAACACCGGGGCCGACACGGTGGCCACGCCCTGTTCGCGCTCGCCGATGGACCAGTGGTAGCCTTTCTGGCGGATCTCCTCGTAGGCCTTGCCCGGCTCGCCCGAGAAGGCCAGGATCACGCGGCCCGGCGAGCCCTTGTCCAGCGGCAGGCCCTCGCCCATGCGCGCATGGTGGCGCAGCGCCTGCGGTCCTTCCACGCGCACGAGGCAGGTGCGCACTTGGCCTTCGCGCACATAGAAGGCGGCGCTTTCGCCCGTGGCATGGGTGAGCTCGCGCAGTGCGGGTTCCAGCACGTTCTGCACGTCGAAGCCCGCCTGGTAGCGCGCGCCCAGCCAGCCCGCGGCCGGGCCCAGGCGCCACTCACCGTCCTCGCGCTGCACCATGAAGCCCGATTGCGCCAGCGTGCGCGCCAGACGCAGCACCGTGGTCTTGTGCAGGCCGCAGCGCCGGCTCAATTCCGCCAGGGGCAGACTGGACTCGCCCAGGGCGAATGCTTCCAGCACCTGCAGGGCCCGGGTGACAGCGATGACGCCGCCGCTGGCCTCGCTGGCCGTGTCGGGTGCCGGTGGTGCAAGAGGGCGGGTTGGGGAAGGGTTGCTCATGGCGCAATGTGTTTCATGGAATGAAACTGCATTGTATGGGTTGAAACGTCTGCGTAAAGTCGCACCCACGGCGCCGGGCCATGCAGGCCGGCGTGACGAACCACCACAACGGAGACAAACCCATGCCAGCCTTTCCTTCGCTTTCGCGTTCTCTGTGCGCCGCCTTCCTGGGCCTGGCTGCCGCAGCCGTGCCCACGGGGGCTGCGCTGGCGCAAGCCGCCTACCCGAGCAAGCCGATCCGCCTCATCGTGCCGTTCCCGCCCGGCGGCGGCACCGACATGATCGCGCGCACCGTGGCGCAAAAGCTCACCGACCAGAACAAGTGGAACGTGATCGTGGACAACCGGCCCGGCGCTGGCGGCAACCTGGGCGTGGACGCCACCGCCAAGTCCGCGCCCGACGGCTACACCCTGGTCATGGGCCAGACCAGCAACCTGGCCATCAACCCCACGCTCTACCCCAAGCTGCCCTACGACCCGCTCAAGGACCTGGTGCCCGTGGCGCTGGTGTCGTCTTCGCCCATCGTGATGGCTGCGCCCGTCAACTCGCGCTTCAAGACCTTCGCCGACGTGGTGGCCGCTGCCAAGGGCAAGTCCGACACCATCACCCTGGGCTATTCGGGCAACGGCACGGTGGCCCATCTGGCCGGCGAGCTGGCCGAGAACGCTGCCGGCATCCAGCTGCGCCACATTCCCTACAAGGGCGCGGCCCAGGCCATGACCGACCTGGTGGGCGGGCAGATCGATCTGTACATGTCTTCCGTGCCCACGCTGCTGGGCCAGGTGCGCAACGGCAAGCTCAAGGTCATCGCCATCACCTCGGCCAAGCGCGCCAGCCAGCTGCCTGATGTGCCCACGCTGGCCGAGTCGGGCTACAAGGGCTTCGACGCCGTGACCTGGTTCGGGATCCTGGCGCCGGCCGGCACGCCCGCACCCATCGTGGCCCAGCTCAACAAGGCCATCAACCTGGCCCTGCAGCAGCCCGACGTGGCCGAGAAGCTGCGCAGCGAAGGCGGCGACGTGATGGGCGGCACGCCCGAGCAGTTCAGCCAGCTGCTGCGCACCGAAGTGCCGCGCTGGGGAAAGATCGTCAAGGACTCGGGCGCGAGCCTGGACTGACCCCGCCGGCCGCCTGCTGATCCCCCCGCCCACCGGACCATCGCCATGCGCCGCGATTGCCTTGTCACGCCCGTACCGTTCTCGGCCGGCACCGAAAAGCCCACGGTGGCTTTACCCGCCGGTGCCTGCGACTGCCATGTGCATGTGTACGACAGCCGCTTCCCGGCCGCGCCGGGGGCCCGCCTGCTGCCGCCCGATGCCTCGGCCCACGACTATGGGCAATTGCAGCAGCGCATCGGCACCATACGCACCGTGCTGGTCACTCCCTCGACCTATGGCACCGACAACCGCTGCCTGCTCGAAGGGCTGGCTGCCCTCGGTGCGCAGGCACGGGGCGTTGCGGTGGTCGATGGTGGCGAGAGCGATGCCGAGCTGCAGCGCCTGCACGCCCTGGGCGTGCGCGGTGTGCGGCTGAACCTGTCGCTGGGTGTCTCGGGCACGGCGGATCTGCTGGAGCCACTGGCTGCGCGCATCGCGCCCCTGGGCTGGCACCTGCAATTGCTGATGGCGCCTGACCTGCTGGCCTCGCTGGCGCCCGTGCTGCACCGCCTGCCGGTGGGCCTGGTGTTCGACCACTTCGGGCGCATCGCGCCCGCACAGGCCGGTACGCACCCCGCCCATGCATTGCTGCTGGAGCTGCTCGCCGAAGGCCGGGCCTGGGTCAAGCTCTCCGGCGGCTACATCGTGAGCCCGCTGCGCACGGTGGACGACCCGACCCTCGACGCGCTCGCCCACAGCTACCTGCGCTGTGCGCCCGACCGCGTGCTCTGGGGCAGCGACTGGCCCCACGCCACTGCCACCGCGGGTGTGCAGCCCCTGCCCGACGATGCCCGGCAGGTGGACCGCCTGGCGCAATGGATCGATGGGGCAGGGCAGGGCGCAGCCAGCCTGCACGGCGTGCTGGTGGACAACCCGCGTGCGCTCTACGGCTTCGCGCAGAACGAACTTCCGATTCCTTCCATTGATACCGAGAGGCCCATGCCATGACCCTGTCGCACCCTAGTTCTTTCACACGCCGCAGCGTGCTCGCCTCCCTGGCCGCGTCGCTGGCCGGTGGCCCGGCCTTCGCGCAGGGCGAATGGCCGGCCGGCAAGCTCATCACCTGGGTCGTTCCCTATCCGCCGGGCGGCAGCACCGACGTGCTCGGCCGCAACATCGCGCTGCGCGTGGCGGCCTCGCTGGGCACCAATGTCATCGTGGACAACAAGGCCGGCGCCACGGGCACCATCGGCGCCGCCTTCGTGGCCAAGGCCACGCCCGATGGCTACACCCTGCTGGGCACCTCCATCGGCCCGCAGGCCATCGCGCCGCACCTCATGGGCAAGCTGCCCTACGACCCCATCGCGGGCTTCGAGCCCGTGATCACCATCGGCACCATTCCGCACATCCTGGTGGTGGGTGCCAAACAGCCCTTCCAGTCGGTGGCCGAGCTGCTGGCCGCGGCCCGTGCCCAGCCGGGCAAGCTGGCCTTCGCCTCGGGCGGCAACGGCACCATTTTGCAAATGCAGGGCGAGCTGCTGCAGCAGCAAAGCGGCGTGCGCTTCATCCATGTGCCCTACAAGGGCGACACCCCGGCGCTGCAGGACACGCTGGCCGAGCAGGTGCAGTTCATGTTCGCGCCGGCCGCCGCCGCGCTACCGCATGTGCAGTCCGGCAAGCTGCGTGCGCTGGCCGTCACCTCGGCCCAGCGCCTCAAGGCCTTGCCCGCCGTGCCCACCATGGGTGAAGTCGGGCTCAAGGACTTCGTAGTCGAGCAGTGGCAGGCGGTGTTCGCGCCCGCCAAAACCCCAGCCCCCGTTGTGCAGCGCCTGAACGAAGAGATCGGCAAGGCGCTCAAGGACCCCGCCGTCCTCGCCCTGGCCGACAAGCTCGGCGTCACCCTGGTGGGCGGCACGCCGCGCCAGCTCGGCGACCTGCAGAAGGCCGACTCCGCCAAGTGGGCCAAGGTTATCAAGGACGGAAACATCACCGCCGAGTAAGCCACCGCATTCCTCTTTCTCCACATACCAACACCCAACAAGGACCGCACCATGAGCCAGCTTCCTGAAATCATCCGTGACATCGAACGTGTCAGCCCCGAGGTCGTGCAGAAGGCCGCCACCTTCCAGGCCGCCATCCTCTCCGACGTGGCGGGCCGCCGCGGCACCATGCATGGTCGCGTGGTCCCGGTGCACCAGGCCATGCAGGTCGCAGGCCCGGCCTTCACGGTCGAGGTGCGCCCTGGCGACAACCTCATGATCCACGCCGCCATTGCGCTCGCGAAGCCCGGCGATGTGCTGGTGATCGACGGCAAGGGCGACCAGACGGCGGCGCTCATGGGCACGCTGATGCTCAGCGCCTGCAAGAAGCTGGGCCTGGCCGGCGTCATCGTCGATGGTGCGATCCGCGACAAGCTGGAACTGCTGGAGCTTGGCTTCCCGGTCTTCAGCGCAGGCTTCAATCCCGCCGGCCCCACCAAGTACGTGCCGGGCCGCATCAACCACCCCATCTCGGCCGGCGGCACCATGGTGAACCCGGGCGACCTGGTCGTGGGCGATGCCGATGGCGTGGTGGTGATCGAGCGCGCCAAGGCCCCCGCGATGATGGCCCTGGCCGACAAGAAGGTGGCCGACGAGGCCGCGCGCATCGAGGCCATCGCCCGCGGCGATACGGCATCGAAGTGGCTGCCCGCCGCCCTGCGCGCCGCTGGTGTGCTCAAGGAAGGGGAGTCGCTGTGAGCCGCGCGACCCTTATCGTGACCGGCGCCGACCTGGCGGCCCAGGCCCTGGCGCTGCTCCAGGATTTCGAGATCGTCTATGCCGGCAAGGCCCCCACCGAGGACGACCTGGTGGCCCTGTGCCGCACCCACGACCCTGTGGCCATCATCGTGCGCTACGGCAAGGTCGGCGCGGCCGTGATGGATGCGGCGCCCTCGCTCAAGGTCATCTCCAAGCATGGCAGCGGCACGGACACCATCGACAAGGTGGCGGCCAAGGCGCGCGGCATCGAGGTGGTGGCCGCCGTGGGCGCCAATGCCGCGGCGGTGGCCGAGCAGGCCCTGGCCTTGCTACTGGCCTGCGCCAAGTCGGTCGTGGCGCTTGATGCACGCATGCATGCCGGCCACTGGGACAAGGCCACGCACAAGAGCCTGGAGCTCTGCGGTCGCACCGTGGGTGTGGTCGGCCTGGGCGCCATCGGCCTGCGCTTTGCGAAGATGGCCGATGCGCTGGGCATGCGCGTGATCGGCTTCGATCCCTTCGCGAAGAACCTGCCGGCGTACATCGAGAGCGTGGACCTGGCGACCCTCTGGCGCGAGTCCGATGCGATCTCGCTGCACTGCCCGCTGACCGAGGAGAACCGCGGCATGCTCAACGCCGCCACCCTGGCGCAGTGCAAGCGCGGCGTGGTTGTGGTGAACACCGCACGCGGAGGCCTGATCGACGAGCCAGCGCTGCTGGCCGCCGTGCGCAGCGGTCAGGTGATGGCCGCGGGCCTGGACAGCTTCGCGGTGGAACCCATGGTGGCGGGCCACCCCTTCCAGGGCGAGGCGAATGTCATCCTCTCGCCGCACATCGGCGGCGTGACCAGCGATGCCTACGTGAACATGGGCGTGGGCGCAGCGAAGAACGTGTTGGACGTGCTGGCACGCACCGCCGCAGCAACCGTGTGAGCCAACGAACGCAGGGCATGCCAGCGTTGCATGCCTTGCCCACAGGAGACAACGCAATGCAAAAGAACTGTTTCGCACCGGCCCGCATCGGAAAGGCGCTGGCCGCCATGGGATGTGCCGTGGCCTGCATGGCCGCAGTGCTGCCCGCACAGGCGCAGGGCTCCTGGCCCGACAAGCCCCTCAAGCTCGTCGTGCCGTACCCGGCCGGTGGCAATGCCGACAACACGGCGCGCCTGCTGGCCACCCAGCTGTCGAACCGGCTGGGCCAGCAGGTGGTGGTGGACAACCGGCCCGGCGGCAGCGGCACCATCGGCGCAGCGGCCGTGGCCAAGGCGCCGGCCGATGGCTACACGCTGCTGCTCGATGCCACGGCCTTCACCGTCAACCCCAGCCTGTTTGCCAAGCTGCCTTTCGACGCGGCCAAGGACTTCGCACCCATCTCGCTCGTCCTGCAGGTGCCGCTGCTGCTGGTGGTACCCGCGTCGTCGCCGCTGCAGTCGGTGGCCGACCTCGCCCGGGCAGCGCGCGCCACGCCGGGGCGGCTCACCTACGCCTCGGCTGGCAACGGCGGTGCGCAGCACCTGGCGGGCGAGTTGTTCAAGCAGGGCGAGAAGATCTCGCTCACCCACATTCCCTACCGCGGCGGCGCACCGGCGCTCACCGACCTGATCGGCGGCCAGGTCGACGTGATGTTCAGCGCCACCACGGCCAGCGGTCCCTTCGTCAAAGGGGGCAAGCTGCGCGCGCTGGCCATCACCTCGGCCCAGCGCACCGAAGGCTGGGAGCAGGTGCCCACCGTGGCCGAATCCGGCGTGCCGGGCTTCCAGGTCAATGAGTGGAACGGCCTGTTCGCACCCGCCGGCACGCCGCAGCCTGTGCTGCAGCGGCTGGAGGCCGAGACCCGTGCCATCGTCGCCAGCCCCGAGATGAAAAAGCGCTTTGCCGAACTGGGCGTGCAGGGCGTGGGCTCCAGCGCGGCCGAGTTCCAGGCCTTTGTGAAAGCCGAGTCGGTCAAGTGGGCGCAGGTGGTGCGCACCAGCGGCATCCGCCTCGATTGAATGATGAGAGAGGATTCCTGAGCATGTTCAAACCAACCATGTCTGCAGCCATGGTCGCCGCGCTGTCCCTTGCCGCAGCCGCCACCTGCTTTGCGCAGTCCGGCGCCTACCCCGCCAAGCCCGTGAAGCTGGTCGTGGGTTTTGCCGCAGGCGGCCCCACCGACGTGGTGGCGCGCGCCTTTGCCGACCACGCCAGCCAGGCGCTGGGCCAGCCCTTCATCGTCGACAACAAGCCTGGTGCCAACACCATCCTGGCCGCCCAGGCCGTGGCCAGCGCGCCAGCCGACGGCTACACGCTGCTGTTCGGTGCCACCAACCACACGATGATCCCGGGGCTGTACAGCAACCGGGTCAAGTTCGACGCGGTGAAGTCGTTCAAGCCGCTGTGCACGGTGGCCACCAGCCCCACGGTGCTGGCGGTGGGGCCGGGGCTGCCGGTGAAGTCGCTGGCCGACTACATGGCCCGCGCGCGCAAGGAGCCGGGTCGCATCACGGCCGGTACCGCAGGCGTGGGCAGCTCGGGGCACTTCGCCACCGAGGTGTTCGCACGCGCCAATGGCCTGCAGCTCAACCACGTGCCCTACAAAGGTGCCGCGCCGGTGGTGACGGACCTGATGGGCGGTCAGCTCGAGAGCTCGTTCGCCACGCTGGGCTCGGTGCTTCCGCAGATCCGCAGTGGCAAGCTCACGGCCCTGGCCGTGGCATCGCCCAAGCGCTCTTCGCTGCTGCCCGATGTGGTCACCTTTGCCGAGGCGGGTGGCGGCAACTACTCGGCCGATGCCTGGTATGGCGTGCTGGCGCCCGCCAGCGTGCCCGACGCCGTAGCCCAGAAGCTGGAGCGCGTGGCGACGGAGTTTGCGAAGAGCGCCGCGGCGGCAGAGAAGCTGCGCGGCCTCGGGCTCGATGCGGACTCCACCTGCGGCAAGGCCTTTGCCACGCAGGTTGAGCGCGAAGTCGCCACCTACACCCAGATCGCCAAGGACCTGGACCTGAAAGTCGAATGATTGATGATCGACTGGAGACATGACATGTTGCGTTTTCTCAAACCCCTGATCGCCGCCTGCGCCCTGGCCGCCGGCGTGGCCCACGCCGCCTACCCCGATCGCCCCATCACCATCGTCGTGCCCTACGCGCCGGGCGGCGCGGCCGATGCAGTGGCGCGCGTGCTGGCCACGCGCCTGGGCGCCAAGCTGGGCGCCAGCGTCATCGTGGACAACAAGGCCGGAGCCAGTGGCACCATCGGCGCGAGCTTCGTCGCCAAGGCGCAGGCCGACGGCTACACCATGCTGTACGACGCCACGCCATACTCCATCAACCCGCACCTGTTCCCCAAGATGCCGTACTCCGCGACTGCGCTGCAGCCACTGTCGCTGGTGCTGCTGGCGCCCAACGTGCTCATCGTGAAGGCGGACTCGCCGCTCAAGAGCATCAACGACCTGGTCGCCCGGGCGAAGGCCACGCCGGGCAAGCTCAACTTCGCCTCGGGCGGCAGCGGCACGGTGCAGCGGCTGGCTGCAGAGCTGATGCGCCAGCAGCTCAACCTGGACATGGTGCACGTGCCCTACAAGAGCGGCGGCCCCGCCATTACCGATGTGATGGCTGGCCAGGTGGACTTCATGTTCGGCACCGTGGCCGCCACCTATCCCCATGTCTCGGGCGGCAAGCTGCGCGCCCTGGCCGTGTCGGCGCCCGAGCGCTCCAGGCGCCTGCCCGATGTGCCCACCGTGGCCGAGACGGTGGTGCCCGGCTACGAGGCCTACGAGTGGAACGGCATGTTCCTGCCCGCAGGAACGCCCGAACCCATTGCCGCCAGGCTGCGCCAGGCCGTGCAGGACGTGATGAAGGAAGACGAGGTCAAGCAGCGCCTGGCCGACATCGGCGCCCAGCCCGTGGGCTCCACGCCCGCCGAGTTCGCCGCCTTCCTCAAGAAGGAAGATGCCAAGTGGGGCGAGGTGGTGCGCAAGGGCAATATCAAACTGGACTGAGCCTTGATGTTCGCACCTGTGCCGCATTCGGTGGGCACCCATCGGCCATCGCGCGTGCTGCCGCCGCTGGCGTGCGACAGCCACATGCACATCTTCGATGCGGGCTTCGCGCCGTCGCCGCACTGGCCGCGCACTCCGCCCCATGCGCCCGTGGCCGCCTACCGGCAACTGCAGAAGCGGCTGGGCACCACGCGCACCGTGGTGGTCACGCCATCGACCTATGGCACCGACAACGCCTGCACGCTGGATGCGCTGGACCAGTTGGGCGACAGAGCCCGCGGCGTGGCGGTGGTTGAGGCAGCGGTGGATGGCGCCGAACTGGCCCGCATGGCAACGCGGCGCGTTCGCGGGTTGCGCGTGAACTTCGTTTCTCCGCAGTCCTGGGGCACGACCACGGCGGAGATGCTGACCACGCTGGCGCACAAGGTGGCGCGCCATGCGGACTGCGGCGGCTGGCACATCCAGGTGTTCGCGCACCCGGAGCAGATCGTGGCGCTGGAACCCGTGCTGCAGGCCTTGCCGGTGCCGCTGGTGATCGACCACCTGGGCCGGATCGACCCGGCCGAGGGGCCATCGGCTCCGGCCTGGGGCACACTGCAACGCCTGCTCGATCGCGGTAACACCTGGGTCAAGCTCTCAGGCGCCTACATGCGCTCCACGGTAGGCGGCCCCAGCTATGCCGACACCCTGCCTCTGGGCCGCGCCCTGGTGCAGGCCGCGCCCGAACGCCTGGTCTGGGGGAGCGACTGGCCGCACACCACCGAGGCGCCGGGCACCGTGAACGACGCCGACCTGGTGGACCTGTTGCAGGCCTGGGCCGGTACGGAGGCCCTGATGGACCGTATCCTGGTGGACAACCCCGCGCAGCTCTACGGATTTCCTCCAGCGTGAAGACCCGAACCGATGAAAGTCACCACCCCATGTTTCTGCTGAAAGCCCCCCAGGTTCGCGACCTGGAACTGTTCACCACCATGCCCGATGCCCTGCGCCGGCCCGAGCGCAGCGCCTGGGCCGATGCCAACCGCGCGGGTGCCGTCACCGACTCCTTCCTGGAAGGCCCGGTGTTCGACGGTGCCGGCAACCTCTATGTGACCGACATCCCCTGGGGCCGCATCCTGCGCATCGACCCTGAGGGCGCCTGGACCCTGGTGGCCGAGTACGACGGCGAGCCCAACGGCATGAAGTTCCTCGATGCCGGCACCTTGCTCATCACCGATTACAAGAACGGCCTCATGCGCCTGGAGGTAGCGAGCGGCAAAGTCACCCCCTACCTGGAGCGCCGCAACAGCGAGCGCTTCAAGGGCGTGAACGACCTGGTGTTCGATGCCGAAGGCAACCTCTACTTCACCGACCAGGGCCAGAGCGGCCTGCATGACCCGAGCGGGCGCCTGTACCGCCTGCGCCCCAACGGCCAGCTCGACCTGCTGCTGGCCAATGTGCCCAGCCCCAACGGCGTGGCCCTGTCGCCCGACGGGCGCGTGCTCTACCTGGCCGTGACGCGCGGCAACTGCGTGTGGCGCGTGCCGCTGCTGCCCGATGGCAGCGTGGCCAAGGTGGGGCAGTTCTTCACCTCCTACGGTCCGAGCGGGCCAGACGGGCTGGCCGTGGACGCCAAAGGCCGGCTGTTGGTGGCCAACCCGGGCCTGGGCTATGTCTGGGTGCTCAACCACCGGGCCGAGCCGGAGCTGGTGCTGCGCGGGCCGGCGGGTGCTTCCACCACCAACCTGGCCTTTGGCGGCGAGGGTGGGCAGACGGTGTTCGTGACCGACTCCACGCACGGCCAGATCCTGAGGGCGCGCATGGACGCACCGGGTTTGCCATTGGCGCGTGGCCGGTGACCGTGTTTGTCTTGTGGCAATCGATCTGCTGATTTGATAAATATTGACTATTGAAGGCATTCAATCGATTCAATTTACGGCCCATGGATTGCTTCCTAAGATGGCTCTCGCCAAGTGCTTGAACCGCTTACACAAGGAGAGACCCCATGACAGCCGAAGCCAAATGCCCGTTCGACCACACCAAGGCAGCCGCCCCCAAGGGCCGCGGCAATGCCGACTGGTGGCCCAACCAGCTTAACCTGCGCCCGCTCAACCAGAGCTCTCCGCTCGTCGACCCCATGGGCGACGGCTTCGACTACGCCGAGGAGTTCAAGAGCCTGGACCTCGCGGCCGTGAAGGCCGACCTGCATGCGCTGATGACCGACTCGCAGGACTGGTGGCCGGCCGATTTCGGCCACTACGGCCCGCTGTTCATCCGCATGGCCTGGCACAGCGCCGGCACCTACCGCCTGGCCGATGGCCGTGGGGGTGCAGGGGCCGGGCAGCAGCGCTTTGCGCCGCTCAACAGCTGGCCCGACAACGCCAACCTGGACAAGGCGCGGCGCCTGCTCTGGCCCATCAAGCAGAAGTACGGCCGCAAGATCTCCTGGGCCGACCTGATGATCCTCACGGGCAATGTGGCGCTCGAATCCATGGGCTTCAAGACCTTCGGTTTCGGCGGTGGCCGCCCCGACGTGTGGGAACCCGATGAGAACGTCTACTGGGGCGCAGAGACCACCTGGCTGGGCGGCGACCAGCGCTACAGCGGCGAGCGCGACCTGGCCAAGCCCCTGGCCGCCGTGCAGATGGGCCTGATCTACGTGAACCCCGAGGGCCCCAACGGCAACCCCGACCCCATCGCCGCGGCGCGCGACATCCGCGACACCTTTGCCCGCATGGCCATGGACGATGAAGAGACCGTGGCGCTGATCGCCGGCGGCCACACTTTCGGCAAGACCCACGGCGCGGGCGACGCGGCGCTGGTGGGCAAGGAGCCCGAGGGCGGCGGCATCGAGGACCAGGGCTTCGGCTGGATCAGCAAGCACGGCAGCGGCTTTGGCGGTGACGCCATCACGAGTGGCCTGGAAGTGACCTGGACCACCACGCCCACCAAGTGGAGCAACAACTTCTTCGAGAACCTGTTCGGCTTCGAGTGGGAGCTGACCAAGAGCCCGGCCGGCGCCCACCAGTGGACCGCCAAGGGCGCCGAGGCGACCATCCCCGATGCGCACGATCCTTCGAAGAAGCGCGTGCCCACCATGCTCACCACCGACCTGTCGCTGCGCCAGGACCCGGCCTACGAGAAGATCTCGCGCCGCTTTCTCGCACACCCCGAGCAGTTCGCCGATGCGTTTGCGCGCGCCTGGTTCAAGCTGACCCACCGCGACATGGGCCCGCGCGTGCGCTACCTCGGCCCCGAGGTTCCGGCCGAGGTGCTGATCTGGCAGGACCCGATTCCCGAGGTGGACCATGCCCTGGTGGACGCGCAGGACGTGACGGTGCTCAAGGCCAAGATCCTGGCGTCGGGCCTGTCGGTTGCGGAGCTGGTGTCCACCGCCTGGGCCTCGGCCTCCACCTACCGCGGTGGCGACAAGCGCGGCGGTGCCAATGGGGCCCGTGTGCGCCTGGCACCGCAGAAGGACTGGGAGGTGAACCAGCCCGCCCAGTTGGCCAAGGTGCTGGGCAAGCTCGAAGCCATCCAGGGTGAGTTCAATGCCGCGCAGGCCGGCGGCAAGAAGGTCTCCATTGCCGACCTCATCGTGCTCGGTGGTGCCGCCGCCATCGAATCGGCCGCCCGCAGCGCCGGCCAGGAGGTGATGGTGCCCTTCGCACCAGGCCGCATGGACGCTTCGCAGGAGCAGACCGATGTGCCCTCGTTCGAGGTCATGGAGCCATTGGCCGATGGGTTCCGCAACTACGTGCGCCCGGGCCTCGAAGGCGCCGTGGCCGAGCTGCTGATCGACCGCGCCAACCAGCTCACGCTGACCGGCCCCGAGATGACGGTGCTGGTGGGTGGACTGCGCGCCCTGGGGGCCAACGCAGGGCAGGGCGGCCATGGCGTCTTCACCAAGACGCCCGGTGCCCTCACGAACGACTTCTTCGTGAACCTGCTGGACATGCGCACCAAGTGGCAGAAGTCGGCATCGGCAGCCGGCGTGCTCGAAGGCGTGGACCGCGCCAGCGGCGCCGCGAAGTGGACGGGCACCGTGGCCGATTTGGTGTTCGGCTCCAACTCGCAACTGCGTGCGCTGGCCGAGGTCTATGGCAGCAGCGACGCCCAGGCCGTGTTCGTGCAGGACTTCGTGAAGGCCTGGACCAAGGTGATGAACCTCGACCGCTTTGACCTCAAGGCCTGAGCGGACTGAATGAAAGCGCTCCCTGCATGCCCCGGTGACGGGGCTGCAGGGAGCGTTTTTTTATGCGGCTACCATCGCGGCCTCAAACCAACCGGAGAGACCGCATGACGCAGCAACAACCCCCATCCAGCAGCAAAGACTTCGACAAGGGCCTGGCCACGCGCAAGCAGGTCATGGGCGAGGACTTCGTGGCCAAGGCCTTTGGCAATGCCACCGAGTTCACCCAGCCCATCCAGGAGTTCATCACGCGCAATGCCTGGGGCGATGTGTGGCAGCGCCCGGGCCTGGACATGAAGACGCGCAGCCTGGTCACCGTGGCCTTTCTCACGGCGCTGGGCAAGCAGCACGAGCTCAAGGGCCATGTGCGCGGCGCGCTCAACAACGGCGCCACGGCGGCCGAGATCCAGGAGGTGCTGCTGCACGCCAGCATCTACTGCGGCCTGCCGGCGGCGGTGGAGGCCTTTCGCACGGCAGCCGAGGTGGTGGACACTCCGAAGTAGGCCGAATCAGGGCCTACTCTCCAGCCAGGAGTTTGTGCACCAGGTCCGCCGCGGTGGACGCGTTGTACTTGCGCATGAGGCGCGCGCGGTAGATCTCCACCGTGCGGTGGCTGATCTCCAGCGCGCGGCCGATCTCCTTGGAGGTCAGGCCCTCCAGCAGGCGGGCGGCGACCTCGCGTTCGCGCCCGGTGAGCTCGGCCTTCACGGGGCGCTGCGAGCTCAGGTCCTCGAAGCTCCAGATGCCCGAGGCATGGGGGTCTTCGCGGTTCAGGGCGCGGCCTGAGACATGGCACCAGAAGACTTCGCCATTGGCGCGCTTCATGATGCGGTTGTCGGCGTAGTGGCCCTTGGCGTTGAGGATGGGCTCCATGTGCGCACCCAGGCGCTCGTACTCGTCGGCGCTGGGGTACAGGACCTGGAACGACTGACCGATCAGCACCTCGCGCGAGGCGCCGAACATCTCGCAGACGTGGCGGTTGCAGTCCACCATGGTGCGGTTGCGCGACAGCACCAGCCCCACAGGGGCCATGTCAAACGCCAGCCGGTAATCTACGTCCATAGTGCAAGTCTTTACGGGGTACTACTTATGTCTATACGTAGTATCGTATCGCATCCAACATTCGCAAGGAGATCGTGGTGAACAAGATTTTTCCCTCCGCAGCCAAGGCGCTGGAAGGCGTGGTGGCAGATGGCCAGTTGCTGGCCGTCGGTGGTTTCGGGCTGTGCGGCATCCCTGAGGCCTTGATCGACGCGCTGCGCGACTCGGCCGTGAAGAACCTCACCGTGATCTCCAACAACGCCGGCGTCGACGGCTTCGGCCTGGGCAAGCTGCTCGAGACGCGCCAGATCAAGAAGATGATCTCCTCCTACGTGGGCGAGAACAAGGAGTTCGAACGCCAGTACCTGGCGGGCGAACTGGAGCTCGAGTTCACGCCCCAGGGCACGCTGGCCGAGAAGCTGCGTGCCGGCGGTGCAGGCATCCCGGCCTTCTTCACCAAGACCGGCGTGGGCACCATCGTGGCCGAGGGCAAGGAACTGCGCGAGTTCGACGGCGAAACCTATGTGATGGAGCGCTCGCTCGTGCCCGACGTCTCGCTGGTCAAGGCCTGGCGCGCTGACAAGTCCGGCAACCTGCAGTTCCGCCTGACGGCACGCAACTTCAACCCCGCTGCCGCCACCGCCGGCAAGATCTGCATCGTGGAAGTGGAAGAGGTCGTGGAGACTGGTGCCATCGAGCCCGATCACATCCACCTGCCCGGCATCTACGTGCACCGCATCGTGCACAACGCCCACCCCGAAAAACGCATTGAAAAACGCACCATCACCGAGAAAGCAGGAGCCTGACCATGCCGTGGACCCAAGACCAGATGGCCGCCCGTGCGGCGCAAGAACTCGAAGACGGTTTCTACGTGAACCTGGGCATCGGCATCCCCACGCTGGTGGCCAACTTCACGGGTGACAAGGAAGTGTGGCTGCAGTCCGAGAACGGCATGCTGGGCATCGGCCCCTTCCCGACCGAAGATGCGGTGGACGCCGACCTGATCAATGCCGGCAAGCAGACCGTGACCACGATCAAGGGCTCGTCCATCTTCGGCAGCGATCAGTCGTTCGCCATGATCCGCGGCGGCAAGATCAACCTGTCCATCCTGGGTGCCATGCAGGTCAGCGAAAAGGGCGACCTGGCCAACTGGATGATCCCGGGCAAGATGGTCAAGGGCATGGGCGGCGCCATGGACCTCGTGGCCGGCGTCAAGCGCGTGATCGTGCTCATGGAGCATGTGGCCAAGAAGAAGGACGGCACCGAAGACCTGAAGATCCTGCCTCAGTGCACGCTGCCCCTCACGGGCGTGGGCGTGGTGGACCGCATCATCACCGACCTGGCCGTGCTGGACGTGACGCCCCAAGGCCTCAAGCTGATCGAACTGGCCCCTGGCGTGAGCTTCGAGGCCCTGCAGGCCAAGACCGGCGTGACCGTGTTGCAATAAGCAAAAAGGCACGAGCCACCAAAAAGGCCGGAGCCCCGCGAGGGGCCCCGGCCTTTTGCATGCGGGCTGCAGTTGCGGTCTGCAGCCTGGCCCCGGCGCCGATTACAAGGCGCCGATCTCACCTGAAGGGATCTGGCCGGTGCGCACGGCTTCGGCGGCGGCGGCACGCACGGCGGCGCGGTCGGCCTTCGATTGGTAGGTCACGACACGGGAGCCAGCGGGCTCCATGCTGTGCGTGCGGGCTTCCACGGCGGCTTCGGCAGCCACTTCGGCGCGGGTGCGGTTGGTCTCGAACTTCAGGGCGAACTGCGAGCTGTCGGCTTCATCGGCATGGGCACCGAAGGAGGCAAAGACGGCCAGGGCGGCGACAGAGAGGAAACGGGCGGTGTTGTTCATGGTAGTGCTCCGATCAATCAAATTCTGGAATGGGGTGGTGTTCTTGCAGGGGCTGATTACAGGTAACCGGCTTCGCCCGAAGAGATCTGGCCGGTGCGCAGGGCCTCGGCGGCCTGGGCGCGCACCGTGGCGCGGTCGGCCGTCGACTGGTAGCTCAGCACGCGGGAGCCGGTGGGCTCCATGCTGTGCGTGCGGGCTTCCGCGGCGGCTTCGGCGATGACTTCGGCGCGGGTGCGGTTGGTCTCGAACTTCAGGGCGAATTGCGAGCCATCGGCCTCATCGGCCTGGGCGCCGAACGATGCGAAAGCGGCAACAGCGGCGATGGAGAGGAAACGTGCAGTGGTGTTCATGATGAAATCCTTGGGATCAAAAAGCGTCTCGAAAAACCGGCCCAGAAACCATTCCTGAACCGGGTTCGGTGAGTCGCCATGCGGGTTCGGCTCATCGATGGGATGAACTGTACGCCCGTGTCGTCCAAGGAAAAACCACCCAGTCGCGAACTGACTGTTCCAGTTTTGAAAACAGTTGCGGGCATAAAAAAAGCCCGCGCTGCAGATGCAGCGGCGGGCTTTTGGACAAGCGGGTTCAGGTGCTCAGGGCAACTGTGTCCAATTTTGGTTGTTGCCGCCGTTGCAGGTCCATGTCAGCAGGGGGATGTCCTGCGCCGTGGAGTTGTTGGGCACATCCAGGCAGGCGCCCGAGGCGCGGTTGCGCACCGTCGATCCCGACAGCGTCCACTGCGCCGTGTTGCCCACCGTGCAGGCCAGTTGCACGACGCCCGCGCCGCTGGTGGCCGCACTGTCCTGCGCCAGGCACAGGTTGCTGTGCTTGGCCACCAGCTGCACGTAGCCGCCCGCCAGATTGCGCACCGTGAAGGTCTCGTTGTTTGCCGTGCCACAAGGCCACTGGATGGCGACCGCACCGCTGGCGGCCGAGGCCCCGCGGATGTTCACGCACAGGCTGCTGTGGCTGGAGCGCAGGCGCGTGGTGTACTCGGCCGCCGTGTCCAGCGAGCGCACGTAGTCGGCCAGTGCCTGCCGGTCGGCTGCGGGCAGGCCAGCCACGTTGCCGTGGCCGCCCGCGATCACGTCCAGCACGCTGGCCTTCTGGCCGTTGTGCAGGTAGGACTTGGCGGCCCAGCTGCCCAGCAGGGTGGGGGTGTCGAAGCCCACGCCGGCCAGCGGCTGGTTGGCGCCCTTGCCCGACGAGGGCTGGATGGTTCCCACATCGTGCCTGAGGCCGTCCTGGAAGGTGCCGCCCGCATGGCAGCTGGCGCAGTTGGCGTTGGCGAACAGGGTCTGGCCGCGCGCGGCCTCCACCGTGAGGCTGCCATCGGCCGCACGCGCCGGGCTGCGCATGTACTTGTTGAGCGAGGCCAGGTAGGCCGCAAGGTCGTCGAGCTGCGCATTGCGGCCGGCCTTGGGCGCACCCAGCGGGTCGCTGGTGGCGGCGAAGTCCGCGTCGCTGAGGAAGCCGGTGCCACCGAAGGCGCTGCGCATGTCGTTCTCGAAGTCCTGCACCTCGTCGAAGTTGGCGCTCCAGTGCAGCTTGCCGTGGCCCAGTCCGCGCCGGCCCTGCAGGCTGATGGTGCGGCGCAGGCCCTCGCCGCGCTGGGTGAAGTCCCAGACCATGCCGTCGTCGCCGCCGTCGGCGTGGCAGCTCGCGCAGGACATGTAGTTGTCCTTGCTCATGCGCCGATCGGCGGCGTTGTAGAACACCTGCTTGCCGCGCAGTGCCGCCACCGCCAGCGGTTCCTGCGCCACCGTGGTGATGTTCTGCTGGAACACGGCGGCCGCGCTGCGCGAGGCCAGCACGTCGGCCACATCGTGCACGGTGACCGAGCGCGCGAGGAAGTTGTTCACGAACAGGCGCTTGCGCGTGGCGTCCAGGTACAGGCCGTGGGGCGCGCTGCTGGCATTGATCTCGCCGCGCACGGCGCGGGTGTAGGCATCGACGATGGCGATGTTGTTGCCCTCCATCTGCGCGACGAACAGGTAATCGCCCGCAGGGGAGAAGAGGGCGGCGCGCGCTGGGGCACGGTCGTCGAAGTCGATCTGCTCGGGCAGCAGGTGCGTGGCCGCTGACAGGTCCACCTGCGAGAGGATGGAGCGCACCGTCTGGTCGTGCAGCAGGTCGTTGCCGTCGCGGAAGCGCCCGCGCACGATGTTGTCCTTCTTGCCCGGCAGCACCGCGCGCGAGCCGTCGGGCGAGATCACCACCTGGCTCAGGTAGTTGGCCACGCCGCGCGAACTGTTCTCGGTGTCGATCGTCGTCGTGTCCACCGGCAGGGCGATGCTGGAGAGCAGGCCCAGGGTGTTGAGGCCCACCTTGTGCAGTTGCCCGCCCGTCATCTTGGACTTGAAGCGTGTGATGTAGGCCGTCTGCGAATCGGCCGCCACCGCAATGCCGCGCAGGTCGCCCTCCAGCGCCAGCGTGCCCGTGGTGTTGCCGTTGGCCGGGTCGAAGGTGAGTAGCGTGGACTTGCTCTCCAGCGTGAGCAGGCCCTTGCTGCCGTTGGGCGTGAAGGCCACGCCGTAGGGGCCGCTGCCGTAGGCCAGGTTCACCGTGGCCGAGATGCTGCCATCGGCTGGGTTCAGGGCCACGAGCTTGTCCTCGCCCTGCACGGTGACCCAGATGCGGCCGTCCGGGGCGCGCGCCAGGGTCTTGGGCTCGTCGCCCACTCGGGTCTCCCAGCGCTTGGTCATCGCCTGCGCATCGATGGCGGCGACCGTGCCGCTGTCCGGATTCACCGCATAGACGCTGTTGGCATCGCCCACGATGTTGCTCGAATGCGTGGGCGCCGTGGCCGTCACCGGGAAGATCACCGTCACGTTGTAGGTGTAGAAGGTCTCCTGGCCTGCGGCATTGCGCACCGTCAGCGTCACCGTGTAGTGGCCGGGGCGGTTGTAGCTGTAGGTGGTGTTGGACTGGGACGAGAAGGCGGTCTGTGTGCCGTTGCCGAAGTTCCAGCGGTAGGTGACGCCCGTGTCCCCGCCCAGCCGGGTGGGGGCGAAGCTCAGCTGCCCGTTCACCAACTGAGGGCTGGCGCTCACGCCAGCATCGCCGATGATGGCCTGCGAGCGCAGCTGCGTGACGTCCGTATCGCTGAGCACGCGGCCATAGACCCGCACGTCGGCCAGGCTGCCGCGGAAGAAGTCGGTATTGCCCTGGATCTGCCCGAGCAGCGCGAACTTGTTGGACAGGCCTTTGGTGCCCGTGAGGCCGGTGGAGCTGGTCTTGTTGCCGTCGATGTAGAGCGTCTGCGCGCCCGAGGCGGCGTCGCGCGTCATCACCACATGGTGCCAGTTGCCGTCGTTCACGGCGGCGGCAGAGCGGGTGCCAGGGTTGTTCGCCGCCACATTGCCCACCGAGAGGTTCATGCGCCCGGTGTTGTCGATCCAGCCCCAGAACACATCGTCGGCCCCGCCGCTCTGGTCGCGCCCGAAGAGGCCGGGTGCCGTCCAGGCATTGGCCGAGCCGTTCTGCGTGGTCTTCATGTAGAAGGCCAGCGAGGCCGTGCCGCCCAGGGCCGTGGCCACGCCATCGTTCTTGAGCGGCACGCCGCCCGTGCGCTGGGCGAAGTTCAGGCCGATGCTGCCGAACTGATCGGCCGCCGAGGCCGTGCCGTTGTTGGCGCCGATCTCGTCGGTCAGGGTGGTCGACAGCGGCCAGTGGTTCATGAGGCTGATGTCGGTGGCATTGCCGGTGTGGAACACGGCCTTGTATTCGGCTGCGATGCCGTTGCCCGCATAGTCCTTCACGCCGCCCGCGGTGAGCACGATCTCATAGCTGGTGCCGGCCACCAGGGGTTGCGTGGGGTGGAAGTTGATGATGCCCAGCTGCACGCTGTAGGTGCCGGCCAGCGCATTGCCGTTGACCGGGCGCACGATGAAGGTGCCGGCATGCACGCTCTCGGGCCGGATGCTGTCCGTCAGCCCCACGCCGATGCGCGAGGTCAGCGCCTGCTGCCTGGCGCCGTTGGCGGGCGAGGTCTGCTTGACGGCCGGCGGTGTGGTGTCGGGGGCCGTCTGGTGCACGATGAAGCCGCTGCCCGAGCCATGGTCGTTGCCGATGAACAGCAGGTTGCCCATGGGGGCGACCTGGCCGTGGTCGGAGTGCGAGTACTCGGGGTCGTTGGTGGCGAACAGGCTGCCCTGGCCCACCTCGACGTGGTTGAGCGGGTTGCTCACGTCCACCTTGTGCACCTTGAACTGCGCGCCCTGGAAGACGTAGTGGTCCTGGGTGCCGCAGTACAGCTGCTCGTCGATGACCAGGCGGTTGTCCTCCGCCACGAACTGCGTGCGGTCCAGCAGGTCGTAGCTGTACATCCTGGCGCCGCCGCCGCGGGCCGAGGCATGCAGGTTGCGGCCGTCGAAGCAGGTGGCGTAGTAGTTGGGGTTGGAGCCTACGGTGTCCAGCACCTTGGGGTTGAGTGGGTCGGAGATGTCGAGGCTGGCAAAGCCATCGGTGTTGTCCATCGACGAGAGCACCATGTGGTTGCCCATGGTGAAGATGGGGCCGACGCGAAAGCCCCCGAGCTCGCCCGTGGGCACCGGGTTGGGCTTGCCCGTGCCGCGGTTGGCGATGACGGCATTGGCCGGGTCGGTGGCGTCCACGATGTACACGCCATCATTGGCCGAGGCCACGTACACATAGGGGGCCTGCCACCACAGTTGCCAGGCCACGTTGGTGTAGTCACCGCCATTGACGGTGGGCAGCGAGAGCTTCTTGACCTGCTGGATGTTGTTGATGTCGGTGAAGTCCCAGAACTCGATGCCCTTGATGCTGGGCACCACCACGTACTGTTTGCCGCCGATCTTGGCCGTGCCAAAGGCGTGCGCCTCGCGGAACTCCTTGGTGCGCCCTTCGGGCTCGTAGATCTTCTTGACGAGCACGATGGCGCGCGGGTTGGACACGTCGTAGAGCAGAAAGCCCCCCGGGCCCAGGCCGCTGTCGGGCGCGAAGGAGGTCAGGAAATAGCCGTTGAGCATGATGCCCACGTTCAGCCCGTAGTCCTTGCGGCCGGGGTAGGTGGCCGGCACGTCGCCCGAGGCGCGGGTGATCATGGAGACCGGCTTGAACAGCTCGGCAGAGGTGTAGGTGAGATTGCCCAGCCCCGGTCCCTGCAGCGGCAGAGGGACTTCGGCCGCCTGGGTGATGGCGGACGCCATGGTGGTGAGGGTGGTCATGGGGCTGACCCCCGTGATCGCCGCATGCGTGAGCAAGGTGGCGAACGGTAGCAACAGTGCCATCAAGTAGTACCGGATCTTCATTGTCGTCTCCTGGTTGTGGGGCTCACCGAACTTTTTCTTCGGTTGTTCCGTCATGCCTGTGCAGGTCGAGTGCACACGAAAACGCGTGGGCGCTCTCGGTCAGTGGTGCGTGTGCCACCGACCTCAGAGCTCCTCTTTTTTCCCTCTCTCTCGCTCACTCTCTTCTTTTTTCTTCTCACCCTTGGTGCTCGCGGCCCAGGTCGGCCCGGTGCCTGCCCAGGCACCGGGCGCGTGGGGCATCCACGAGCACACGGCAGGGTGCGTTCAGGACTTACTTCTTTCTTTGCACGAACAGGTTGCGACGCGCATCCTCTGGATAGGCGAAGGTGACGCTGGAATTGCGCACCAGTCCCACCACCAGCATGTTCTGGCTGATGGCCTCCTTGTCCTCCAGTGAAAACGGCTTCTCGTAGGTGGCGACAACACCGTAGAAGACGCGGGGCATGGTTTCCAGCGCGTGCTTGACGGCCGACCCATTCAGGTCGCCGTTGTGGATGCCCAGCAACGCGTATGTCAGCAGATAGGTCGCGTCATAGGCCTGGGCCGCTGCCATGGGTACGCGGATGCGAGACATGCTGAATTTGCGGGCGTAGGTGCTGAGGAAGGCGGCGCGGCGCTCGTTGCTCGGCTCGGCGATGAAGGTCTGCGCCATGAGCGATCCTTCCGCGCCGCCATAGGCGCCATCGATGTAGTTGGGGAACGAAAGGGGCCAGGCACCCACCTGCGGTACCTTCCAGCCCATGGTCTTGCGGCCGTTGGCGATGGTGGCGGCCTCTGGGCCCGCGGCGTAACTCAGGATGACGTTGGCGTGGGCTGCTCTGGCCTCGGTCAGTTGCGCCACCACATCCTTTGCGTTGGCTTCGACGCGCGCTGTGTACACCGGTCTGATGCCCTGTCTTGCCAGGGCCTGCACGACGTCGTGCAAGCCGGCACTGCCGTAGTCCGTGGCGTCTGCAAACACCGCCACCCGGTTCCAGCCGCGTTTGAGAATGTCGTCGACGATGAACGCCGCCTGGATCGCATCGCGGGGGGCGGTGCGGAAGATGAAACTCTGCGCCGAGGGGAACTTTGCTGTAAGCGGCGTGCCCGTGGCGCACGGGATCACGAGCGGCACCTTGGCTTGCTGAAAGACATCCACCACCTTCATGCCCACGCCGTTGTCGCAGACTCCGATGGTGGCCACCACCCTCTGCTCCACCAGTTCCTTGGCCGCGGCCAGTCCCTTCTCAGGAACGGCGAAGTCGTCCCTGATTTCGAGTTCCAGCGAGCGGCCCAGGTAGCCGCCCACCGCATTGATCTCGTCCACAGCCATGCGGATGCCGTTGAGCATGGCCGTGCCCACATCGGCCGATCCGCCGGTGAAAGGGCCGATCACGCCGATACGCACTGGAGCACCCTGTGCGAATGCGCCCGCCGAAAACAGCGCTGCGGCGAGGATCCAGGACGCTTTCATGGGGGGTCAGGCGGGAGTGGATTCGTACAGGCGCCACGCTTCGGCAGCGCTGGCGCCGCGGTGGATCATCGACATCAACGCATTCACCACGGCCGAGGGGTTGGCATGCTGGTACACGTTGCGGCCATAGACCATGCCCACGGCGCCCTGGTCCAGCAGCACGCGCGAGCGGGCGAACACCTGCTGCAGGTCCTCGCGGCCGCCGCCGCGCACCAGCACCGGGCAGCGCGCGGCCTGCACCACGCGGTGGAAGTCGGCGGGGTCGGTAGTGGGGTCGGCCTTCACGATGTCGGCCCCCATCTCGCGCGCCAGGCGTACCAGGGTGACGATCTTCTCTGCATCGCCGTCGACCATGTAGCCGCCCTGGTCGCTGTGCGGGCGCATCACCAGCGGCTCGATCATCAGCGGCATGCCATAGCGGTCGCAGTCGGCGCGCACTCGGGCGATGTTCTGCACGCACTGGCGGAACAGGTCGGGCTCATTGGGCAACATGAACAGGTTGACCACCACGCAGGCCGCGTCGCGCTGCACGGCCGGCAGCACCGGGTCGTGCTCGTTCTGCAGCACAGCCCACATCACGCGGTGGGCCGTGGCGTTGTAGGGGTTGCCCATGTCCAGGCGCATCACCAGCGCGGGCTTGCTGCGCCCCGGGCGGTCCTGCAGCAGGTCGGCCTGGCCGTAGTTGAGCTGGATGGCGTCGGGCGCGGCGGCCACGAGCTTGTCCATCACCTGGGGCATGTCTTCCAGGCCATTGAGGAAGCTGGGTTCGTTGCATACGCCGTGGTCGAGCGCGATGTCCAGGCAGCGGCCGTTGGTCAGCAGGCGGTTCAGGCGTGCGGTCTTGTCTTTCGACATACGAAGAAATCCTTGGGTTGGGGGGAGGAGGGTGGGTACGGTTCAGGCCAGGGCCTTCAGGTGGGCGGCCGCGGCATCGTCGATGCGCTGCACGGCCTCCTCGGGCAGGTCCAGCGCGCCCGCGGTGGCGTTCTCGGTGGCCTGTGCCCGCGTGCGCGCACCGCACAGCGCCACCGACACGCTGCCGCTGGCCAGTGTCCAGGCGATCATCAACTGCCCGAAGGAGCAGCCGAACTGCCGGCGCAGGGGCTCCAGCTCATCGAAGAAGGCTTGGAGCCGGGTGCGGTTGGCCGCACTGAAGCGCGGGTTGGTGGCGCGCTGGTCGTCGCCCGTGAACTGGCGTGCCGGGTCGATGGGGCCGGCCAGCAGGCCCAGCGCCAGCGAGGAATAGCCCAGGATGGCCACGTTGTTGCGGCCGCACAGGGGCAGCAGGGTCTGCTCGATCTCGCGGTCGATCAGGCTGTAGCGCTCCTGCGCGGCGTCCACGGGGCCATGGCGCAGGTACTCGGCCAGCGTCGGGGCGTCCACATTGCTCACGCCGATCGCGCGGATCTTGCCCTGCTTCTTGAGGTCGAGCAGGGCGTCCATGGTCTCTTCCACGGGCGTGGTGCTGTCCTGCCAGTGGGTGATGTACAGGTCGATGTAGTCGGTCTGCAGGCGCTTCAAGCTCTCCTCGGCTTCGTGGAAGATCGACGCGCGGCCCAGGTGGCGGTAGACCGGGTGACCGTCTTCGTCGAAGAAGTGCGTGCCCTGCTGCGTGTGCCAGACCAGGCCGCACTTGGTGGCGATCACGGCTTCGTGGCGGCGGCCCTTGAGCGCGGCGCCCACGAGGCGCTCGGAGGCACCCAGGCCGTAGGCCGGCGCGGTGTCGACCAGCGTCACCCCGGCATCGAGCGAGGCGTGGATCGCCTCCGTAGCGGCAGCGCTGTCCTGCCCGCCCCACATCCAGCCGCCCATGGCCCAGGTGCCCAGGCCAATGGCCGAGCACTGGATGCCCGAGGGGCCCAGGGTGGTGGTCTTCATCGCTGCGTTCATCATCACGGCATTCATCGCTTGGTCTTTCGGGTGTTCATGAGGTGGTCGATGGTCACGGCGGCCAGCAGGATCAGGCCCTTGATCACGTCCTGCCAGTAGGGCGAGACATCCAGCAGGATCAGCGAGCTGGTCACCACCGAGAGCAGGGCCAGGCCCAGCACGGCACCGAGCACCGTGCCCGAGCCGCCCTTGAGGCTGGCGCCGCCGATCACCGCTGCGGCAATCACGTTGAGCTCCATGCCCACGCCGAAGGTCGGCGTGGCCGCACCGAAGCGCGCGGTGTAGATCACGCCGGCCAGGCCGGCCGAGGCCGCGCACAGCACCGTGACCCAGAACTTCACGTGGCCCACGCGGATGCCCGAGTACAGCGCCGCCTTCTCGTTGCTGCCGGTGTAGAACACGCGGCGCAGCAGGCTGGCGCGGCGCAGCACGAAGTCGCTGACCACCACGATGAAAAGGAAGATCAGGATCACGGCCGGAATGCCGAACAGCGTGCCCTGGCCGATGAACTTGAACGAGGCCGGCAGCGAGAACAGCGACTGCGGCGTGCCCTGGGTGAGCGCCAGGCACAGGCCGCGCACGATGACCATGAAGGCCAGCGAGGCGATGAAGTGGTTCAGCCCGATGCGCACCACGCAGCCGCCGATCATGGCGCCGATGAGGGCACTGGCCGCGATCGCAATGAGGCCGGCCGTCCACGGGTCCATGCCCATCAGGAACAGCTTGCCCGTGACCACCATGGCAAAGCAGACGACGGAGCCCACCGACAGGTCGATGCCACCCACGATGAGCAAAATGGTCATGCCCACCACCACGATGCCCTCGATGGAGAACGAGAGCAGCATGGCGCGGATGTTGTCCCAGGTCAGGAAGTAGGGCGAGGCGAAGCTCATGCCCACGCACAGCGCCAGGATGATGACCAGGAGGCCCATCTCGCGCATGCTCGTGAGCTTGGTTCCGCCCGGCTTTCCGGGCCCTCCCGGTTGCTGGGTCTCGCGCAGGGGCTGCAGGCCGGCCACGCTGCCGGCATCCAGTTGTGCGGGGTGATTCATGCCATTTCCTCGTGTTGTCGTTCCAATCCCGAGGCCAGCCGCAGCAGGGCCTCTTCCGTCATGTCCTTGCCTTGCACCTCGCCCGCGACGCGGCCGTCGCGGATGACCAGGGCCCGGTCGCACAGCCCGATGATCTCGGGCAGCTCCGAGGAGATGACCACCACGCCCACGCCCTGGCAGGCCAGGTCGCGCAGGATGTGGTGGATCTCCGACTTGGCCCCCACGTCCACGCCGCGCGTGGGCTCGTCCATCAGCAGCACGGCGGGGTTGGTGGCCAGCAGCTTGGCAATCGCCACCTTCTGCTGGTTGCCGCCCGAAAGACTCGCCACCTCGATCTGCACGCCATCGGACTTGAGCTTCAGGCGCGTGCCCAACTCCTGCGCCAGCCGGTGTTCGCTGGCGCGTTGCAGCAGACCGAAGCGCGAGCTCACGCGTGCCAGTGCCATCGAGGCGATGTTCTGCGCGATCGGCAGGTCCAGGTAGACGCCCGCGGCCTTGCGGTCTTCGCTGAGGTAGGCGATGCCGGCGCGCAGCGCGTCGCTGTACTTGCGGATCGCCAGTGGCTTGCCATTCAGGCGCACGCTGCCGCCGGTGGTGGGGCGCAGGCCGCACAGGGTCTGCGCCATCTCGCTGCGCCCGGCACCCATGAGCCCGGCGATGCCCAGCACCTCGCCGCGCTGTACGGTGAAGGACACGCCGTGCACGCGCTCGCCATCGGCCAGGTCCTGCACCTCCAGCACGGGGGCTGTGGCATCGGCCTCCTGCTGCTTGGGCGGGTAGTAGTTGCCCAGGTCGCGCCCGACCATGCGGCGCACCAGGCCGTCGGCGTCGAGTTCGGCCAGTGGGCCCGAATGCACGTTGCGCCCATCGCGCAGCACGGTCACGCGTGTGCAGTGGGCAAAGATCTCGGCCATGCGGTGGCTGATGTAGATGATGCCGATGCCCTGGTCCTTGAGGTCGTGCAGCACGCGAAAGAGGGCGGCCGACTCGTTGTCGGTGAGCGCGGCGGTCGGCTCATCGAGGATCAGCACCTTGCAGTCGAGCGTGAGCGCCTTGGCGATCTCGATCAACTGCTGGCTGGAGATGGGCAGGTCGCCCACGCAGGCCGCGGGGTCGATGTCCTGGCCCAGCCGCTGCAGCACCCGGGCCGCGCGCTCGTTGAGGCTGGCGTAGTCCATCCATGCCTGCCGACCGGCGTTGATCTCGGGCATGAAGATGTTCTCGGCCACGGTGGCGTCGGCGCACAGGGCGATCTCCTGGTGCACCAGGCCGATGCCCAGGCGCATGGCCTGGGCCGGACCACCGATGGCCACCACGCGGCCGTCGAGCGCTATCTCGCCCGCGTCCGGCTGGTGGATGCCATCGATGATGTTCATCAGCGTGGACTTGCCCGCGCCGTTCTCGCCGCACAGGGCGTGGATCTCGCCCGCCTGCAGCGAGAAGTCCACGCCCGAGAGCGCATGCGAAGCACCGAAGCGCTTGCAGATGCCGCGCAGCGCGAGCAGGGGGGCATCCATGGTGGTGGTGCTCACTCGCTGATGCCCTTGGTGCCGCGGCGCGCGAGGTACTTGTCCCAGTAGAAGTCGTCGGCGTTGGCCTTGCTGACCACGGCCAGACCGTTGTCCAGGAAGGGCACGGCCATGGGGTTGGTGCCGTTGCGCTTGGCATCGTTCATCGGATCGATGAGACCGGGGTTCTTGGCCAGGAACAGCATCATCATGCCCATGTAGCCCTGCATGCCCTGGTTGGGGTTGATGGCGCCGAACACGTCGCCGGATTTGATCATGTCCAGGATCTTGGCGTTCACGTCGCAGCACATCACCTTGATGTTCTTCTTGCTCTCGACCTTGGCCTGGGCGGCACCCAGGGCCGAATTGGCCTCGGGCATGAACAGGGCGCCCAGGTTGGGGTTGGCCTGCGCCAGGCTCTGCACGGCCTGGTAGGCCTTGTTTGGGTCCTGGTTGCTGGCGGCGCGGCCCACCAGCTTCATGCCGGGGTGCTTGGTCTTCATGCGGTTGATGAAGGCGGCGATGCGGCGGTCGTGGTTGTCCTGGCCGGGGTTCTCCAGCACGGCGAACTCGCCCTTGCCGTTCATCGACGCGGCGATGGCGTCGGCCGCCTGCGCGCCTTCGCGCTCGTTGTCCGAGGTGATGAAAGAGGTGCGCTTGGAGTTGGGCGAGTCGGCCGCGAAGGTGACCACCGGGATCCCCATGGCCGCGGCGCGGTTGATGGGCTCGATGAACGGATCGGGGTTCATGGGGTGCAGCAGGATGCCGGCGGGCTTGCGTGCCAGCTCCTGCTCGAACGAGGCCAACTGCTTGTTCACGTCGTATTCGGGCGTGCCGGTGTAGCGGGTGCGCACGCCCAGGGTGCGGCCGAGCTGCTTCATCATTTCGTAGACCGGGAACCAGTACTCCACACCCGAGACCATCACGTTCATCACGTAGACGTCGCTGGGGTTGCCACGCAGCCCTCCCGCCGCGGCGGGGGCTGCTGCGGGCTGCTGCGCGAATGCGCTGGTACCGGCCAGGCCGATGCCGGCGGCTGCTGCGGACTTCAGGAAATTACGCCTCATTTTTTGTCTCCTCTTGTTGAACGGGGCAGCACATGGTGCTGCTTTCTCCAGGGCTGGGATGGGGTGCTTGTTGTCACGACAGTTGTTATGACAGGTAGAATGTAAGCGTGGATCGAATCGCCAGATAGTTAGGGGAAACACTACTGGATAAGCCCGCTGGTTCGACGGAAGCTGTTATGACATGAAGACCCAACTACTGATCGGCATCGACCTCGGGTCGAGCAGCCTCAAAGCCCTGGCCCTGGAGGCCGCGAGCGGCCGCACCGTGGCCCTGTCCCGCATGCCCCTGCAGCACGACCGCCTGCCCGGCGGTGGCTGCGAAGTGGGGGCGCCCATGATCCGCTCGGCTCTGTCCAGCGTGTTGCGCGATGTGGCGCACCAGCTGGGCAACCGGGTGGACGATGTCCGCGCCATCGGCTGCACCGGGCACGGCGCCGGCCTGTACGCGCTGGATGCACGCCATGAACTGGCCGGCGGCCGTGCCGTGGCCTCGACCGACCAGCGCGCCGCGGCGCGGGCCCAGTCGCTTGCCGCCAGCCGCGGGCCCGAGCTCCTGGCCGAGGTGGGCTGCCAGCCCTGGCCGGGCCAGCCGACCGTGATTGCCGCCGAGCTGCTGGGCAGCGATGCGGTGCGCCGCGGCGCCCTGCAGCGGCTGATGTTTGCCAAGGACTACGTGGGCTTTCTGCTCAGCGGCGAGATCGCCACCGACGCCAGCGATGCCAGCACGGCAGGCCTGCTATCGGTGGCCACGGGCACCTGGTCGCCACTGGCCTTTGCCGCGTCCGGCATTGCCGGCCTGGCGTCTCAGGCCTTCGGGCCGCTGGTGCGCAGTGGCGAAGTCATCGGCACGGTGCAGCCCGCAGCAGCGTCCGCCTATGGCCTGCCAGCCGGCATTCCGGTGGCCATGGGCGCCATCGACCTCCTGGCCGCGATGACGGCGGTGCGGGCCGAGGAGCGGGGCCGTGCGGTCTCCGTGCTGGGAACCTGGTGCGTGAACGCCGTCATCGGCCCGGTGCTGTCGCCCGGGCCGGACGTGGCCTCCACCGTCAATTTCGGCCCGCACGACCGGCGCCTGTACATGGAAAACAGCCCTTCGTCGATGGCCAACATCGCCTGGCTGGCCGGCGTGCTGGGCTTGCCCGATGCGCGCGCGGTGGTCGATCTGGCGATGTCGGTGCCGCTGGGGGCCGGCGGCCTGCGCTTCTTGCCCTTCGTAAACGGTGGCGGCGGCGTCACCGCGGGCTTCGTGGGCCTCAAGAGCCACCACACGCGCGGTGACATGGCGCGGGCCGTGGTCGATGCAGTGGCGGCGCTGCATGCGCGCCACACCGCCCGGCTGGCCGCCGGGGGCTTGCCGGTTTCGGCCTCCACCGTGCTGGGCGGCGGCGCCAGCGATACGCGCCTGGTGCGCCTGCTGGCCGGCCTGCTAGGGCACCCGGTGGAGCGCTGCGCCGACGATGAGACCGGTGCGCGGGGAGCTGCGATCTACGCCGCGATGTCGCAGGGCATCGACGCGGCCCCCTTGTGCGCACCGTGCGACACGGTCGAGCCCGATGCCGGCCAGGCACGGGCCCATGCGGATTTCAACGCCGATTTCAACGAGCTGATCACCACCATGTCCCCTGTCTTCGGCCACCTGGCCGGCCATGCGCCAGAGCGCGCGCCCGCACCCGCCACGCCGATCCCGGCGCCTGTTCCTGCGCAGCAGGTGGAGGCATTGCCATGAGCACCACGTCGGCACTGCCCTTCGTGCGCCCGGCCGCCGTGGCCGGCCGCCACTTCTCCACGGTGATCGTGGGCGCGGGCATCAACGGCGTGGGCGTGTTCCGCGACCTGTCGCTGCAGGGGGTGGACTGCCTCATCGTCGACAAGGGCGATTTCAGCGCCGGTGCCAGCAGCGCGCCCTCGCGCATGATCCACGGCGGCCTGCGCTACCTGGAAAGTGGCAGCTTCTCGCTGGTGGCCGAGGCCACGCGCGAGCGCAACCTGCTGCTGCGCAATGCGCCGCACCTGGTGCAGCCGCTCAAGACCGTGGTGCCGCTGTCGAGCTTCTTCGGCGGGCTGATGAGCAGTGCGCTCAAGTTCCTGGGCCGCACGCCGCCCCAGCGCACGCGTGGCCTGCTGGCCGTGGCCACGGGCCTGCGCCTGTACGACCTCTTGGGCCGGCGCCAGCGCGTGATGCCCAACCACCGCATCAGCCGCGTGCAGCCGGCCGACCGCCAGCTGTTCCGCGCTGCCGTGCGCTGGACCGCGACCTTCTTCGACGCCTGGATCAGCCACCCCGAATGGCTGGTGCTGGAGCTGGTGCGCGATGCCTGCCGCGACCAGCCCCGCTCTGCAGCGGCCAACCACTGCCGGGTGATGGGCTGCGCGGGCAAGACCCTCACGCTGCGCGACGAGACCACGGGGGAGGTGGTGCAGGTGACGGCCGATGCGGTGGTCAATGCCAGCGGTGCCTGGCTGGACCGCAGCACGGCACTGCTTGGCGGCGCCGTGCCGCGCGTGATGGGCACCAAGGGCTCGCACCTGGTGCTCGACCACCCGGCGCTGCGCGATGCCCTGCAGGGCCGCATGGCGTACTTCGAGGCGCTGGATGGCCGCGTGTGCATCGTCTACCCCTTCCTGGACCGCGTGCTCGTGGGTTCCACCGACATCCCGGTGGACGACCCCGACCAGATCGCCACCGAGCCGGCCGAGGTGGACTACCTGCTGGAGGTGCTGGGCGAGGTCTTCCCCAACCTGTCGTTCGGGCGCAAGGATGTGGTCTACACCTATGTGGGTGTGCGGCCCCTGGCGCGCTCGGACGCGGACAAGCCCGGGCAGATCTCGCGCGACCATTCGGTGGTGATCGACCCGCCGTCTCCTTCGCGCGACATTCCGGTCGTGGGCCTGGTGGGCGGCAAGTGGACCACCTTCCGTGCGCTGGCCGAAGAGGCCACCAACGAGGTGCTGCACCTGTTGGGTCGCGAGCGCACGGCCTCCACGCGGCAATTGCCGATTGGCGGGGGCTCGGGCATGCCGCAGGGCGGGCAGGCGACCGAGCATTTCATCGAGCGCATTGCCCGGGATGCGGGCCTGGCACGCGAGCGCGCCCAGGCGCTGCTGCGCCGCTACGGCTCCGAGGCCCTGCGCATGGCCCCGCATTTCAAGGTGGCGGGCGACGTGCCGCTGCAGCATGCACCCGACTACTCGGCGGCCGAGGTGGCCTGGCTGTGCACCGAAACCGGGGTGATCCACCTCGACGACCTCGTGATCCGCCGCACGCTGCTGGCCATTCGCGGCCTGGTCACCGATGCTGCGCTGGCCGAGATGGCCGGCATTGCCGCAGAGGCTTTGGGCTGGGATGCAGGGCGCGAGCGGCAGGAGTTGCACAATTGCACCACTGCACTGCGCGAGCGCCATGGCGTGCGCCTGGCCCCCGCAGCCCCCGATTCCGATGCCGTGCCGGCTTTTCATGCACCTTTGACCACCCATCCGGCCCTGAGCCCGACATGACGTGAATTCTCCGAACGAACTCCAGCCGCTGCTCGACCGCAATTCCGAATCGCCCCTGTGGGCGCAGTTCCGCGATGCCCTGCGCCTGCAGATCCTGCAGGGTGACCTGGCCATCGGCGCCAAGCTGCCCTCCGAGGCCGAACTGGGCGAGCAGTTCGGCATCTCGCGCATCGTGGTGCGCGAGGCCCTGGCCGACCTGGTGCGCAACAACCTGATCTACAAGATCAAGGGCCGCGGCGCCTTTGTCGCGGCGCGTGAACGCGATGAGGATTTTGTCTCCACCGTGCTCGGCTTCTCCGACGAAATGGAGCGCAAGGGTCGCTCGGTGCGCACGCAGATCCTGTCGCAGCAACTGCGCGACCCCACGCCGCAGGAGATCAGCGCGCTGGGCCTCACCGACGACACCCAGGTCGTGGCCCTGAAGCGGCTGCGTAGCGTGGACGGCGAACTGCGCCTGCTGGTGGAGACCGTGGTGCCCGCCGACCTGGCGCCCGGCCTGCACCGCATGCGCCTGGACGACCGCTCACTCTACGACGTGCTGCGCCGCCAGTACGGCGTGCGCCTGGTGCGCGCCGAGCGCTGGATCGACGCCGTGCTGCCCGATGCCGAGACCTGCGGCCTGCTGCAGCTGGAAACCCCCGAGCCGCTGCTGCGCATCGAGTCCATCGCCTATGGCGCCAATGGCCGGCGCCTGGAGTACTACAACGCCTTGCACCGCTGCAAGTCGAGCCGCCTGCATGTGCAAACCACGACCTGAAATGAAACACCCCCTGAGGCGCTTCGCGCCTTCCCCCTCTCTCTCCTCGCTACGCGAGTCGGGAGGGGGACGCCCCCAGCGCGGCGGGGCGGCCCTTGCGCGGGGGCGCTGGCCTTGGCCGCGCCAGTTTCATGTGTCGCGGGTGGCGTGCAGCGCAATGCAAATCCATATGAGCAGGTGCGACTGCGTCAACTGCTCTCGATGAAGGCCAGCACGCGCGAGAAGTCACCCAGGGCCAGGTCCTTGCGGTGGATGGTGAAGGTCAGCGTGCCGGCATCCCAGAATTCGAAGCCCGGGTGCTGGTCCGAACCCAGGCGCAACAGGACCACCCACTCTCCAGGGCTGCCGCGTTGCAGCGCCACGGATTGCTCCTCGGGGTTTTCGTGCTGGGTGAAGACAAAGGCGTTCTGCAGGTGCACGCCATGCTGGTTGTCCGGGCTGGATGCCAGTTCGTCGGCCAGCTCTGCATAGGTGTCGCTCAGTGCGTCATCCCCATAGATCTCCATGAGTCCGGCATCCTCGCCCGTGTAGCGATCATGGCCGTTGTAGAGGATGGGCAGGGACACGGTGGCGTCCACCACGGCGCGGTAGCCCTTGTAGGCCCGCGACACATCGATGTCGTCCACCGAATCGACCTCTGGCCCCCAGACATGGGGTGCGAGGGACGCACGCGGGGACGTGTCGTGCAACACGCGCACGCCGTCGGACGGGTCCTGGCTCTCGGCAAAGAAATACAGCCGCCCGGTGCGCGGCAGCCAGCTTTGCAGCGCCGCGATGGCATCGAGGTCCAGCTGCGCATAGAAGTGCCAGGGCTTGCCATCGGTGGTGGGGTAGGGCTGGCCGGGCGGCAGATCCGGCGCACCGCCAAACCGGGTGCCGCCCAGCACCGGCGGCGCGTCGGGCTCGGTGGTGCGCCAGCGCAGCGCCTGGCGCGCGTGGCGCAGCAAAAGGGGTTCGTGGTCCAGAAGCCCGTGCCGGGCCAGGCCGTCATGCAGCATGGCGGCATGCGCCGGGCTGCTGCGCGCCAGAAACGGCTCGGCGCCCGTGGCCACCTCGATTTCGGGGCGGTAGCGCATGTCGCGGAACAGCGGCAGGTAGCGCACGTCCACCTGCAGGTTCTCGATGCGGTCGATCGACGCGGGCAGGGAGGTGAAGGCATTGCCGCTCAGCTTCAGTGCCTTGAGCGAGGGCATGTGGCCTATGGCTTCGGGCAGTGACGTGAGCTGGTTGTAGGCCAGGTCCAGCCGTTCGAGGTGGGGCAGTTGGGCGATCTGCTCGGACACGCTGGTGAGCATCCCTGGGGACATGGCCAGGTGGCGCAATTGTCTGAGCTGCCCTATGGCGTCGGGCAAATGGCGCACGCTGGTATTGGACAGGTCCAGCCGGGTCAGCTGTCGCAGCGTGCCAATGGCTGCGGGCAGTTCCGTGAAACGGGCGTGGTCGGTGGAGGCGTAGTCCATGATCAGCGACTCGATGGCGGTGAACGCCAGCACTTCTTCGGGAAACCGGTCCGTCCGGGGGGTCTCCGGTCGCCATTGCTGGCGCAAGGTCAGGTGGCGCACTGTGTCGGCGGGCACGCCCTGTGCGGCTTTCAGGCTGTGGAAGTCGCGTGGCTTGGGGCGTACTTCGCCCCGCGGAAAGTGGCGCACCAGATGCAATGGCGTGCCTTCTGAATTATCGTGGTGCTCCTGGCGCAGCACGCCGTGCAGGGCAATGCGGTCAGGGGCCAGCTCGACCTGGCCGAAAAAGCGCAGGCCGTACGCCACACCCTGGACGTAGAGATGGAATGGGGAGCCCGGGTCGGTGTTCGGGTAGGAAAACACGCGATGCGGTTCCCCCGCGCGGTCGTCGAAATGGAACAGGCCGCTGGACCACAGGTGCGGTGCAGGGGTGCCATCCCAGGCGCGCAGGGCTTCCTCGCGCAGCGTACCGCGCACGGGCACAGGGTTGGCCTTGAAATCGAAACGCATGCCACCGTCTTCGAACACCACCTTGGACTCTGCGGAGAATGAGAACGAGGTGGAGCCGATCTGGAAAACGTCCTGGGGCGGGGTGAGGGAAGTGGAGGGCATGTTGCGGTCGGATCGGCAGAGCGTCACGACCGATTGTGGCAAACCCGCACCACGAAAAAGGGCTCCCGCATGGGAGCCCTTTTTGCTGGGGGGTGGGGAAACACTTCCACATGGTGGCGGCACCCACGACCGTGAAATGCCACCACCATGGGAAGGCCCGCAACTGGCGAGCCTTGTCAGGCTGGGTGTTCAGAAGGCGCTGATTTCGCCCGAAGGGATCTGGCCCAGGCGCACGGCTTCAGCGGCGGCAGCACGCACGGCAGCACGGTCGGCGGTGGACTTGTAGGTCACGACGCGCGAGCCAGCAGGCTCGATACTGCGGGTCTGTGCAACCGTAGCAGCTTCGGCAGCCACTTCGGCACGGGTGCGGTTGGTGTCGAACTTCAGGGCGAACTGCGAGGAATCGGCTTCGTCAGCGTGGGCGCCAAAGGCAGAGAAAGCAGCCACAGCGGCGATGGAGAGGATGCGAGCGGTCTTGTTCATGGTGATCTCGATTCTTGAATAGGGTTGGTCTGGTGTCAGTTCGGGGCGCTGATTACAGGGCGCCGATCTCGCCGGAAGAGATCTGGCCGGTGCGCACAGCGTCAGCAGCCTGGGCACGCACGGCAGCGCGGTCAGCCGTCGATTTGTAGGTCACCACACGCGAACCAGCAGGCTCGATGCTGCGGGTCTGGGCGACGGTGGCGGCTTCGGCAGCCACTTCGGCGCGGGTGCGGTTGGTTTCGAACTTCGTGGCGAATTGCGAAGCATCGGCTTCGTCGGCGTGGGCGCCGAAAGAAGCGAAAGCAGCCACAGCGGCGATGGAGAGGAAACGTGCGGTCGTGTTCATGATGAAATCCTTGGAAGAAAAAGAAGCGTCTCAATAAAACCGGGACAGAAACCATTCCTGAACCGGGTTCGGTGAGTCGCCTTGCGGGTTCGGCTCATCGATGGGTTGAACTGTACGCCGATGGTGTCCAGGAAAAAACCACTCAGTCGCGAACTATCTATTTCAGTTTTAGGAATAATTGCTGAGGTAGAAGAGGTGGGTTTACCCTGAATTTTTCTGCTGGAATGCGTCTTGGATGGATTCCAAATGGTCTTTTAAGTAATTGATTTGAATTGGATTTTTTGATTTCTGAGGGCCAACGGAGTCCCGTCGATCAACATGGGGATCGTTGCCGGTCTGGAAACGATTGGTGACAAAACAGAGTGCGGGCCATCGCAAGCCCCGACTGGGAGCGGGGCCTCGCGGCTCAGGGACAATCAGGGCATGAACATGTCCATCGACAGCGAGGCCGCATCGGCATCCGGCCTGGCCTGGCGCCACGGGTTTGCGGGCCTGGGCCCGGCGTTTTTCACCGAGCTGCAGCCCACGCCCTTGCCCAGCCCCCATTGGGTGGGGTCCAGCGCCGACGTGGCAGGCCTGTTGGGCATCAGCGAGGCGTGGCTGCGCAGCGACGCGGCCTTGCAGGCCTTCACCGGCAATGCCGTGCTGCCGGGCTCACGCCCGCTGGCCAGCGTCTACAGCGGGCACCAGTTCGGTATCTGGGCGGGCCAACTGGGTGATGGCCGGGCCATCTTGCTGGGTGAAACGGCCGGAGGCTACGAGATCCAGCTCAAAGGGGCTGGCCGCACGCCGTACTCCCGCATGGGCGATGGCCGTGCCGTGCTGCGCTCGAGCATCCGCGAGTTCCTGTGCAGCGAAGCCATGCACGCCCTGGGCGTGCCGACCACGCGGGCGCTGTGCATCACGGGTTCGCCAGCGCCGGTGCGCCGTGAAGAGGTCGAGACGGCGGCCGTGGTGACCCGCGTGGCGCCCAGCTTCATCCGCTTCGGGCACTTCGAGCATTTCTCGGCCAATGGCATGGAGGCGGAGCTCAAGGCCCTGGCCGACTATGTGATCGACCGCTATTACCCTGAATGCCGGGGGCGCAGCGAGTTGGCGGGCAACCCCTATGCGGCGCTGCTGCAGGCGGTGAGCGAGCGCACGGCGGTGCTCATGGCCCAGTGGCAGGCCGTGGGTTTCTGCCACGGGGTGATGAACACCGACAACATGAGCATCCTGGGCCTGACCATCGACTACGGCCCGTTCCAGTTCCTCGACTCCTTCGTGCCTGGCCATGTCTGCAACCACAGCGACACCCAGGGCCGCTATGCCTACAACCGCCAGCCCAATGTGGCGTACTGGAACGTGTTCTGTCTGGCGCAGGCGCTGCTGCCGCTGATCGGCGACCAGGAACTGGCCATGGCGGCGCTGGAATCGTACAAGGCCGTCTTCCCTGCCGAGTTCATGGCCCGCATGCGCGCCAAGCTGGGGCTGGGCGAAGCGGCCGGTGAGGGCGATGCCGAACTGGTCGATGGCCTGCTGGTGCTGCTGGCCAAGGGCGGTGTGGACTACCCCATCTTCTGGCGCCGCCTGTCGCGTGCCGTCGGCACGGGCGAATTCGAGCCCGTGCGCGGCATGATTCCCGACCAGGAGGGCTGGGACGCCTGGCTTGCCCGCTACCTGGCCGAGCCCCGGCTGGCCGACCGGGCCCGTGCATCGGAGGCCATGCTGGCCGTGAACCCCAAGTTCGTGCTGCGCAACCATTTGTGCGAAGAAGCCATCCGTGCGGCGAAATTTGGCGACTTCAGCGCACTCCAAACCTTGCAGCGGCTGCTGGCGAGCCCATGTGAGGAGCATCCGGGGCACGAATCCTATGCTGCCTTCCCGCCCGCCTGGGCTTCCACCATCGAGATCAGCTGTTCATCATGACCTATCCCGTCCACAAGACCGATGCCCAATGGCAGGCCGTGCTCCAGGAAAAGGGCGCCGAACCGGCGGCCCTGCAGGTGACGCGCTACGCTGCCACCGAACGCCCCTTCACCGGCAAGTACGAGGCCCACTGGGCCGACGGCAGCTACCACTGCATCTGCTGCGGCGCCAAGCTGTTCGATTCGCACACCAAGTTCGACGCGGGCTGCGGCTGGCCCAGTTTTTCCGAAGCCGTGCCCGGCGCCATCCAGGAAATCGTGGACCACAGCCATGGCATGGTGCGCACCGAGACGGTGTGTGCACAATGCGGGGCCCACCTGGGTCATGTGTTCGAAGATGGCCCCCAGCCCACCGGCCTGCGTTACTGCATGAATTCGGCCTCTCTCGATTTCGAGGACAAGTGAAATGAAGCACCCCCTGAGTCGCTTCGCGCCTTCCCCCTCAAGGGGGACGCCGCCAGCGCGGCGGGGCGGCCCTTGCTCGGCGGCCGCTGGTCTGGCCAGCGCGCCGTGTGGGGTGCAGCGCAATACATGAAGAACTGACGTTCGCATTCAATGAAAATTCTGATCGACTTTTTCCCCATCCTGCTGTTCGTCGGCGCCTACAAGTTCTACAACATCTATGTGGCCACGGGCGTGCTGATGGCGGCCACGGTGGTGCAGATGGCCCTGATCTACCTGATCGACCGGCGCCTTCAGACCATGCACAAGGTGACGCTGGTGCTGATCCTGCTGTTCGGCACGCTCACCCTGGTGCTGCAGGATGACCGTTTCATCAAGTGGAAGCCGACGGTGCTCTACGGTGCCATGGCGCTGGCGCTGGCGGTGGCGCTGTGGATTCTCAAGAAGAACTACCTCAAGCTGCTGCTGGGCAGCCAGATGGAGCTGCCCGAGGGCGTCTGGATGCGCCTGAACGTGGCCTGGGTGATCTACTGCGCCTTCATGTCGGCCATCAATGCCTATGTGGTGCTCAATTTCAGCACCGAGGCCTGGGTGGAGTTCAAGCTCTGGGGCTATGCGTTTCCGCTGGTCTTCCTGGTGGCGCAGGGCATCTACATTGCGCCCCACCTCAAGAACGACGAGCCCGCCGCATGACCATGATGACGACCCCCGATGCAGCCGCCATGCCCTCCCTGGCCCGGCAGATGCACGAGCGCCTGGCCGAGCGCCTGGCGCCCACGGCGCTGGAAGTGATCGACGAGAGCGCCGACCATGCCGGACACGCCGGCGCCAATGGGACCGGCTTTGGCACCCACTTTCGCGTGCGGATCGCCTCACCAATGTTTACAGGCAAGGCCCGCGTGGCGCGCCACCGGCTTGTGTATGATTCGCTGCAGGAATTTATCGACCAGGGCGTTCACGCCCTTGCCATTGAAATTCTCTGAACCGGCCTTATATCTCCATCTGCCGGATTTCAGCTGGCAAATTACCTTCTCATTTTTTGGATTCCGCATGAAGAAACAGCTCCTGTCCGGCCTCGTGGCCGCTGCCGTGCTGGGCACGATGGCCCTGCCCGTTTCCGCCCAGAATCTCGCCATCGTCAATGGCAAGGCCATCCCCAAGGAACGCGCTGAAGTGTTCAAGCGCCAGCTGGCCAACTCGGGCCGCCCCGTGACGCCGGAAGTCGAAGGCCAGATCAAGGACGAACTGATCACCCGCGAAGTCTTCATGCAGGAAGCGCAAAAGCGCGGCCTGGAAACCTCGGGTGACTTCAAGGTCCAGATGGAAATGGCACGCCAGACCATCCTAATCCGTGAACTGTTCGTGGACTTCCAGAAGAACAATCCCGTGACGGACGAGGAAATCAAGGCCGAGTACGACAAGTTCGTGGCCGCCAACAGCGGCAAGGAATACAAGGCCAGCCACATCCTGATCGAGAAGGAAGCCGACGCCAAGGCCGCCATCGCCGCCATCAACAAGGGCGCCAAGTTCGAAGAGATCGCCAAGAAGCAATCCAAGGACCCAGGCTCCGGTGCCAACGGCGGCGCCATGGACTGGGCCAGCCCTTCGAGCTATGTCTCGGAATTCACCGAAGCCATGATCAAGCTCGAAAAGGGCAAGATGTCGCAGACCCCGGTCAAGAGCCAGTTCGGCTACCACATCATCCGCCTGGACGACGTGCGCCAGGCCGAGCTGCCCAAGCTCGAAGACGTGAAGCCCCAGGTCGCTCAGCAACTGCAACAGCAAAAGCTGGCCAAGTACCAGGAAGAGCTGCGCTCCAAGGCCAAGGTCGAGTAATCGATCCCCAACAAGCCTTCCTCCCAGCAAAAACGCGGCCTCGGCCGCGTTTTTTCATGGGATTTGCTTGTTGGCCAATCACGTCATGGCTTGAAGACCCAGGCCAGCCCCATGGCGATGGGAATGAGCACCGGCTGGTGCACCATGTAAAAGCTCAGGGACCAGCGGCCCAGCACCGCCAGAGGGGCGAACACCTTGGGCAGTGGCGCCTGCAGCCAGCTGTCCCCGCCCTTGCGCAGGGCCCATTGGCCCGCAGCCAGCCCCCACCAGAGCACACCCAGCCAGGGGAAGATGGGCACATAGTCCTCGGTGAAGGGCTTGCGCGCCACGAGACCCAGCCAGTTGAGCGTGCGCGCATTGAAGGCTGGGGCCAGGTCGCTGAAGGTGCCCGTCAGCAGGTGGGTGGCGGCCACGGGCAGGGCCAGCGCCACGAGGCCGCACAGCCACAGCCAGGCCCCCCATCCGGCCGTGAAGCGCGCGATCAGCAGCATCACCGCCATGCCGTGCAGCACGCCGAAGTAGATGAAGCTGCGCGGGAACATGAAGAACGAGCCCAGGCTCACCAACAGGGCGCAGCCGGCGATCTGCAGCCAGCGGCGGGTGAATCGCTGGAAGGTCTGGCCCTGGTGCAGCGCGATGGCCTGGCCCAGGCCGGCGCAGAACAGGAACAGGCTCAGGATCAGGGTGCGCTGGGTGGTCCAGACCGGGTCGTTGCGGAAGTCCTGGGGCCAGACGCCGAAGTGGGCCAGGTCGAAGCAGAAGTGGAAGGCGGCCATCCAGACCATGGCTGCTGCGCGCAGGGCGTCTACGGCTTCGTAGCGGGTTGGTTTTGAGAGTGGGTTCATTCGGGGCGCAAGCGCGGTTGGCTTGGGGTGGATCGTAGCGTGGTGGGGGCGTGTTGCCTTTTGTGGCTGTGGATGCTTCTGCTTTTGTTTTGAAGGCGGGAGCCGGGTCTCGGCCCGGCGGCCGAGGTACTTTGTCTTTGCTTCGCCAAAGAAAAGTACCCAAAAGAAAGGCGACCCC
>NZ_JBYSYM010000033.1:57616-73505 GCF_058783375.1 Acidovorax sp. FW305-C-20-28 | reverse complement strand
GAGCCGGGCTATCAACTGCGCACCGCGCCTTGCATACCACCCGCCAAGGCCGCTGCGCGACCCCTGGGAGGTCGTGAACAGGTTCTACGCCCGCAGACCTTCGTGCCGGGCACCCCCGGCTTTTCCCTCCTTCCTTTTTCCGCCCATACCATGCTGACTGCCACCGCCCCGTCCCTGCACACCGCCCCGCTGTCCGGCCCCCTGCTGGACGCCTACCTGGACGAAGCGGAGGCCTTGTTCGAGGCCCCCGATGACGAGGGTGAGGAGGATGGCGCCAACGGGCAGGCAGAGGGCGAGGAAAGCACCCACGCGCGGCGCATGCAGGCCCTGACCGACATGCTGGGCCTGCAGCCCCTGCTGCCCGGCTCGCTGGAGGTGCTGCACCGCGTGCACGACCTGTGGATGCGCGCCGGCCAGCCGGCCAAGGCCCTGCAGGCCATCGACAGCCATGCCGCGGCCATGCTGGATGCGCTGCCGGCCGCCGAACGCCACGATGCACAGGTGGACGCCGGCTTCGCGCGCACCCAGGCCTTGCGCGCCCTGCCCGAGCAGGTGGCGCTGCTGCACCAGGCGCTCGACGCCATGGCGCGCCTGCTGGCCCAGCCGCCGCTGGACCAGCAATCCGACCGGGCCTGGGAACACCTGTCGGGCCAGGCCGAGCGCAGCAAGGACTATGGTGTGTGGCGCCGCTGCGCCCAGGCCCGCTATGCGCTGCAGGTGGTGCAACCCGAGCGCCGGGCCTACCGCGCCTGGGACGAGGCGGTGCTGGCCACGCGCCTGGCCGAGGTGGCCGCCGCCGAGGGCGACGCGGCCCAGGCACAGCAGTTGGTGCAGCAGGCCATGGACCAGCTGCGCAATGCCGCACCGGAGCAGGACGTGGACCACGAGGACTGGCTGAAGCTGGGCGAGCAGTTCGTGGCCCTGCACCCCGCCAGCATCGACACCATCGTGCAGCAGATCCCGGCGCGCATGCCGGCCGACCTGTCCCGCCCGCTGCAACGCGACGTCTCCGTGCGCCGCGCCCGGCTGCAGGCCAGGGCGCTGCAGCGCCAGGGCCAGCTCGAAGCGGCGCTGGCCCTGGCCAAGCAGGGCCGTTTCGGCCTGACCAATGACCAGGAAGACGACTTCAGCATCTTCGTGCTCGACCTCTTGATCGAGGCCGGCCACATGGACGAGGCCGCGCAGCTGGCCTTCGAAAGCGCCAGCAGCAAGCGCCCCGGTTCGATGCGCCATGCCTGCACGGTCGCCCTCGCGCAAATGAAGGCCCACCTGGCCCGGGGCGCCACCGCCCACCCCTTCTGGCACCTGGCGCTGGCCAGTGCGGCCATGGACGACGCCAGCTGGGTGGAGTACCCACAAGACCCCGAGGCCTTCATCGACCACCACCTGGCCCAGGCGCGCCTGGCCCTGCCGGAGCACCCGGTGCTGGCCTGCCTGGACGGCCTGCGCCTGTTCGCCGAAGGGGCGCATGCGCGCGCCCTGCCGCTGCTGGAGACGGCGGTGCGCGAGCCTGCCATGGCCGCGCCCGACCTGCTGCAGGCGCTGTGGGTCAGCCGGGTCAAGGTGCATGGTGTCGCCAAGGCCCTGCAGCAGCCGTTTGCGGCCTCGCCCGCCGCCGGCTGGTGCTACAACATCGGCGTGTGGCTGGACTTCAACCTCCAGCAGGCCTGCGGCGCCAGCGGTGACGACGACTGGCCCGAGCAGGACATCGACACCCTCAAGGCGCGCTACTACGAGGCGGCGGTGGTGCATTTCGAGGCCTTCTTCGCCACCGGCGAAGGCTGGTTCCGCGATGGCGACGTGCATGTCTACTCCATGCTGTGCAACAACCTGGCCATCTACTACCGCTGGAACCTCAAGGAATACGACAAGGCCATTGCGCTGCACCACAAGGGCCTGGAGACCAGCCCCTTCGCCGAGCACCACAACGGCCTCGTGTCCTGCTACTCGGCCTCGGAGCGCAAGGCCGAGCTGATCGCCGCGGCCGACACCCTGTGGCACTACTCGCTGGACTACGGCTACAGCCGCCACGATCCCACGGGCTACTTCAAGACCGTGTGCCGCGCCCTGTACGAGCTGGACCGCGACAACGAAATCGACATCTGGCTGCAGCGCCTGGACGAATGGTGGAATGGCCTCACCCGCGATGACCAGGCCGAGAACGAAGACGACTACCTCGGCGCCCTGCTGGTCATGCTGCGCAACCTGGCATGGTCACAACCCGCCGATGCGCTGGCCCGGCTGGAACGCGTGATGCCACGCGTGCGGGCCAATGCACTGCCCGGCATCCGCCGCGTGGCCGGCAATGTGTACGAGAACACCAAGCACTTCGACCAGGCCATGGCGCTCTACCAGGAGTCGCTCAAGATGGTGCGCCCGAATGACGAGAGCGACGCCGAGCAGGCCGGCTATGCGCGCGACGACATTGCCAGCTGCAAGAAGGCCATGGGCGCCGGCAAGCCCTGGTGGAAATTCTGGTAATGGCCCTTGCCGCCGCTGCACGCGGCACCTACGGCGCGCGCGACGTGGTGAATGCCCCCGCGATCCGCAGCGCCATCGGCCGGCGCTCCAGCGCGCGCGGCGACCCCGAGGAGGTGCGCGCCTGGCTGCTCAACCACTTCTACCGGCATGTGGTGGGCAACCTGCAGGCGCCGGCACCGGTGCTGCAGGCCGTCACGCAGCGCGAGCAGGCGCAGGCCCTTCTCCAGCCGGCCCCCGTGCCGCCCTGGGCACTGGCCCGGCTGGGCGAGGCCCCCGCACGCCATGCAGCAGCGCCGGAAATCCCCCTGTGGTGGATCGACCCCGAGGCCGATGCGGTGCTGGCGCTGGAAGCCCGGCTGGTGGAATTTCTGCTGTCGCGCGAAGGCACCTCCTTGCAGGGCAAGCTGCAGCGCGTGACCGCGCCGCAGGCTCTGGATTTGTGGCAAGAAGAGCATGCCGCCTACGAGGCCAAGGCCGCGGCCGGCTGGCGCGAGCACCTGCCCGAGGCCGTGGCGCTGGCCTGGCAGGGCGAGCAGGGGCATTTCATCGAGTTCCGCCCCGACAGCGCGCACCTGCGTGCCGAAATGGCCTATGAAAGCCAGATGATGCGCCACTGCCTGGGCCAGTTCGCGAACCGGCGCAGCCTGGCTGGCGGCTACGGCGAGCACTATGCCAAGGCCTGCGAGGAAGGGCGCCTGCGCCTGTTTTCCTACCGCACGGCCAGCCAGGTGCCGCACATCACCATCAGCGCCCATGTGCGCGAGGACGGCCGCCTGGCCATCGACCAGATCAAGGGCAAGCAGAACCGCCCGCCCGTCGAGCGCTACCAGGGCGAGGTGCTGGCACTGCTCAACCAGTTGCCGACCTGCGAGGAGGCGCCCGCCGATGCGCTGCAGATGGGCATCGTGCGCACGGCGCAGGGCTGGTGCACCGTGCGCGACGTGGTGCAGGAGGAGGACCAGGTGCGCCTGGTCCAGGCCCGCCCCGCCCTGGTGCGCGAGCTGCCCGCGCCCTCACCGCTGGTGCAATGGCTGGTGGCGGCACGCGACCCGGCCTTGCTGCAGGGCCTGCCGCTGGCGGCTTCCGTGGCGACCGCACTGGACACGGGGGGCGGCACGCCATGATCGCCTGGCTGGTCTTCGCACTGGTGTTCTGCCTGCTGGCCTGGCTGGCCTGGCGGCTGCTGCTGTGGGTGCTGGGCCCCTTCCTGCGCTGGTACGGGCGCCCGCGCCTGCGGCGCCAGTATGTGCTGGACGCGCACTGGAGCTGGGCCCTGGCCCTCGCCGACCCCATGGCGTTCGGCCGCATCAAGGGCGGCTTTGCCGATGCACGCATGCCCCTGCTGACCGAGTCGCTGCAGCAGTCGCTGCGCCCGGCCCTGCTGCACCTGCTGGGCCTGCGCAGCGACATGGACGAAGCCCGGCTCCGGGCCACCCTGCCCGCACAACTGCGCGAACGCTGGTTCCGCATGGGCCTGGATGCCCTGCGCCCCGACGATGCCCCGCGCGATGCCATGGCCCTGGCCTGCGCCCGCGTGGCCTTCGCCACACGCACCGCGGCGCTGCTGGGCTGGCTGGACGAAGCCACGCAGTGGCAGATCCTGCACCACAACGCGCAGCGCGCGGCCGACTGCTTTCACAGCTGGGAGGACTTCGGTTGCGCCTATGCACGCGGCCGCCGCCAGTGGGTCGCCCACTCGCGCGCCGACAGCCTGGGCGTGGCCTTCACCGAGGAAGAGGTGGCGCAATGGCTCGCCAACCGCGACCACCCCTGGCACTGGCTGCCCTGGCCGCTGCCGCCACCGCCCATGAAAAAACCCTGAAGGCCGCAGCGCTGCCTTCAGGGTTTCTGGAAGAAACGGACGCCGGGGTCAGAACGGCATCTTGGGCATGCCGCCGCCCCCGAGGCCCTTCATGCCGCCCATCTTCTTCATCATCTTCATCAGGCCGCCGCCCTTCATCTTCTTCATCATTTCCTGCATCTGCTCGAATTCCTTGAGCAGGCGGTTGACCTCCTGGACCTGCACGCCCGCGCCGCCGGCGATGCGCTTCTTGCGCGTGGCCTTGATGAGTTCGGGCTTGCGGCGCTCCAGCGGGGTCATGCTCTGGATGATGCCTTCCTTGCGCTTGATGTCCTTCTCGGCCTTGTCCATGTCCACGGCGCCGGCCTTGGCGGTGAACTGGGCGGGCAGCTTGTCCATGAGGCTGGACAGCCCGCCCATCTGCTTCATCTGCTGCAGCTGGGAGAGGAAGTCGTTGAGGTCGAAGCCGTCGCCGCTCTTGACCTTGGCAGCCAGCTTCTGCGCGGCCTCGATGTCCACGCCGGCCGTGACCTGCTCCACCAGGGCCACGATGTCGCCCATGCCCAGGATGCGGCCCGCATGGCGCTCGGCGTCGAAGACCTCCAGGCCGTCGATCTTCTCGGAGACGCCGGCGAACTTGATCGGCGCGCCGGTGATCTGGCGCACGGACAGGGCCGCACCGCCGCGCGAATCGCCGTCGAGCTTGGTCAGCACGATGCCGGTGAGGGGCAGGGCCTCCTTGAAGGCTTTGGCCGTGTTGATGGCGTCCTGGCCCTGCATGGCATCGACCACGAACAGGGTTTCGACCGGGTTCAGCGCCGCGTGCAGGTCCTTGATTTCCTTCATCAGGGCTTCGTCGATGGCCAGGCGGCCGGCGGTATCGACCAGCAGCACATCGAAATAGTGCTTCTTCGCGTAGTCGAGCGCGGCATGGGCAATGTCCAGGGGCTTTTGCTCGGGCGTGCTCGGGAACCATTCGGCCCCGGCCTGCTTGGTCACGGTCTTGAGCTGCTCGATGGCGGCGGGGCGGTAGACGTCGCCCGAGACGGTGAGCACCTTCTTCTTGCGCTTTTCGATCAGGTGCTTGGCCAGCTTGGCCGTGGTGGTGGTCTTGCCCGCGCCCTGCAGGCCGGCCATCAGGATCACGGCGGGCGGCTGGGCGGCCAGGTTGATGTCGGAGATGCCCTCGCCCATGGTGGCGGCGAGCTCGCGGTTGACGATGGACACCAGGGTCTGGCCCGGCTTGAGCGAGCCCAGCACCTCCTGGCCCAGGGCCTTGTCCTTGACGCGGGCGATGAAATCCCGCACCACGGGCAGGGCCACGTCGGCTTCGAGCAGGGCCATGCGCACCTCGCGCAGCATGTCCTGCACGTTGGATTCGGTGATGCGGGCCTGGCCGCGCATCTCCTTGACGAGGCGCGTGAGTTTGTCGGTAAGGGCGGAGGCCATAGGAATTGTTCCGGTGTTGCGCGCGGGCAAGCCGCGTGCGCGCCAGGGCACTGGCGATAAGGCGAAAGGCTACTAAACTCTGAGCCATGATTTTACCCAGTGCGTCTCCCCTGGGCTGGCTGCTCGCGCTTGCCGCAGCGGCGGCCTATGCCATGCCCGCGGCTGCGGCTTCGCGCCTGGGGGCGGCAGGCATGCGCAACGCCCTGCTGGCGGCATGGTTGCTGCACGGCGCCACGCTGGTGCTGGGGCTGTGGAACGAGGCGCCGCGCTTCGGCTTTGCGCCGGCCCTGTCGATGACGGCCTGGCTGGTGCTCACGGTGTATGCGGTCGAGAAGCAGCTGTTTCCCCAGATGCAGGCACGCTGGGTGCTGGCGGTGCTGGGTGCGGTGGCCATCGTGCTGGCCCTGCTGTTCCCGGGCCAGCCGCTGCATGTCTCGGCCTCGGCCTGGCTGCCCTTGCACCTGGCACTGGGCATTGCCTGCTATGGCCTGTTCGGTGCGGCCGTGGTCCATGCCTGGCTCATGACGCGGGCCGAGCGCCACATCCGCCTGGCGGAGGACCCGCACAGCGGCATTCCGCTACTCACGCTGGAGCGCCTGACCTTCCGCTTCGTGACGGCCGGCTTCGTGCTGCTCACGGCCACGCTGCTGGCCGGCTGGCTGTTTGGCGATGCCCTCTACGGCCGCGCCTGGCGCTGGGACCACAAGGCGATCTTCTCGCTGATGGCCTGGATCACCTTTGCCACGCTGCTGCTGGGCCGGGCCCGCTTCGGCTGGCGCGGGCGCACCGCCGTGGGCGTGCTCTATGCCGGGGCCGGCCTGCTGCTGCTGGCCTATGTGGGCTCGCGCTTCGTGCTCGAGGTCATCCTGGGCCGCAGCGCATGAAGTACCTTGTTCTGCTGGTGGTGCTGGTGGTGGCCATCGGCATCTGGCGCAGCAACCGCGCCGCGCCCGGACAAGCCCGGCCCGGCAAGGCCCGCACGCCCGCGTTGCCCCAGGACATGGTGGCCTGCGAACACTGCGGCGTGCATGTGCCGCGTGCCGAGGCGCTGGTCCAGGGAGGCCACACCTACTGCAGCCTGGAGCACCAACGCCTTGGCAAGCCCTGAAGCGACCCTGGCGGACAGCCCGCCTGCCAGCAACCTGCTCGTGGCGGTGGAGGCGCCCTTTCTGCGCCTGTGGAAGGGTTTTCTGACCGCCCGGGTGATGGTCGCCATCGCCCTGGTGCTGCTGCAGACCCTGGGGCAGGCGGTCAACCAGACCCTGGACCCGGCCACGCTGGCGGTCACGGTGGCCTACCTGGTCGCCACCGTGCTGATGCGCATCCTGGCACGCCACCGGCCTCCCCCACCGGGCACGGGCATGCACTGGCTGCCGTCCATCGGCATCGACCTGGCGGTGGTCTGCTCGCTGCAGCTGCTGCACTCGGGCGCCCTGAACTACACCCCGCTGTTTGGCCTGCCGATCCTGATGGCCGCCGTGCTGGGCACGCTCACCCTGGCGCTGGGCACGACGGCGGGGGTGACGCTGATGCTGCTGGGGCTGGCCTGGCTGGGCGCACGCTCCGGGGTCGACGACCCGCAGCGCTACCTGCAAAGCGCGCTCACCGGCACGGGCTACTTCATCGTCTCCTACCTGGTGCACCAGCTCGCCACGCGCCTGGCGCGCGAGCAGGAAGTGGCGCAGCAAAGCCGCATGGCGGCGCGGGTGCAGACCCAGGTGAGCGCCCTGGTGATCCAGAACCTCGCGGACGGCGTGCTGGTGGTGGACGAGAACGACACGGTGCACAACGCCAACCCCGCCGCCCTGCAACTGCTGGGCCAGCCCCCTTTGCCGCCCCTGCCTTTTTCGCTGACGCACGCGGCGGCCTGGGATCCCCTGGTGAAGCTGGCACGCCGCACCTTCCGCCAAGAGCAGCCCCAGACCGCCGACGCCGACCTGCTGCACCCCGGTGAGAGCCCGACCGGGCTGCATGTGCGCACTTGGCTGACCTCCTCGCGCACCCTGGCGCGCGAGGCCGGCAGCGAGCGGCTGTGCGTGATGTTCCTGCACGACCTGCGCGAGATGCAGGCGCGCCTGCGCACCGAGAAGCTGGCGGCCATGGGCCGCATGTCGGCCGCCGTCGCGCACGAGATCCGCAACCCCCTGGCGGCCATCGTGCAGGCCAACGCGCTGCTGGAGGAAGACCTCACGGACCCCGGCCACAAGCGCCTGGCGCACATGGTGCAGCAGAACGCGGACCGCCTGGCGCGCATCGCCGAGGAGGTGCTGGACATCGCCCGCGTGCAGCACCAGATCAGCCATTCGCCGGCCTCCACGCTGCAGCTGGACCAGGCCGTGGCCCAGGTCTGGAGCGACTGGCAGGGCCAGGACCCGGCCGCACGGCGCGGCCTGGTGGCCCTGGGGGCGGGCGATGCGCATGTGGAGTTCGACCCCGAGCACCTGCGCCGCGTGCTCGTGAACCTGCTGGACAATGCCCTGCGCTACATGGGCCCCGAGCTCGATTCGCTGTGCATCACCACGCGCACCAGCATCACCGGCCAGATCAGCCTGCAGGTCTGGAGCGATGGCGCGCCCATGGACAAGTCCGTGGAGCGCCATCTCTTCGAGCCCTTCTTTTCGTCCGAGAGCCGCTCCAGCGGCCTGGGCCTGTACATCTGCCGCGAGCTGTGCCAGCGCCATGGGGCCTCCATCGGCTACCAGCGGGTCGTGCGCCTGACCCAGCGCGGCGACACCGGCGGCAATGCCTTTACAGTCGGCTTTCGGCGCACCACCCGCCCCGCCGAGCCCAGCTCCCTGTTCGACACCATCGTGGTCTGAAAGCCTCCTCCTCGCCCATGAACGCCCCTGCTGCCTCCATTCTTGTCGTGGACGACGAGCCCGATCTGCGCACGCTCTACGAACTCACGCTGCTGCGCGAAGGCTACCGCGTGGAGACGGCCGCCAGCGTGCAGGAGGCGCGCGAGCAGCTCAAGGCCCACCGCTTCGACGCCGTGATCACCGACATGCGCCTGCCCGATGGCTTTGGCATGGAGCTGCTGCAGGACCTGCGCGAGCAGCAGCGCAAGGAGCGCTGCGTGGTCATGACGGCCTATGGCTCGGCCGAGAACGCCGTGGAGGCGCTGCGCTCCGGCGCCTTCGACTACCTGACCAAGCCGGTGGACCTGAAGCAGTTCCGCTCGGTGGTGGCCTCGGCCATCCAGGGCACGGGCGGCGTGCCCGCGCCCCGCGCCTCGCGCACGCCGGGCGGCCGCGCGGGTGCGGCGGTCGATGCCCAGGCATCCTCATCGGCACTGGACCGGCTGGTCGGCGAGTCGGCCGCCATGCGCAATGTCAAGCAGCGCGTGGCCAAGGTGGCGCGCGGCATGGCACCGGTGCTGATCCACGGCGAGTCGGGCACCGGCAAGGAGCTGGTCGCCCAGGCCCTGCACGCCAGCAGCCAGCGCGCCGACGGCCCCTGGGTGGCGGTGAACTGCGGCGCCATTCCCGAGAACCTGCTCGAGGCCGAATTCTTCGGTGCCCGCAAGGGCTCCTACACCGGTGCCACGCAGGACCGTGATGGCTACTTCCAGGCGGCACGCGGCGGCACCCTGTTCCTCGACGAGATCGGCGACCTGCCGCTGGCCATGCAATCGAAGCTGCTGCGCGCCATCCAGGAGCGCAGCGTGCGCGCCCTGGGCTCCACGCAGGAGGAGACCGTGGACGTGCGCATCGTGAGCGCCACGCACCGCGACCTCGCGGCCGATGTGCAGTCCGGCCGCTTCCGCCAGGACCTGTACTACCGCCTCAATGTGATCGAGGTCGTGATTCCGCCCCTGCGCGAGCGGCGCGAAGACCTGCCTGCGCTGTGCCGGGCGCTGCTGGCGCGCATCGCGCAGGAATCGGGCATGCCCGTGCCGGCCCTCACCGAGCACGCCATCCAGGCGATTGCCGCCCACCCGCTCAGCGGCAATGTGCGCGAACTCGAAAACCTGCTGCACCGGGCCGTGGCCCTGAGCGAGGGGGACGAGCTGCACGTGGACGGCATGCCCCCGGCGGCGGGCCAGGCGGTCGCAGGCCATGCCACCGCCGACAGCCTGCAACCCATGCCGCTGGCCGACAGCGCCGGCTTCGCGCCCCCGGCGGTGCCGGATGCCCGGGATGCCGATGCAGCCCCGGCCCACGCCGCCGCCGCCGCCGCCAGCCTGGCCATGCCCGGTGCCGTCACGCCCCTGCCCAGCGACCTGCAGGCCTGGCTGGACCAGCAGGAGCGCGACATCCTGGTGCGCGCGCTGCGCGAGGCGGGCTTCAACCGCACGGCCACGGCCGCGCGGCTGGGCATCAGCCTGCGCCAGATCCGCTACCGCATCGCGCGCCTGAACATCGCCGTGCCCAACGACCAGGATGCGCATGACGACCTTGGCTGACGGGGCCGATGCCGGTGGCCTCGCCTGGGAGCAGGGCTGGCACCGCGCGGCCGTGCGCCACCCCTCGCCCAACTTCGGGCCGCGCCCGCCGGCGGCGCAGATCGACCTGGTCGTGGTGCACTCCATCAGCCTGCCCCCGGGTGAGTACGGGGGGCCAGCCGTGCGCCAGTTGTTCACCAACACCCTCGACTGGGATGCGCACCCCTATTACCAGGGCATCCGCGGCCTTGAAGTGTCGGCGCACTTCTTCATCGACCGCACGGGGCGTCTCTGGCAGTTCGTGGACTGCGACCAGCGCGCCTGGCATGCCGGGCCCTCGGCCTACCGGGGCCGGGTTCAGTGCAACGACGACTCCATCGGCATCGAACTCGAAGGCCTGGAGGGCGAGCGCTTCGAGCCCGCCCAGTACGCCACCCTGGCCTGGCTGTGCCGGGACATTGCGCTGCGCTATCCGATCGCCCACCTGGCGGGCCACGAGCACATTGCCCCGGGGCGCAAGCACGACCCGGGCGCGGGCTTCGACTGGCCTGGCGTGCAGCAGGCGCTGGGCTGGCCGATGGAGCGCTTTCCCGAAGCCACCCGCGCCGCACCCCGCGAGAACGGCCAGGGCGAAAAATAGCCAGAGAGACAGGCACGGCACTGCAGGCCGTCCCATGAGGGGGCCGCAACCGTGTTGCGCGCGGCACTGCGACGGCCTGTCAAGGCAAATATTTTTTGTGCAGATGCACATGCGGGCCGTGCCAGAGCGCATGCGGCCCGCCGCGCAAAACCCCGCCACATCGCGCGCCGCTGCGTGGTTTTCACCCCCATCTCCGTGGTGTGCCATGCGTTCGCGGCGGATCCGGATGCCCGTCCCATGCCCCGAGAAACACGCTGTTTCGGATTTTGGCAGTCCTGTCGGCGGTACACTACCGGTAGTGTCTTGAAGCCAATCGACACACCATATATAGTGTGCGCCAGACGAGAAGCTGGCGCATCGCTTCTCTCCCCGGCGGCACCGAAAACCGCCCGCACATCCCAGACAGCACCCAAAAAGAGGACATCCATGCAAGCTGCTTTGAACACGCCTTCGTCCACCACCCGCCCCGCATCCACGGATGCCTCCGAGGCGGCTTCTGCGCCCGAGGGTGCGAACCACACGTTCGCCCATTACCAGATCATCCGCCGCAATGGCGCCGTGGTCCCGTTCGAGCCGCAGAAGATCGCCGTGGCCATGATGAAGGCGTTTCTGGCAGTCCATGGCACCCAGGGTGCCGCATCGGCCAGCGTGCGCGAAGTCGTGGACACGCTGACCCAGAACGTGGCCCGCGCCCTGGCGCGCTCGCGCCCGGGCGGCGGCACCTTCCATATTGAAGACGTGCAGGACCAGGTCGAACTGGTGCTGATGCGTGGCGGCCACCACGAAGTCGCCCGCGCCTACGTGCTGTACCGCGAGAGCCGCACCCAGGAACGTGCGCGCCACACCGAGCAGGAAGCACAGGCCGCCCCCGCACCTGCGCTGCATGTGCTGGACGGCGACAAGCGCGTGGTGCTGGACGTGCAGCGCCTGCAGGGCCTGATCGAGTCGGCCTGCGTGAACCTGGGCGCCGACGTGTCGGCCCAGCCCATCGTGGCCGAGACCATGCGCAACCTGTACGACGGCGTCCCCATGGACGAGGTCTACAAGGCTTCCATCCTGGCCGCGCGCACGCTGATCGAAAAAGACCCCGACTACACCTACGCCACCGCACGCCTGCTGCTGCACACCATCGTGCGCGAAGTGCTGGGCCGCGAGGTCACCCAGGCCGAAATGGGCCAGAGCTATGTGGAGTACTTCCCGCAGTTCATCCAGAAGGGCGTGGACAACGAGCTGCTGGACGAGCGCCTGCTGAAGTTCGACCTGGCCCGCCTGGCCACCGCCCTCAAGCCCGAGCGCGACCTGCAGTTCGACTACCTGGGCCTGCAGACCCTGTACGACCGCTACTTCCTGCACGTGCGCAAGACGCGCATCGAGCTGCCCCAGTGCTTCTTCATGCGCGTGGCCATGGGCCTGTCGCTCAACGAGACCGACCGCGAAGCCCGCGCCATCGAGTTCTATGAAGTGCTCTCCAGCTTCGACTTCATGTCCAGCACGCCCACGCTGTTCAACAGCGGCACGCTGCGCTCGCAGCTGTCCTCGTGCTACCTGACCACGGTGCCCGACGACCTGGACGGCATCTACGAGTCGATCAAGGAAAACGCCCTGCTGTCCAAGTTTGCCGGCGGCCTGGGCAACGACTGGACGCGCGTGCGCGCCCTGGGCTCGCACATCAAGGGCACGAACGGCGAATCGCAGGGCGTGGTGCCCTTCCTCAAGGTGGTCAACGACACGGCCGTGGCCGTGAACCAGGGCGGCAAGCGCAAGGGCGCGGTCTGCACCTACCTGGAGACCTGGCACCTGGACATCGAGGAGTTCCTGGAACTGCGCAAGAACACCGGCGACGACCGCCGCCGCACGCACGACATGAACACGGCCAACTGGATCCCCGACCTGTTCATGCGCCGCGTGATGGAAAAGGGCACCTGGACCCTGTTCTCCCCCTCCAGCGTGCCCGACCTGCACGACCTGTTCGGCGCCGACTTCGAGAAGGCCTACGTGGCCTACGAGGAAAAGGCCGCGCGCGGCGAGATCAAGCCCGCCAAGACGGTGCAGGCCACCGACATGTGGCGCAAGATGCTGACCATGCTGTTCGAGACCGGCCATCCCTGGATCACCTTCAAGGATGCCTGCAACGTGCGCTCGCCCCAGCAGCACGCTGGCGTGGTGCACTCGTCCAACCTGTGCACAGAAATCACGCTGAACACCAGCGACACCGAGACCGCCGTGTGCAACCTGGGCTCCGTGAACCTGCTGCAGCACCTGAAGAACGGCCAGCTCGACCACGACAAGCTCAAGAAGACCATCACCGTGGCCATGCGCATGCTGGACAACGTGATCGACATCAACTACTACGCCGTGACCAAGGCGCGCGACTCCAACCTGCGCCACCGCCCCGTGGGCCTGGGCCTGATGGCCTTCCAGGACAGCCTGTACGAGCTGCGCATCCCCTACGCCTCGCAGGAGGCCGTGGAGTTCGCCGACAAGTCGATGGAAGCCATCTGCTACTACGCCTACTGGGCCTCGACCGAGCTGGCCAAGGAACGCGGCCAGTACACGAGCTACAAGGGCTCGCTGTGGGACCAGGGCATCCTGCCCCTGGACACGCTGGACATGCTGGCCAAGGCCCGCGGCGGCTACGTGGAAGTGGACCGCTCGGCCACGCTGGACTGGGACGCCCTGCGCAAGAAGATCGCCCAGGACGGCATGCGCAACTCCAACTGCGTTGCCATCGCCCCCACGGCCACCATCTCCAACATCATCGGCGTGGATGCATCGATCGAGCCTTCGTTCGGCAACCTGTCGGTCAAGTCCAACCTCTCGGGTGAGTTCACCGTGATCAACGGCGGCCTGGTGCGCGACCTCAAGCGCCTGGGCCTGTGGGACGACGTGATGATCATGGACCTCAAGCACTTCAAGGGCTCGCTGCACCCCATCGACCGCGTGCCGCAGGACATCAAGGCGCTGTACTCCACGGCCTTCGAAGTCGCGCCGCAGTGGCTGGTGGAAGCCGCATCGCGCCGCCAGAAGTGGATCGACCAGGCACAGAGCCTGAACATCTACATGGCCGGTGCCTCGGGCAAGAAGCTCGACGACACCTACAAGCTGGCCTGGCTGCGTGGCCTCAAGACCACCTACTACCTGCGCACGCAAAGCGCCACGCACGTGGAGATGAGCACCGTGAACACGCGCCAGCTCAACTCGGTGTCGTCCGACAGTGATGGCAGCAGCGCCGCACAGGCCGCGCCCGCAGCCGCTGCGCCCGCCAAGCCCAGCCCGATGGAACTGGCCGCAGCCGCCGCTGCGGCGCAGGCCGCGGCACTGCCTGCGACCGACATCAAGTTCTGCGCGATCGACGATCCGACCTGCGAGGCCTGCCAGTAAGGCCCATGGAGCAGCGCGCATGAGGACCCATGTGCGCTGCTTCGGTGCTGTGAAGCAACAAAACGTTGCTGCGCAACGCTGCAGTGCTTTCCTTTTTGCAGCACTGCTTTCATAATCCGAACACTGGAAAATCTATGTTGTCCTGGGACGAAGAAGTCAAGCCCTCATCGCAAAATCAACTGGACGGTGGACTGAGCAAAAGCCACCCGGCTGAACAGTCGCCTCTGTCTTTCCAGACCCCATCCCTGCAAGCCGTGCACGCGTCGATGACCGCATCCGCAGCACCCCAGGCCACGGCCGCACAAGCCCCCACGCACCGCCGCGTGAACGCCGCCGACAAGCGCATCATCAACGGCCAGACCGACGTCAACCAGCTGGTGCCGTTCAAGTACAAGTGGGCCTGGGAAAAGTACCTCGCCACCTGCGCCAACCACTGGATGCCGCAAGAGGTGAACATGACGCGCGACATCGCGTTGTGGAAGGACCCCAACGGCCTGACCGATGACGAGCGCCGCATCATCAAGCGCAACCTCGGCTTCTTCGTGACCGCCGACTCGCTGGCCGCCAACAACATCGTGCTGGGCACCTACCGCCACATCACCGCGCCCGAGTGCCGCCAGTTCCTGCTGCGCCAGGCCTTCGAGGAAGCGATCCACACGCACGCCTACCAGTACATCGTGGAGTCGCTCGGCCTGGACGAAGGCGAGATCTTCAGCGCCTACCTGGAAGTGCCCTCCATCCGTGACAAGGACGAGTTCCTGATCCCCTTCATCGAAGCGATCATGGACCCCAACTTCCACACCGGCACCTTCGAGACCGACCAGACGCTGCTCAAGTCGCTGATCGTCTTCGCCTGCCTGATGGAAGGCCTGTTCTTCTACGTGGGCTTCACGCAGATCCTGGCGCTGGGCCGCCAGAACAAGATGACCGGTGCCGCAGAGCAGTACCAGTACATCCTGCGCGACGAGTCCATGCACTGCAATTTCGGCATCGACCTGATCAACCAGCTCAAGCTCGAGAACCCGCACCTGTGGACGGCGGAGTTCAAGGCCGAGATCAAGGGCCTGTTCATGAAGGCCGTGGAACTCGAGTACCGCTATGCCGAAGACACCATGCCGCGTGGCGTGCTGGGCATGAACGCATCGATGTTCAAGGGCTACCTGCGCTACATCGCGAACCGCCGCGCCACCCAGATCGGCCTGGAGACGCTGTTCCCCAACGAAGAAAATCCATTCCCCTGGATGAGCGAGATGATCGACCTGAAGAAGGAACGCAACTTCTTCGAGACGCGTGTCATCGAGTACCAGTCAGGTGGCGCCTTGTCCTGGGACTGACCTCGCAGGTGCACGCACGCCATGGATCCCCACACCACACCCCGCATGGACAACACCGCAGTGTGTTGCCATGCGGGGTGTTCCCGTGTTCATGGAGATGGGTCAAGTCCCATCTCCATGGATCGCTTCATGTCCACTGTAGACACGAAGTGCTCTTTGCAAATTGACTCAAGGAGAACATGATGGCAACTGCGAAAAAACCCGCTGCGAAGAAGGCAGCTCCCGCGAAGAAGGCCGCTCCTGCCAAGAAGGCAGCAGCACCAGCCAAGAAGGCCGCTCCCGCCAAGAAGGCAGCAGCACCCGCCAAGAAGGCCGCTCCCGCCAAGAAGGCAGCAGCACCAGCCAAGAAGGCCGCTCCCGCCAAGAAGGCAGCAGCACCAGCCAAGAAGGCCGCTCCCGCCAAGAAGGCAGCAGCACCG
>NZ_JBYSYM010000033.1:0-57402 GCF_058783375.1 Acidovorax sp. FW305-C-20-28 | reverse complement strand
GCACCAGCCAAGAAGGCCGCTCCCGCCAAGAAGGCAGCAGCACCCGCCAAGAAGGCCGCTCCTGCCAAGAAGGCTGCAGCACCAGCCAAGAAGGCCGCTCCCGCCAAGAAGGCAGCAGCACCCGCCAAGAAGGCCGCTCCTGCCAAGAAGGCTGCAGCCAAGAAGGCTCCCAAGGCCCCTGCCCCTGCGGCCGCTGCTCCTGCAGCCCCCGCAGCGCAGACCACGCTGAACCCTCAGGCAGCATGGCCTTTCCCCACGGGCACCAAGCCGTAATTCGCGTTACGTGCTTCACGCTCAACCCGGTGCCTCGGCACCGGGTTTTTTTATGCCCGGACGGCAGGCGCCGCGCAGCGCCTTGTCCGCAGGCGCACCAGCCCGCTCAGGCCGGCGTGAAGTCGAGCGTGTAGCTTTGCGGGCCGCGCTGCGCGATCTTGAGCGCACCGACGCGGTTGCCCAGTTCGGCGCACTGCACCAGCGACCAGCCACGCTCCAGGCCGAAGAGCAGCGCACCGCGCCAGGCATCGCCACAGCCCGTGGGGTCCACCACCGCAGCCGGCACCACAGCGGGCACCAGCGTCTTCTCGCCCTTCACCCACACTTCGCAGCCCTCGCCGCCCAGCGTCACGACCAGGCCGTCCACGCGCTGCGAGATCTCGGCCAGGCTCCAGCCCGTGCGCTCGCTGAGCATCTTGCCCTCGTAGTCATTGACGGTGACCCAGGTGGCCTGCTCGATGAAGCGCGACAGCTCAGCCCCGTTGAACATGGGCAGGCCCTGGCCCGGATCGAAGACGAAAGGCACGCCGGCCGCAACCAGCTGGGCTGCGTGCTCGATCATGGCGTCGCGGCCATCGGGCGCGATGATGGCCAGGCGGATGCCCTCGCCGGAGTCGATGCGGTTGGCATGGGCCTGCATCATGGCGCCGGGGTGGAAGGCCGTGATCTGGTTGTTGTCGCGGTCGGTCATGATCATGGCCTGCGCGGTGTGCACATCCTGCACCTGGCCCACGAAGCGCTGGCTGATGCCCAGGCTGTCCAGGCGCTGCAGGTACTCCGCGCCATCGCTGCCCAGCATCGCCATGGGCAGCGGCTCACCGCCCAGCAGCTTCAGGCTGTAGGCGATGTTGCCGGCGCAGCCGCCGAAGTCGCGGCGCAGCGAGGGCACGAGGAAAGACACGTTGAGGATGTGCAGCTGCTCGGGCAGGATCTGCTCGGCAAAGCGCCCCTCGAAGGTCATGATGGTGTCGAATGCCAGGGATCCGCAGATGAGGGCAGCCATAGGTAGGAAGAAGGTAGAGGATTGGAAAGAGAGACCCCGATCCGGCAGGATCAGGGATAGAAGGTCATGACCCGGTAGCCCGACACGCGCGAGGCGCCCGAGGTCACCACCACCGAGACCGAGGTGCTCCACTCGCCGCGCGCCGCCAGCTCGGCAGGCGCGGCGAGGTCGGCAGGCAGCAGCACGCGCCGCAGCACCGGCTGGTCCTGCGCATCGGTGAGGGTCAGTTCCACCGCCGGCATTTCCAGCGGTATGTCGGCACGGCTCTTGACCGTCAATGCCAGCAGGTAGCCATCGCCACGCGCCTTGTTGAAGGACGAGCTGTCGATCACCAGGTCGGCAATCTGGCGCTGGGGTGCCAGCGTGCAGCCCAGGTGGGCGCACAGTTGCAGCAGCCAGGGGCGGGTTCGGCTCTCGATCGCGGCAATGCGGTTGCGCTCGTGCACGGCGACCTGCAGGGCCAGCACACCGAGCAACAGCACGAACACCAGCGACAACACGGTGCGCACCAGCGGCCTGCGCCAGAAGGCCTTGCGCCGCGCCGCCCGCACGAAGCTCACTTCATCGGCCTCGGACGGGCCGGCCGGCAGCTCGTCCTCGTCGGCGTCCAGGCCCTGCGCGGACGCGGCCCCACGCGCAGCATCCACCCGGGCCAGCGCCGGAGCCGATGCCGGAAAGACCGGATCGGGCATCAGTTCGAGGTCCGCATCGGGGGGGAACGGGGTCACGGAATCCGAAAACCCGCTGGCGGAGGATTCGTAGGCCACCGGCGTGCGCGGAGGCGCCGGCTCGGGCTCCACGGACACATGGCCGAACAGCGGCACACCGTCATCATGGTCGTCATCATCCCCCTGCGGCACCAGGGGCTCGCGCCGCGGCGTCGGGAGGGCCGGTAGATCCAGGGCGGGATAGGCGTCCTCGTCGCCCAGGTCTGCGGGCAGGGACATGATCTCCGTGTCCGGGCCGTCGTCGTCCGGTCGCCCGCCATCGACCTGGGGCAGCGGGTCGGAAAAGTCCGCCACGGGAAGCTCGTAGCCGGCAGGCAGCGCCAAACCCTCGGCCGCCGGGTCCACCACCAGCCGGGATGGCGCCGGGCTCGCCACCGGGGCCAGGTCGGCCAGCAGCGAGGCCGCCAGGCCGGGCAGCACACGGCTCTCCTCGCGCGGCGGCGGGGGCACGAAGGCCGTGGTGGCAGCGGGCGCCGCGATCGGTGTCGCAGGCGCCGGCGGCTCCAAGGGGGTCAAAGGGGCCACGGGTGCCAATGGCGCGAGCGGTGCCAGGGGAGCCAGTGGCGGTGCACGCCAGCCAAAGGTCTGCAGGGGCTCCAGGCTCAGCTCATCGGCGCCGAGCGCCGCGGAGGGCGCACGCGTGGCCGACAGGAAGGCCGGAACCGTGGGGGCGGGAATCTCGAACGCCTCGCTGGCCGCGCCCTGCACCGGGGCGGCCGGCACGGGTGGAGACATGGCCGGCACGGGTGCCGGGACAGGCGCCGGCGGCTGGGATGCGGGCCGGGGCGCGGGCGCGTCGAACACCCCCCAGGCGCCACGCTCTTCGGCGGGCCGCGCCACGATCGCGGGCGGCGGACGCGTGTCGGTGAGCGACACATCGGGCAGCATCGGCGGGGGTGGCGCCGCCACCAGGTGCGCGGCCGCGTCGAACACCTCCTTGCACTGCCCGCAACGCACCCAGCCCTCGGAAATGCGCAACTGGTCGGCGACCACCTTGAACTGGGTCGCGCAGGCCGGGCAGCGTGTGATCTGGCTCATCTGCAGTCGATTGTAGGGGGCGGCATGCACCGCATGGCAGCGCGCGCCTCAGCGCGACGCGGTCATGAGGATCCAGCCGTCCTCCGAGTCCGCCACCTCCAGTTGCACCCAGGGGGCATAGGCCTCCTTGAGCTCGTCGGCCTGGCGCGCGAGGATGCCCGCCAGCACCAGATGGCCGCCGGGCGCCACATGGTTGCACAGCAGAGGCGCGAGCACGCGCAGCGGCGTGGCCAGGATGTTGGCGAGCACGGTCTGGTACTGGCCGCTGGCCTTGTCGGGCAGGCCGGCGCGCAGCTGCACGCCATTGGCCTCGGCGTTCAGGGCCGTGGATTCCACGGCGGCCGTGTCGATGTCCACTGCATCGATGTCGGTGGCGCCGAACTTGGCGGTGCCGATGGCCAGGATGCCCGAGCCGCAGCCGTAGTCGAGCACGCGGCCGAACGCGGCAGCACCCTCACCGGCTGCGCCCTTGCGGGCGATCCAGCGCAGGCACATGCGCGTGGTGGGGTGGGTGCCGGTGCCGAAGGCCAGGCCCGGGTCCAGACGGATGCTGCGCACGGCCTGGGCCGGCAGCTCGTGCCAGGTGGGCACGATCCAGAAGTCGGGCGTGATGTCCACGGGCGCGAACTGCGACTGCGTGAGCCGCACCCAGTCCTGCTCGGCCACCTCGGCCAGGCCCAGCACCTGGCAGCCCTCGAAGAAGTCCTGCACCGACAGCAGCTGCTGTGCCTCGGCCGCGGCCTCGCGCGTGGGGAAGAGGGCCACCACGCGGCTGCGCTGCCAGCCGTCCTTGGGCGGCGGCATGCCGGGCTCGCCGAACAGGGCCTGCTCGGCATCGGTCTGGGCATCGGCGTCCTCGACCGAGACGCTGAGTGCGTCCAGCGCATCCAGCGCGTCGCTGACCGACTCGATCCGGTCCTCGGGGCACATCAGAATCAGCTCGAACATGGCAAAGGCCTCTCAGAAAAAATGAAATGCCGGCCCCCGTTGCCAAGGGCCAGCATGCAAATCAAACCACGGAAATGGCCTAGCGCTTATGGTGCGACAGCCACTCTTCCAGGTAGTGGATGTTGGTGCCGCCGGCCATGAACTTGGCGTCCACCATGAGCTCGCGGTGCAGCGGCACATTGGTGTTGATGCCTTCGATCACCGTCTCCGACAGCGCCGTGCGCATGCGCGCCAGCGCCTGTTCGCGCGTATCGCCGTGCACGATGATCTTGCCGATCATCGAGTCGTAGTTGGGCGGCACGAAGTAGTTGGTGTAGGCATGCGAGTCCACGCGCACGCCCGGGCCGCCTGGCGGGTGCCAGGTCGTGATGCGCCCTGGCGACGGGGTGAACTTGTAGGGGTCTTCCGCATTCACCCGGCACTCGATGGCATGGCCGCGGATCTCGATCTGGCGCTGGGTGAAGGGCAGCTTCTCGCCGGCCGCCACCATGATCTGCGTCTTCACGATGTCCACGCCCGTGATCCATTCGGTCACGGGGTGCTCCACCTGCACGCGGGTGTTCATCTCGATGAAGTAAAACTCGCCGTTTTCGTACAGGAACTCGAAGGTGCCCGCGCCGCGGTAGCCGATCTTCTTGCAGGCGGCGACACAGCGCTCGCCGATCTTCTCGATCAGCTTGCGCGGGATGCCCGGGGCCGGTGCTTCCTCGATCACCTTCTGGTGGCGGCGCTGCATGGAGCAATCGCGCTCGCCCAGGTAGACGGCGTTGCGGTGCTTGTCGGCGAGGATCTGGATCTCGATGTGGCGCGGGTTCTGGAGGAACTTCTCCATGTACACCGCCGGATTGCCGAACGCGGCGCCGGCTTCGGCCTTGGTCATCTGCACGGCATTGACCAGGGCCGCCTCGGTGTGCACCACGCGCATGCCGCGGCCACCGCCGCCGCCTGCGGCCTTGATGATCACGGGGTAGCCGACGGCCTTGGCGATGCGGCGGATCTGCACCGGGTCTTCGGGCAGCTCGCCCTCGGAGCCGGGCACGCAGGGCACGCCCGCGCGGATCATGGCCTGCTTGGCCGACACCTTGTCGCCCATGATGCGGATCGACTCGGGCGTGGGGCCGATGAACTGGAAGCCGCTCTTTTCCACGCGCTCGGCGAAGTCGGCGTTCTCGGACAGGAAGCCGTAACCGGGGTGGATGGCCTCGGCATCGGTGACTTCGGCGGCCGAGATGATGGCCGGCATGTTGAGGTAGGACAGCGGCGAGGGCGCGGGGCCGATGCACACCGCCTCTTCGGCCAGCTTGACGTACTTGGCGTCGCGGTCGGCCTCGGAGTAGACCATCACGGCCTTCACGCCCAGCTCATGGCAGGCGCGCTGGATCCGCAGGGCGATCTCACCCCGGTTGGCAACAAGAATCTTCTTGAACATGCGAACCTTATTCGATCACGAACAGCGGTTGTCCGTATTCCACGGCCTGGCCGTTCTCGCCCAGGATGCGGGTCACCGTGCCGGACTTGTCGGCCTCGATCTCGTTGAGGATCTTCATGGCCTCGATGATGCAGATGGTCTCGCCTTCCTTGACCTGGCTGCCGATCTCGACGAAGGGCTTGGCGCCGGGGCTGGACGAGCGGTAGAAGGTACCGACCATGGGCGACTTGACGGTATGGCCTGCCGGCACGGCGGGTGCGGGGGCTGGCAGCTCGGCCACGGGGGCCGCGGCGGCCTGGGCCGGAGCCGGGGCCTGCTGCACGGGCGCGGGGACATACTGCTGGACCACGGCACCGCCGCTCTTGACGATACGGACCTTGCCCTCGGCTTCCGTGATTTCGAGTTCGGACACATTCGACTCGGACACGAGGTCGATGAGGGTCTTGAGTTTTCGCAGATCCATGAAAGCTCCAACGGCTAAAAACTGAACAGGGCGCGAATTTACTCCAATTTCGCCCTATTTCCGTCTTTGAAGCACAATTTTGATGAACGCCGGAGTGCCGACATCAGCACAAATGGCGGATCAACAGGGCATTGCGTGCGGTGCGGCTCAGCGCAGGGCCGCCCACTGCTGCAGATCCTGCGCCGTGACCTGGCCCATTTTACGGTGCAGCACCCGCCCCTCCCCGCCCAGGACCACGGTAAAGGGCAGGCCCCCCGTGAGGTTTCCCAGCGAGCGCCCCAGGTCCGTGCCCTGCATGCCCGCCAGCCCGACCGGGAAGGCGAGCGGCAGCTTGGCCAGGAACTTGCGCACAGAAGACGGCTGATCGATGGCCAGTGCCACCACCTGCCAGCCTTTGGGCGCCTGTTCACGGTAGAAGGCATTGAGCATGGGCAGCTCTTCCACACACGGGGCACACCAGGTAGCCCAGAAGTTGATGAGCAGCGGCTTGCCCAGGTAGGGCTTCAAGGGCAGTGCCGCGCCCTCCGGGGTTTCGAACTCCATGGCCCACAGGGCCTTCTCGGCCTCGCTTTCCATCGCATGCGGCTGGAATTTCCACCAGGCCACCCCCGCCCCCGCCACGGCGGCTGCCCCCGCCACACCGGCATACAGCCAGCGGCGGCGTGCCGCATCCGGGGGCGCAGACGCTGCGGAGGGGGATGCAGGCGGGGAGGTCTCGGACGAAGGCGAATTCATGGAGCAGGGGTTTCCGTGTCTTGGAGCAGGCGGCGCACGGCCGTGATGTCGCCGCGGGGCGTGCGCCCCTTGGAATCGGGTTTCAAGGCCCCACGCAGGTCATCCAGGTCATACACCAGCAGGTGGACGCCGATCATCTCATTGAGTTCAGGCGACTTGCTGCCCAGGCTCAGGGCCTCGACCGACTCGCCATGGAATCCCGTGACCGTGCGCGGCTCATAGTCCACATGGTGGTCGATGAGCGCAATTTCGGCCGACTTGGAGTCATCGCAGAACAATTGCAGGTAAATATCCGACAGGCGCGTGGCCGTGCCGTGCCAGACCGCGCCTGCCAGGTGGGGCCGGAAGGCCGCCATGCGCTCCATCCACACCAGCGCCAGCTGGCGCAGGGCGCGCAGTTCGCGCGGCTGGGTGTCGGCGCAGAAGAGCGCGATGTACTCGCGCACGGCATCCTCCACCTCGTCATTGCCGGGCAGCGGCGTGCGGGCGGACAGGCCCATGTCGCGCACGGCGCGGCGCTTGGCGGGGCCCCACTCCATCCCTTCCTCGACGACGATGCGGGCGGTGGCTTGGGCGATTTCGGCACTGAGGTCGGAGGTCATGGCACACACCGGGCAGGCAATGGGAACTCCATTGTGGCGCGAACGCGTGCGCGGTGTGGCCTGCATTCCCCCACAGCATGGCAGAGCACAGGGCCATTTGCACACCACGCTATTCAAACAATAGCAATCCAATGCACCGGACTGCCAACGCAGACCTGCAGACCGGGAACCTTAGAATCATCGCCCATGCATATTCACATACTGGGCATCTGCGGCACCTTCATGGGCGGCCTGGCTGCCTTGGCCCGCGAAGCGGGCCACCGGGTCACCGGCTGCGACGCGGGCGTCTACCCGCCCATGAGCGACCAGTTGCGCGCCCTGGGCATCGAGCTGATCGAGGGCTATGGCACGGACCAGCTGGACCTTGCGCCCGATGTGTTCGTGGTCGGCAATGTGGTCAGCCGGGCGCGCCTGCCCGACGGGAGCCCCAAGTACCCCTTGATGGAAGCCATCCTCGATGCGGGCGCCCCCTATACCAGCGGCCCCCAGTGGCTGGCCGAGCAGGTGCTGCAGGGCCGCCATGTGCTGGCCGTGGCCGGCACGCACGGCAAGACCACCACCACCTCGATGCTGGCCTGGATCCTGGAGAGCGCAGGCCAGCAGCCCGGTTTCCTGATCGGTGGCGTGCCACTGAACTTCGGTCTCTCGGCCCGCCTGGGCGCCGCCGCCCGGCCGCATGCGGCCGACGGCCCCCTGGGCGCGAGCCCGCTGTTCGTGATCGAGGCCGACGAGTACGACACGGCCTTTTTCGACAAGCGCAGCAAGTTCGTGCACTACCGCCCCCGCACGGCCGTGCTCAACAACCTGGAGTTCGATCACGCCGACATCTTCGACGATCTGGCCGCGATCGAGCGCCAATTCCACCACCTGGTGCGCACCGTGCCGCCTTCGGGCCGCGTGGTGGTCAACGGGCTGGAGGAAAGCCTGGCGCGCGTGCTGCATGCCGGCTGCTGGAGCAGCGTGAGCAGCTTCGGCGCGGCCGTGGGTGATTTTGCGGCCCTGGGCGAGCCCCAGGCCTTCGATGTGCTGCACCAGGGCCGCGCCGTGGCGCGCGTGGAGTGGGCGCTGACCGGCGTGCACAACCAGCTCAATGCGCTGGCCGCCATCGCCGCCGCCCAGCACGTGGGCGTGGCGCCCGAGCAGGCGGCACGGGCGCTGGGGAGCTTTCAGAACGTCAAGCGCCGCATGGAACTGCGCGGCACGGTCAACGGCGTGGCCGTGTACGACGATTTCGCCCACCACCCGACCGCGCTGCGCACCACGCTCGATGGCCTGCGCCGCACCCTGCCGGCCGGCGCGCGCATCCTCGCGGTGTTCGAGCCGCGCAGCAACACCATGAAGCTGGGCGCCATGAAAAGCCAGCTGCCCTGGGCACTGGAGTCGGCTGACCTGGCCTTTTGCCACACGGCCGGGCTGGACTGGGATGCCCCCGAAGCCCTCGCCCCCCTGGGCGTCGGCCCGGGCCAGCGCGCCCAGACCGCCCCCGACATCGACACCCTGGTGGCCCAGGTCAGCGCCGCGGCACGCCCCGGCGACCACATCGTGTGCATGAGCAACGGCGGCTTCGGCGGCGTGCATGCGCGCCTGCTGCAGGCGCTGGCGCGGTCGTAATTAGAAGGTTACAGCCATTGCGGGGACATCGACCCGAACGACCGGCCGGGCCAGCGCCGCACTGGCGGCGCGCGCGAAATCGCGCGACCACTGCACGTCGCCCATCAGCGGGCTGCCCGCAGCCTGGGCCACAACGAGCACCTTGTCGGCCAGCAGCACCTTGCCGCTGGCACGCAGGGGCTCGCAGTCCAGGCGGGTGAACTGCTCGTCGAGCCAGCGGCGCCCTTCCTCATGGGCCATAGGCTCGGCGCTTGCGAGATCGAAGCGGAATTCCTGGTTGCCCGCCAGACGGACGGAGACTTCGCTGTGCATGGGGTGCCTTTCTTTTTCTGCAGGATGCAAGCCCCCGGCGACCGCCAGAGGCCATGCCAGGAGCTTACACGCAGCAGCTAAAACACGCCCTCAGCGCGAACGGCGGGCCTGCACGGCGGCCGACAGGTCGGCCAGCGACTGCAGCGAATCGTCCCAGCCCAGGCAGGCATCGGTGATGCTCAGGCCGTAGGCCAGTGCCGAGGCATCGTCCTTGCCGGGCGTGAACTTCTGGGCGCCGGCCGACAGGTGGCTTTCGATCATCAGGCCGAACACGCTGCGCGAACCACCGGCGATCTGGCCGGCCACGTCGCGCGCCACGTCCATCTGCTTTTGGTGCTGCTTGCTGCTGTTGGCATGGCTGCAGTCCACCATCAGCGTGGCGGGCAGCTTGGCGGCTTCGAGGTCCTTGCAGGCCGCGGCCACGCTGTCGGCGTCGTAATTGGGGGCCTTGCCACCGCGCAGGATGACGTGGCAGTCCTTGTTGCCATTGGTGTTGACGATGGCGACCTGGCCGTTCTTGTGCACCGACAGGAAGTGGTGGCCGCGGCTGGCCGACTGGATGGCGTCGGTGGCGATGCGGATGTTGCCGTCCGTGCCGTTCTTGAAGCCGATGGGGGCCGACAGGCCCGAGGCCAGTTCGCGGTGCACCTGGCTTTCGGTGGTGCGCGCGCCGATGGCGCCCCAGGAGATCAAATCGCCGATGTACTGGGGCGAGATCACGTCCAGGAACTCGCTGCCCGCGGGCATGCCCAGGCGGTTGATGTCGATCAGCAGCTGGCGCGCGATGCGCAGGCCTTCGTCGATGCGGTAGGTCTCATCGAGGTAGGGGTCGTTGATCAGGCCCTTCCAGCCCACCGTGGTGCGGGGCTTCTCGAAGTACACGCGCATCACGATCTCCAGCGTGTCCTTGTACTGCTCGCGCGCCACCTTGAGGCGGCGCGCGTACTCGAGCGCGGCCACCGGGTCGTGGATGGAGCAGGGGCCGATGACCACCAGCAGGCGATCGTCCTCGCCGGCCATGATGTTGTGGATGTTCTTGCGGGTCTGGGTGATCAGCGATTCCACCGGCGTGCCGCTGATGGGGAAAAAGCGGATCAGGTGTTCGGGAGGGGGCAACACGGTGATGTCCTTGATACGTTCGTCGTCGGTCTGGCTGGTTTTCTCGACGCTGCGGTACCAGGCATCGCTGGTGGGGTTGGAATGGGCCGTCATGTTGTCTTCCTCGTGGGCTGCAAAGTGGATGGATGGAAAAAGGGAGGGCAGAAAAACAAAAACCGCCGGGCTTTGCAGCGTCGGCGGTTGGTATGGGGAGGTTGTGTGTGCTTGCGCGTTCGCCTCTCATCCGCCGGGGACTGAGATAAAAAACCAAAAATAAAACGCGCTGCGAACTTGCATGGCAATCAATGTAGCACAGTCTTGCCGCATTGCAACAACCCCCGTGCGTTGCGAAGTTGCAACGCCACAGCGGTCTGCCAGGCGATCCAGGGGCGGCAGCGGGGCCGAAAAGCGCAGCCGAAAAATCAGCTGCGCAGACGGCGCAGCCAGGCAGCCGCGCGCTGCAAGGCCGAGCGCGGGGGCGGCGGCTCGCTGGGCAGTTCGCTCACCGGCTCGCTCTGGTGCTCGTACATGTCCACCAGCAGCAAGGCCTCGCCCAGCGTGCGCCAGGCGAGCAGCTCGAACTGGTCGAAGCAGGCGCTTTCGCGCGTGTGGCGCTGCTCCAGCGCCTGCTGCCAGGCGGTGATGGCCTGGCGCAATTCCCGCAGGGCGCGCTGGTAGGCACCGAACTCGTAGAGCGCATGCCAGGCCGAGCCCAGGCCGGTGAGGAACAGCTGGTGCTCGCGCGCGCAGTGCGACAAACCCACCACGCGGCGCGTGATGGCCACCGTGTCGGTGCTGGTGCGGCGCGTGCGCACCGCCTCGTCGATGTGGTTGGACAGCCCGCTCAGGCTGTCGCGCAGCAGGCGCGAATCCTCATCGGCCACGCTCTCGCGCAGAAAGCGGCTGATGTCGCCAAACGACTGGAGGGTGTGCTGCAGACTGGGGCGCGTGGCCGTCATGGATGGCATTGTGCGCCGCCCAGGCCCTGTGCGGCTACGGGCAAGCCCCAGGCACGCCAATTGGCGGGTGAAGACCGGCCAATTGCGGGCAATGGATGGCGGGGGTGGTGCAGCCACGCAACAATTGGCAAGGCGGCCGTAAGACCTCCGGTGCCTCGCCTTCGCTTGCGCTAGGCATCGTTCAAAGCCTCTGAACCGGCGCGGCCCAGGCCAGCGCCCCCGCGCAAGGGCCGCCCCGCCGCGCTGGGGGCGTCCCCCTCCCGACTCGCGCAGCGAGTCGAGAGAGGGGTGAAGGCGCGAAGCGACTCAGGGGGTGCTTAAGCTGTCCCGCCGACCGTCAGGCCTTCGATGCGCAGCGTGGGCTGGCCCACGCCCACGGGCACGCTCTGGCCTTCCTTGCCGCAGGTGCCCACGCCGCTATCGAGGCGCATGTCGTTGCCGATCAGGGTCACCTTCTTGAGCGACTCGGGGCCGCTGCCGATGATGGTCGCGCCCTTCACGGGGTACTGGATCTTGCCGTTCTCGACCCAGTAGGCTTCGCTGGCCGAGAACACGAACTTGCCCGAGGTGATGTCCACCTGGCCACCACCGAAGTTGGAGGCATACAGCCCCTTCTTGATGCTGGCGATGATCTCCTCTGGATCCTTGTCGCCGCCCAGCATGTAGGTGTTGGTCATGCGCGGCATGGGGATGTGAGCATAGCTCTCGCGCCGGCCGTTGCCGGTGGGCGCCACGCCCATCAGGCGTGCGTTCATGGAATCCTGGATGTAGCCCTTGAGGATGCCGTCCTCGATCAGCACATTGCGCTGGCTGGCATTGCCCTCGTCGTCGACGTTGAGCGAACCGCGGCGGTCGGCGATGGTGCCGTCGTCCAGCACGGTGACGCCCTTGGCCGCCACGCGCTGGCCCACCCGGCCGCTGAAGGCCGACGAGCCCTTGCGGTTGAAATCGCCTTCGAGCCCGTGGCCGATGGCCTCGTGCAGCAGGATGCCGGGCCAGCCCGAACCGAGCACCACCGTCATCTCGCCTGCGGGGGCCGGGCGCGACTCCAGGTTGACCAGGGCGGCATGCACGGCCTCGTCCACGTACTTGCCCATCTGCTCGTCGTCGAAGTAGGCCAGGCCGAAGCGACCACCGCCGCCGGCCGAGCCCATTTCGCGGCGGCCGTTCTGCTCGGCGATCACCGTGACCGACAGGCGCACCAGCGGGCGCACGTCGGCCGCCAGCGTGCCGTCGGCCCGGGCGATCAGCACCACGTCGTATTCGCTGGCCAGGCCGGCCATGACCTGGGCCACGCGCGGGTCCTTGGCGCGGGCGCGCTTTTCCAGGCGTTCGAGCAAGGCCACCTTGGCCGTGCTGTCCAGCGAGGCGATGGGGTCCACGCCGGGGTAGAGGCTGCGGCTGGTGGCGATCTTCTGGCCGGGTACCTTCACGCGGCCCGCCTGTGCGGCCGCGCCGATGGTGCGCACCGTGCGCGCGGCATCGAGCAGCGAGGCCTCGGAGATGTCGTCGGAGTAGGCAAATGCCGTCTTCTCGCCGCTCACGGCACGCACGCCCACACCCTGGTCGATGCTGAAGGAACCGGTCTTGACGATGCCCTCCTCCAGGCTCCAGCCTTCGCTGCGCGTGTACTGGAAGTACAGGTCCGCATCGTCCACCTGGTGCGTGCGGATCTCGGCCAGCGCACGGGCCAGGTGGCCCTCATCCAGGCCAAAGGGGGCCAGCAGCAGTTGCCGGGCAACGTCGATGCGCTGGGTGGTGGACGCACGCTGCGGCGCGGCGGTAGAGGAGCTGAAGGTCATGCGGGCATTTTAGGCGCGCATGCAGGCCCCGTCCGGCACAGGGGCAACAAGGCCCTGGCGGGGTTCAGGCGCTCTGGTCGTCGGCCACGGCACCGGGGGCGTTGGCCTTGACCGACTCGATCCCCGCCTCGCGCGCCTTCTCGCCCGAATAGCGCTGGCTCTGGCCGATGACCTGGCCGTTGCCGGCCTTGAGGGTGAAGTAGGGCGAGCCGTCCTTGGCGCACAGGCGGCCGTAGCGGCCGTCATCGGATGCGTTCTTGCGCACGGATTCGATGCCATTCAGGGCACTGGCGCGGGATTCGTACAACTCGCTGGTGAGGATCACCTGGCCATTGGCGGCCAGCAGGTTGAAGACGAACTTGTCGTTCCTGGACTTCTTGAGCTCGAACTTGGACGCCATGGAAGCACCTCCCTGGGGTTGTCGAAAAGCCGGTAGTCCGGCATTTGTAACCCCAAGCGCGCGCCGTGACAATGGCAGCTACCCCGCGCTCAGCCCGCCTGCAGGGCGGGCGGCGCGTCCTTGGGGTCGGCCCTCTGGGCGCGCGCCACCGACATCAGGATGCCCAGCGCCAGCCCCAGCGTGACCATGGCCGTGCCGCCATAGCTCACGAAGGGCAGCGGCACCCCCACCACGGGCAGGATGCCGCTGACCATGCCCATGTTCACGAAGGCATAGGTGAAGAAGATCATGGACACGGCGCCCGCCATCAGGCGCCCGAACAGGCTGGTGGCGCCCACGGCAATGGCCAGCCCGCGCCAGACCAGCAGCAGGAAGCAGGTGATCAGGAACAGGTTGCCCGCGAGGCCGAACTCCTCGGAATAGGCGGCAAAGATGAAGTCGGTGGTGCGCTCGGGAATGAACTCCAGGTGGGTCTGGGTGCCGGCCATGAAGCCCTTGCCGAACATGCCGCCCGAGCCGATGGCGATCATGCCCTGGATGATGTGAAAGCCCTTGCCCAGCGGGTCGCGCGTGGGGTCCAGCAGGGTGCAGATGCGCTGCTGCTGGTAGTCGTGCAGCACCGGCCAGCGCACGCCGTCGGCGCACCAGGGGTCGCCCATGACCACCAGGATGGCGATGCCGATGCCGCCGATCAGCACCGGCGGCAGCACCAGCTTCCAGGGCAGGCCGGCAAAGAAGATCACCGACAGGCCGGCCGCCAGCACCAGCAGCGAGGTGCCCAGGTCGGGCTGCTTCATGATCAGGCCCACCGGAATCGCCAGCAGCAGCCCGGCCGCCGCGAAATCGAGCGGCCGCAGAGCACCCTCGCGCTTCTGGAACCACCAGGCCAGCATCAGCGGCATGGCGATCTTGAGGATTTCGCTGGGCTGGATGACGATGCCCAGGTTCACCCAGCGCTGCGCGCCCTTCTTGGTGATGCCGAACAACGCCACCGCGATCAGCAGCGCCACCCCCGCGGCGTACAGCGGCACGGCGAACACCATGATCTTCTGGGGCGGCACCTGGGCCACCACGAACAGGATGGCACAGGCGATCAGCATGTTGCGCCCATGGTCCATGAAGCGCGTGCCATGGTCGTAGCCCGAGGAATACATGGCCAGCAGGCCCGCACTGGCGAGCAGCAGAATGATCAGCACCAGCGGCAGGTCGAAGCCCCGGAACAGGGGGAGGAAGCGCTGGGCAAAGGAGGGCTTGTCAAAAACGGCGGCCATCCCCCGATTATCGGGGGCCGGCCGCCATGGCCGCCGGCAAAAGCACCTCAACCCGCCTGGCGGAAGGCCATCACGGCCTGGTTGCGCAGGGTGCGCAGCAGGCCCAGGGCCTTGTCGTCCACCACGATGCCGCCGGCCACCGACTGGTCGGCATAGATCAGTGCGAAGGTCTGGCCCTTGATCTGCAGGGGCAGCAGCAGGAAGGACGGGGCGTTGAGCCCGTCGCGGTACCACTCGGGCAGGCGTGCCTGCATGCGCGGATCGGTGGCATCGTTGATCAGCGTGTCGGCGGCACGCAGGCAGACGGCGGCGAACAGGTCGCCGGGTACCTTGAGGGGCACCCGCATCGCCCGCACGGCGGCCTCGCTGCCCTCGCCCAGGCCAAAGCGGCCCACCAGTGTCTCGGTGCGGGCATCGCGCAGGCAGAACACCATGCGCCGAAACCCCAGCGCCCGGAACATGGTCTCCAGGATCATGCGCAGCACATCGTTGAGGGCAAAGGTGTCCACCATGGCGTTGGTGACGTCCTGCACCCCCGCCGCCAGCACCTCGTTGACCTGGGCCACGGAGACACCGCCACCGGCCTGCGAGGCCAGCACCGCCGGCAGCGGCGGCGCCTCCCCCGCGCCCAGCTCATGGGGCGCGAGCGCGTCGTCCGGCGCGGCGGCCGCTCCCTCCTCGCTCACCCGGGGCAACTGCAGCAGACGGGCGGCGGGCGTGCCGGGCGGCACCCGCAGCTCCAGGGTTTCGGCCAGCGACACCAGCTTGTGGCGCGCGCGCAGCGTGGCCTCGCCAATGGCCGCGGGCGCCAGGGCCAGGGTGCGGCTGTAGCGGGTGCCCACGCCCTGCAGGCGCTCTTCGAGCCGGGCGGGCTCGCTGTGCAGCAGCATGTCGGCCACCTCGTTGGCGGCCAGCGCCACCCAGCGCAGGCGTTCCGGGCCCTGCTCGGGCGGGCGCGCCGTGGGCGAACCCAGGGGCTTGCGCATGCAGCGCTGCAGGCTCTCGGGCAAGCCCCAGACACGGGCCACGCCGGTGCCCAGGTCCTCGAAACCCAGGCCCAGCACCTGCATGGCGGCGGCCTCTTCCCCACCCTCGAGCCGGCCTGCGGCCACCAGGCGGCGCACCTGATCGGCCTCTTCGGGGAAGTAGAAGCTGCACAGCATGCGCCCCAGGTTCTGGAACATGGCGCCGATGAAGGCCTCCTCGGCGCCCTGCCCGGGCCCGCACAGCTCGGCTGCCACCGAGCCGGCCATCATGGAGCGCAGGAACTCCTCGCGCATCTGCTCGGCATGGGCCTTGTCCTGCATGTGGTCGAGCAGCACCAGGCTCAGGGCCATGTTGCGCACGGCATTGAAGCCCACCAGGCTGACCGCGCGCGAGACCGTGCTGATGGTTCCGCGCCCCGCATGGGCATAGTGCACGCTGTTGACCAGGCGCAGCAGCTTGTGGGTGAGCGCCACGTCCTTGAGGATCTCGTGCGTGAGGTCGCTGATGCTGTCGTCCTCGGAATGCGCCACGCGCTGGATGCGGGTCACCGAGTCGGACAGGGCCGGAAAATCGCTCTTGTGGCGCATGCGCCGCAGCAGGAAGTCGAGCGTGGCATTGCTGGCGGCCGTTGGCGCGCTCACGGGCGCCGCCCAGGCGCGCAGGGCATCGCGCAGCTCGGTCACGCCGGAGAACGGGGCCGCGCCGTCCTGGCCCAGGGCGCGCTGCAGCAGGGTGCGCAAGCCTTCGTCCAGGGCGCCCACGAGCACCGCAGGCAAGGCGCGCCCCGCCTCGGCAGCCCCGACCCAGGGGCTGCCGGTGAGCAGATGCACCAGCACCTGGGCGGCCGAGCGCAGGTCGTCGGCCGCGCTGGCCTCGGTGTCCCCGTCGCCGAACGCCGGGGCATGCCAGCCCAGGCCCAGCAGGCGGGCGTGGCGCTGCGGGTCCATGGCGACATGCTCCAGGTCCACCCGGCCATGCACCAGGCCGGCCCCGTGCACGGCCTCCAGCGCATCGAGCACATCCACCAGCAGCGCCACGGCATCGTGTGGCGTGCAGCGGCCCTGGCGCGCCAGGTGCTCGGCCAGCGTCGGGCCCGGGGCCGTCTCGTGCACGATGTAGGGCTGGCGCGCGAGGACGTCGGCCTCCAGCACCGGCACGAGGAAGGCATGGCCCAGCCGGGTGGCCTGCTCGGCGGCCTGCAGCCAACGCTCGAGCGCCGCTGCCGCATGCGGCGGCGCCACCGCCCACTGCCGCAGGGTGACCGGCCGCTTGCCGCGCCGGTCCAGCGCCCGCCACTGGGTGAAAAGCCCGTTGGCCACCAGCGCCTGCTGCAGCTCGAACCGTCCTTGCGGCGCAGGCACCCGGTCTCCGACCACCCAGGCAGAGCGGCGGGCGGGGGAAGGCGGGGCAAAATCGGTCATGGTCGGGCGAATCAGGGCGGTGTGGTGCTGCACACAGCAACATACACTTTGCAACATCTTATGCCTGTGCAAGGCCTGGCAAGGCAGTGATTCCCCTGCCCCCCACCCCTGTTACGCCTTTTCCCGGCCGCCGTTTCCATGAACCGCACCACGCACCTCCTGTACCTGCACGGTTTCCGCTCCTCTCCCCAGTCGGCCAAGGCGCGGCAGATGGCCGCCCATGTGGCGGCCGAGCACCCCGGGGTGCATTTCTGGTGCCCGCAGCTGCCGCCCTCGCCCCGCGAGGCCATGGCCCTGGTGGCCAGCACGGTGGCGCACTGGCCCCGGGCCACGAGTGCGGTGGTGGGTTCCTCGCTGGGCGGCTTCTATGCCAGCTGGGTGGCGCAGCAGCTTGCCTGCCCGAGCGTGCTGCTCAACCCCGCCGTGGACCCGGCGCGCGACCTGGCGCGCTACATCGGCGAACAGACCAGCTGGCACGACCCGGCGGAGCGCTTTTTCTTCCGGCCCGAGTACATCGCCGAGCTGCAGGCCCTGGATGTGCGCGGCCTGCCGCCCGCGGCCCCCGAGCTGGCCATCATCGCCCAGGGCGACGAGGTGCTGGACTGGCGCGAAATGGTGGCGCGCTACCCGGCCGCGCAACAGCGGGTGCTCGAAGGCGGCGACCATGCGCTCACGGGTTTCGAGGTGCACCTGCCCCTGGTGGGCTCATTCCTGCGGCTTTGATGCGGCTGCGGACGAGGCTGGCGCCTTGTTCAGCCAGCGCGCGTGGTCCTTGGGGTAGGCGATGCGGTAGCGGCGCAGTTGGTAGGCGGCCTCGTCATCCCGGCCGAGCATGATGGCGCTGTCGATGCGCCGCTCGATGACCCGGGGCTCGGGCGAGTAGTGCAGCAGCTGGCCGGACAGGTCGAACACCTGCTGCGCCGTGGCGGGGGTGAGCGCGATGGAGGGCAGGAGGGCGAAGTCCACCTGGTCCTGGAACAGCAGGGAGGGCGCCGTCGTGGCCGGCGCCATGTCCCGGTACAAGGGGTCGCGCTTCTCGGGCACCCGGTAGAGCTGGCTGATGCGGTGGTAGTCGTGTGCCACCCAGGCCAGGAACAAGGCCCCCGCCACCAGCACGATGCCCGCCGCCCCCAGCGCTGCCGTGGAGGGCGCGCGCGGAACACGGCGGCGCGGCCACAGCAGGGCCAGCGCGCCCAGGGCCGCCAGCTGGAACGGCCCGTACCAGAGCGGAAACTCCAGCATGCTGTGGGCGCCGATCAGGGCCAGGATGCCCCAGGCCAGCTGGCGCAAGGGGTCGGTCTCGCTCCAGGGCCGCGCCCGCAGGATCAAGGCCAGCGCCGCACCGCACAGCAGCACGGCGGCCGGCAGGCCCAGTTCCACCGCCAGGTGCAAGGGCAGGTTGTGGGCATTGTCCAGCAGCACGCAAAAGCGCTCGCCGGGGAACAGGGTGGTGTAGTGGGCGTAGTCGAGCTCGTTCCAGCCCCAGCCCGTCCAGGGCTTCTGCGCGATCAGGGTGAGCACGTTGGACCAGAGCACGCGGCGGCTGGTGCACTGGTGGGAGTCGCCCGAGAAGCGGTTGAACAGGCCCTCGGCCTGCACGCCGCTGAAGCTGTGCAGCGCCAGCGGCAGCAACCAGGCCGCCGCGATGTAGAGCACCACCCCACCCAGCGCCACGGACAGCGCCATGCGCCCGAGCGAGCGGCGCCACCACAGCAGCAGCACCACGATGACCAGCCACTGCACGGCGCCGGTGCGCGAAGACGTGGCGGCGCTGGCCAGGGCCAGCACGGTCAAGGCCATGCCGAAAGCCAGGCCCACCAGGCTCTCGGCACGGGGCGGCCGCCGGTCGGCCACCCCTTCCGCGCGGGCCTGCCATTGCGCCACCGACCAGGCCAACGCCCAGGCCCCCAAGGCCACCAGCGTGGCCTGCTGGTTGCGCTGGCGCAGGTTGCCCACGGCCTGGCCGGGGGTGGAGGCATTGATCCAGGGCGCCAGGCCCACATCGCCCCCGAAATACTGCACCAGGCAGACCAGGCTGCCCACGACCGCGGCCAGCAGCAGCCCCAGCGCCAGCCGGGTCGCCATGGTGCGGCCACCGTCGCACAGCCCTGGGTGGCGGCGCGAGCGCAGCGCGCGCTGCCAGGCCAGCGCCGCCAGCAGCAGCATGCATGTCCACGAGGCCAGCAACGGCCAGACGTTGGTGGACGGGGGCGTGGTGATGGAGAACAGAAAGGGCAGGGCCACTGCCAGCAAAGTCAGCGGTGCGGCAATGGCATCGATCGGCATCGGGAAGGCGGGCGCGGGAGCGGGTTGTGCGGCAAGGGAAGCCGCGAATCATAGAGCCCCGCCCGGTGGCGCGCCGGCTCTGAGGCGCACCACCCCGGGGACCCGGGGGCGCAAGCCCTTATATTCCCCCCTATTGACGCTCCCCCGCAGCGCCCACCCCGGCCGCACCACCGACATGACCCAGCCGCAGCGCACCGCCTTCCCGCCCGCCCTTCGCCCGCGGGGCTTCACCATGATCGAGATGATGATGGTGGTTGCCGTCGTCGCCGTGCTGGCCCTGATGGCCCTGCCCTCCTACCAGGATCGGATGCTGCGCACCCAGGTCAAGGAGGGCCGGGAGATGGTGGAATTCGTCAAGCAGGCGGTGGCCGCCCACTACGCGCTCAAGAAAGCCATGCCCGCCGACAATGCCGCTGCCGGCCTGCCGCCCGAGGACCGCATCGTGGGCACCAACGTGGCCAAGGTCACCGTGGCGGGCGGCGCCGTGAACATCGTCTACGGCAACAAGGCCAACAAGGCCATCGCGGGCAAGGTCCTGACCCTGCGGCCGGCCATCGTCACCGACTTTCCGCAGGTGCCCATTGCCTGGGTCTGCGGCAAGGCCAAGGTGCCGGACAAGATGACCGTCCAGGGCAAGGATGCCACCAGCCTTCCGGCCATTGCCACCCCCGTGGATTGCCTGGGCCCGGCAAAGTCCTGAGGCTTCGGCCAGGGACGCAGGGCGCCCCATGGGACAATGCCGCCCATGCATGCATTGTTTGAAGAAGCCGGCAAGTTCATGGCCGGCCGTATCCTGTCGGAAGCCGAGAGTTCGGCCCAGGTCGAGCTCGACTCGGGCAAGCGGGTCAAGGTCAAGGCCGCCAACGTCCTGTTGAAGTTCGAGAAGCCCGCCCCGGCCGAGCTGGTGGCCCAGGCACAGGCCGTGGCCGAAACCATCGAGCTGGACCTGGCCTGGGAATTCGCGCCCGAGGACGATTTCGGCTTTGCCGACCTGGCGCGCGACTATTTCTCCGAAAACGCCACGCTGGTCCAGCAGGCCGGCGCCCTGTTCCGCCTGTACGAGGCACCGCACTACTTCCGCCGCGCGGGCAAGGGCCGCTTCAAGAAGGCACCGGCCGAGATCCTGCAGCAGGCGCTGGCCGCCATCGAGAAGAAAAAGGCCGTGCTGGCCCAGATCGACGAATGGGCTGCGGCCCTGGGCCGGGGCGAATGCCCCCAACCCATCCGCGAGCAGCTCTACAAGATTCTGTTCAAGCCCGACAAGAACGCGCCCGAATACAAGGCCGTGGTCGAGGCCAGCCGCGCCACGCACACCGCCCCGCTGGACCTGCTGCAAAAGGCCGGCGCCATCGACTCGGCCTACCAGTTCCACTGGAAGCGCTTCCTGTTCGAGAACTTCCCCAAGGGCACGGGCTTTCCCAACCTGGCCGCGCCCCAGCCGCCCGAGGACCTGCCCCTGGCGAATGTGCAGGCCTATTCCATCGACGATTCGCAGACCACGGAAATCGACGATGCGCTGTCGGTCCAGGGCCTGGGCACGGGCACCGTGGTGCTGGGCATCCACATCGCGGCGCCCGGCCTGGCCGTGCAGCCGGGCAGCGCCATCGACCAGGTGGGCCGCACCCGCCTGTCCACGGTCTACATGCCGGGCTACAAGATCACCATGCTGCCCGACGAGGTGGTGCAGATTTACACCCTGGACGAAGGCCGCGCCAACCCGGCGGTGTCGCTGTACGTGACCATCAACGAGGGCACGCTGGAGATCCTGTCCACCGAGACGCGCCTGGAGCGCGTGCCGGTGGCGGCCAACCTGCGCCACGACCAGCTCGACCACATCGTGACCGAGGCCTGGCTGACCGACCCCGGCGTGCAGGTGGAGGGCACGCCCGAGGAACTGGCGGTGCGCCGCGCCGAGCTGTCCTTCCTGTTCCGCCTGGCGCAAAGCCTCAAGGCCCAGCGCGAAATCGTGCGTGGCAAGCCCGAGAACTTCAACCGGCCGGACTACAACTTCCGCCTGGTGGGCAACGACCGCGGCGAGCCCAATGGATCGGAGCAGGTGCAGATCACCACGCGCCGCCGCGGCGCGCCGCTGGACCTGATCGTGGCCGAGGCCGCCATCGTGGCCAACAGCACCTGGGGCGCCTGGATGGCCGAGCTCGGCGTGCCCGGCATCTACCGCAGCCAGGCCAGCATGGCGCCGGGCGTAAAGGTGCGCATGGGCACCAAGGCGCTGCCGCATGCGGGCATCGGCGTGAAGTGCTACTCGTGGGCCACCTCGCCGCTGCGCCGCTACACCGACCTGGTGAACCAGTGGCAGATCATCGCCTGCGCGCGCCATGGCAAGACGGCCGCGCTGGCCGCGCCGTTCAAGCCCAAGGACGCCGACCTGTTCTCCATCATCAGCAGCTTCGACGCGGCCTACAGCGCCTACAACGGCTACCAGGCCGGCATGGAGCGCTTCTGGACGCTCAAGTACGTGCAGCAGCACGGCCTCACCGAGCTGACCGCCACGGTCTTCAAGGAAGGCCCGGGGGGCAGCTTCCTGGTGCGGGCGGACGACATTCCGCTGGTGTTCCCGGTGCTGGGCGCGCAGAACCTGCCGCGCGGCGCACGCCTGCGCGTGAAGCTCGGCGAGATCGACGAGATCACGCTGGACATCCACGGCACGGTGCTGGAGCGCCTGGACAGCGACGAAGCCGAAGCCGGTGCCGACGAGGCGGCGGAGGACGACGAGGACACCGTGGCCGGCCCGATCGCCATCGCGGTGGACGTGAATGAAGCCGACGCGCCTGCCAGCGCTGATAATCTGACGCCGTGAAACTGCCTGCCTTCCTCCGCACCTTCAGCACGCTGCAGCTCGCGCTCGGCATCTCGATTGCCGTGCATGCGGCGCTCATCACCGTGCGCTTCATCGACCCCGAGGGCTTCAACCGCGTGTTCCAGGACACGCCGCTCGAAGTCATCCTGGTCAATGCCAAGTCCAACGAGCGGCCGGAGAAGGCCCAGGCCATCGCCCAGTCCAACCTGGCCGGCGGCGGCGATGCGGAAAAAGGCCGGGCCACCAGCCCCCTGCCCTACTCGGCACTCACGGCCATGGGGGACGACCTCGAAGAAGCCCAGCGCAAGATGGACGCGATGCAGGAGCAGCAGACCCAGCTGCTCACGCAGCTGCGCAAGCAGCTGGCCAGCATGCCGCCCCCCGATCCGCGCAAACCCAGCCAGAGCGCCGAGCAGTCGGCGCAGGACGAAAAGCGCCGCCAACTCGTGAAGCTGCTGGCCGAGATCGAAAAGCGCATCAACGAAGAGAATTCGCGCCCCAAGAAGCGCTACATCAGCCCGGCCACGCGCGAAGAGGCCTACGCGATCTACTACGACGCACTGCGCCGCAAGGTCGAGGACAAGGGCACCGAAAACTTCCCCGAGCAGGCGGGCCGCAAGCTCTATGGCGAGCTGACGATGATCGTCACCGTCAACCACGATGGCCGCGTGCTTGAAACCGAGGTTGTGCAGGGTTCGGGCAATGCCACGCTGGACCGCCGGGCCGAGGCCATCGCGCGCGCCGCCGGCCCGTTCGGCACCTTCAACCAGGACATGCGCGCCAAGGCCGACCAGATCGCCATGGTGGCACGCTTTCGCTTCACCCGCGAACAGACCCTGGAAACCACTGTTCGTTGATCCCCGGCGCGACGCCCTGGCGGCAGCGCCCCACCCCTTGTAATGTTTGAGATGAGCCAAGCCACCGATCTGTACTGCGTGATGGGCAACCCGGTGGCGCACAGCCGCTCACCCGCCATCCATGCGCGCTTTGCCGAACTGACCGGCGAGGTGCTGGCCTACGAACGGCGCCTGGTCGCGCTGGATGGCTTTGCAGAGGGTGTGCGCGATTTCGCGGCCCAGGGCGGGCGCGGCTGCAATGTCACCGTGCCGTTCAAGACCGAGGCACCGCTGCTGGCCACGCACTGCAGCGAACGCGTGCAGCTCGCGGGCGCGGCCAACACCCTGGCCTTCCGGCCGGACGGCAGCATCCACTGCGACAACACCGATGGCCTGGGCCTGGTGGCCGATATCACGCGCAATGCCGGCGTGGCCCTGCAGGGCGCGAGCGTGCTGCTGGTCGGTGCCGGTGGTGCCGCGGCCGGCGTGCTGGGCCCGCTGCTGCAGGCCGGGGCATCCCAGGTCACCATCGCCAACCGCACCGTGGCCAAGGCCGAGGCGCTGGTGCAATCGCACCAGGTGCTGGCCGCCAGCCTGGGCGCGCAGTTGGCAGCGAGCAGCCTGGAGGGGGTGGTCGGCGCGTTCGACGTGGTCGTCAACGCCACGGCCAGCAGCCTGGCCGGCGACGCCGTGCCCGTGGCGGCCAGCGTGCTCCGCCCGGGCGGCCTGGCCTACGACATGATGTACGGCCCCGCGGCCCAGGGCTTCCTGGACTGGGCAGCCGCGCACGGCGCCGTGCCGCGCGATGGCCTGGGCATGCTGGTGGAGCAGGCGGCCGAGGCCTTCGCCTTCTGGCGCGGCGTGCGCCCCCCATCGGCCCAGGTGCTGGCCGAACTGCAGGCGCAGTTGGCGCTGCAGCCCCACTGATCCGCCCCGAGGAAACCACCACACCATGAAAGCCGTGCTGCGCTGGCTGGGCCTGCTGGTGTTCGCCTTCGTGGCGCTGCAGCTGTTCTTCGTGTTGCGCATCGCGGCCATGGTGGTGGTCAACCCCGAATCGACAAGCTTCCAGCGCTCCGAAGCCTGGGTGCAGGTGGCCGCCAGCGGCAAGGTGCGCTGGCGCCAGGAATGGGTGCCCTATGGCACGATCTCGGAGCACCTCAAGCGCGCCGTGATCGCCTCCGAGGACGACGGCTTTGCCAACCACGACGGCGTGGACTGGGCCGCCATCGAGAAGGCCTGGGAGCGCAATGCCAAGGCCGAGGCCCAGGCCGCCAAGACCCAGGCCCGCGCCCCCGACCGCCCGCAGCGCGCCCCCAAGATCCGCGGCGGCTCCACCATCACCCAGCAGCTGGCCAAGAACCTGCTGCTCTCGGGCGAGCGCACGCTCTTGCGCAAGGGCCAGGAGTTCGTGCTCACGCTGCTGCTGGAGCAGCTGCTGAGCAAAGAGCGCATCCTGGAGATCTACCTCAACAGCGTGGAATGGGGCGAAGGCGTATTCGGCGCCGAGGCCGCGGCGCAGCACTACTTCCGCAAGAGCGCCAGCCGCCTGAGCTCGGGCGAAGCGGCCCGCCTGGCCGTGATGCTGCCGGCGCCCAAGCGCTTCGAGAAGACACCGGGGTCCGCCTACCTGGCGGGGCGCACGCGCACCATTCTGGCGCGCATGGGCAGCGCGGAATTGCCCTAGCTGCGCCGGCGCAGCCGCAGCGCGATGGGCTGCTGCGGCCGCAGGGTCACATGCAACTGGGGCTGCAGCGGCGCGGCCCCCTCGGGCACCTGCAGGGTGTAGCGCTGCAGCAGCATGGCCGCCAGCAGCTGCATCTCCAGCATCGCGAAATGCTGGCCGATGCACACGCGCGGGCCCAGGCCGAAGGGCATGAACGCGCCACGCGGCAGCTCGGGCGCGCCCTCCAGAAAGCGCGCGGGCCGAAAGCACCCGGGCTCGGCGAACCAGCGCGCGTCGCGGTGCAGCACCCAGGGCGTGATGCGCAGCAGCGCGCCCCGCGGCACGGCCACGCCACCCAGGGTGATGGGCGCCGTGGTGCGCCGGCTCATCACGGCGGCCACGGGCGGGTACAGGCGCATGGCCTCCTTGAGCGTGGCGGTGAGCCAGGGCAGTTGCGCCATGTCCTGCGGGCCCGGCACGCGGCCCTGCAGCGCCGCATCCACCTCGGCCTGTGCGCGCTGCGCGGCTTCGGGGTGCCCGGCCATGAGCCGGCTCCACCACAAGAGGGCCGTGGCGCTGGTCTCGTGCCCGGCCTGGAAGCTGACCATGCACTGGTCGAACACCTCCTGCGCCGACAGGGCTTCGCCCGTGGCCTCGTCGCGCAGGTCCAGCAGCATCTGCAGCAGATCGGTGCGCGGCGCCGACTCGCGTGCCTGTGCATGCCGCTGGTCGATGTGGCGCTGCACCAGCGCGCGCAGCAGTCTCAGCGCGCGGCGCTTGGCGGCCTTGCCCGGCAGAGGCAGCCAGTCGGGCAGGGAGAAGGGCATGAACATGTCCGAGAACGCCGTGGCCGACAGGACCTGGGTGGCCCAGGCGGCATCGCGTGCATCGTCCTGTGCCGACTCCCCGAACAGGGTGCGCAGGATCACGTCCATCGCCACGCCCGACCACAACCCGTCCATGGCCACCAGCGCTTCGCGCTGGCCCGGGGGAACGGCGCCATCGAGTGCGCGGCAGGCGGCATCGGCCATCAGTTGGGCGTAGCCCGCCACCCGCCGGGGTGTGAAGGCCGGCATCAGCATGCGGCGCTGGCGCTGCCAGGTGGCGTGCTCGGTCACCAGCACGCTCTGGCCGAAGGCCTGCTCGAAGACTTCGATGCCGCGCTCCCAGCGCACCAGGTGCTCGGCATGGGTGACCAGGGCTTCGCGCACCAGCTCGGGCGAGAGCAGGTCCCAGGCATCCTCGTAGCCCAGGCGCATGCGGGTGAGGTCGCCATGCTCGCGCTGCAGCCGGGTGACGAAGCCCAGGTAGTCAGCACGCATCTGGCGCAGCAGCGGCAGGCCCCACCAGCGCGACACCGGGCCCGAGGGCTGAGGGACCGCAGGGGCAACAGCGTGTGCAGGATCGGTGGAGAGCATCGTGTTCATGCCGGCATGGTGGTACGGCCCGCCCCCCGCGTATTGAACGATTGCGACATGGCCGCTGGCCTACACTCGCGCCCCATGGCCTTCCTCGCTGCCTCTCCCACCCGGCACCCCGAAGGGCTGATCCCCTCGGGCCAGCTGTGGCTGCCGCATGCCAGCCTGTCGGCCTGCCTGCGCGCCACCATCGTGCGCAGCACGCTGGGCCATGCGCTCAGCGATGCCGAGCGCATCAACCGCTTTCCCGCCACGCCGCTGTGCAGCCTGAGCTGGTGGTTCACCGGCCGCAGCGAGCGCCTGGTGCCCGGGCGGCCCGACACCATGCCGGGCCTGGACAGCCCGCGCGAGCCCTACGCGGGGCGCTGGGTGCTGGCAGGCCCGCAAACCCGGCCCTCGACCAGCTGGTGCCCCGAGCCCACGCACGCCATGATGGTGATGTTCATGCCCGATGCACTGCACCTGCTCACCGGCCTGGCCCCCGAGGACCTGACCGACCGCACGGTGGACGCCGCCACGCTGCTGCCGCGTGACTGGCTGGCCATGTGCGAGACCGTGCAGCACCAGCCCGATGATGCGGCGCGCATGGAGTGCCTGGAGCAGTTTCTGCTGCCGCGCTGGCAGGCCTGCCGGCCCGGCGCGGCCACGGCATCGCAGCGCTACGGCGACTGGGCGGCCCACCTGGCGCAGCGCGCGGCCCTGTCGGGCCCCGGCCGCAGCCTGCGCCAGCTGGAGCGGCGCATCAAGCGCTGGGCCGGCCTGCCGCTGCGCGAACTGCGTGGCTTCGGCCGCGCCGAGCAGGCCTTCTTCGACACCATCGCGGCGGACGCGGCCGCATCGCCCGTGCGCTGGGCCGAGGTGGCCGCGGGCGCGGGTTTCTCGGACCAATCGCACATGTGCCGCGTCACGCGGCGCATCACGGGCTATGCGCCGCAGGCGCTGTACGAGGGCATCCGCAGCGACGAGGCCTTCTGGGCCTACCGCATCTGGGTGTAAGCCACCCGGTGTGCCTCGGTCGGCAGCGGCACCTCCCAGCGCAGCAGCATCTCCAGCAGGCGCTTGTTGGGCAGCGAGCTGTCGCGCCGCTGGTTGCGCGCCAGCAACTGGGCGCGCGGCTGCTCCAGGTACACGATCTCCACCTCGGCGTGGTAGGCAAAGCACAGGTCCAGCGTCTTGGAGCGCATCTGGTCGGACAGGTGCGTGGCGTTCCACACGAAGGGCGCATGCGCGCGCAGCAGGGCCTTGGCCTGGTCCACCGCATGGTGGGCCACCAGGCCTTCGTTCTTGCCGTGGCGCAGGCCCAGCTGGGCGCGCGCATCGTCGAACGACACCACGGGCAGCCGCGGGTGGTGGGTGGCGACCCAGGTGTCCTTGCCCGAGGCCGGCAGGCCGCACATCACCACCACGCGCGAGCCCGGCTCCTGGTGCAGCGCATAGTCGGGGTGCACATTGGCGCCGCGGAAGTAGCTGAGCGCCGTGTGCGCGTCGGCAAAGGCGCGCGGCTGGCCATAACAGCCCTCCTCGCGCGCCAGCTCGCGGAACAGCTCGATGGCGTCCAGCGTGCGCTGCGGGTCGGGGCAGATGCGCCCGCGCATGTCCGCCTCGGCCAGCATCGCCAGCAGGCGCAGGTCCACCTGCCAGGACAGCTGGCGCACGGTGAACTCGGGTGACACGCCCTTGCGCGAGGTCTCCAGCGCGAAGAAGGGCACCTGGTGCACTCCGATGAGGCGGCAGATCGCCTCGCGCACGGCCAGCGGCGCGCCTGCATCCCACAGTGCGATGCGTGCGTCGATGGCGCCCTTGCGCGAGTGGCCGGGCTGCGATATGCGGCCCGTGGCCTCGTCCACCACGGTGGTGCTGCACTTGGCCACGTCGTGCAACAGCGCGGCGAGGAACACGACCTCCTGGTCGGCCCGCGCCAGCGCCGCATAGTCCGCGCTGTCCAGCAGGCAGCGCAGCACCATGACGGTGTGGGTCCACACATCCCCTTCCGCATGGAACACGGGGTCCTGCGGCGTCGTTGCGGCCAGCCGCAACTGCGGGAAGGCCTCCAGGCAGGCGGCCAGATCGGGCGTGCCGCCTGCGGCAGGGACCAGGCCCTGCACGTCTTTCCATTGGAACATCGTCATGAAATTCTCCTTGGGCGGGACCAGGCCCGCCATGGGGTTCAGAGCCGGCCGCCGCCCGCGATGGGCCAGCGCTTGTCGACCTCGGGGGCGAACAGGTCCACACCGGCGCGCAGGCGGTTGGGAACCACCGGGCGCTCGCTGTGGTGCGACTGCGAATCCAGGATGGTCTGGATGAAGTCCGGCCGCACAAGCTTGAAGCGCCCCACGGTGCGGCCGCCCTCCTCCACCTTGATGTACAGGCCCTCGGCCAGCTCGGACCGGTCGGTCTGCTGCCAGCACAGGGCCAGGTCCAGCCCCTGGCGCACGACCTCGCTCTCAAACGCCGTGCGCCACTGCGCGGTGCGCGCGAGCGAGGGGCCCACCAGGGCCTGCAGCGCCTGCATGCGCGGCGGCGCGAGGCCGGCATAGAGCACCGGCACCGAGACCACGGGCACGCCGGCCAGCAGCGCATGGCGCGCGGGCGTGTCGAGGAACACCTCTGCCTGGCGGTCCCAGATATCAAACTCGCAGAACAGGTGCGGCAGCGCGTCGTAGTAGACCGAGTGCTTGGCGTGCATGAACTCGCCGTACACCACGTAGCGGTCTTCCAGCACCTCAAGCAGCCGGCTTTCGTGCGCGCGAGCCCACTGCTTGAACAGGTTGAACTGGCGCTCGCGCCCGCCCAGGCGGTCCACGTCGAGGTAGTGGCCGCGCGACTGCAGCAGCAATTGGCCCGCGGCGTCGAAGCTCAGGCCGGCGTTGGCGGCGTCGAGCTTTTCCTCCACCACCAGGGTCTTGCCCAGCAGTTCGGCATAGGGCACGGGCTCGCCCTTGTCGCCGGGCTGGTAGCGGGAGCCCTGCAGGTGGGGCGTACGGGGGTATTTCGCGAGTTCGCGGTTGTGCAAAAAGGATGGTTGCGTCATGGAAGTCTCCGGCAGGCAGGGAACCAGGCAGCAAAAGCCTGGGACAGGGGCCGAAGACGACGCAGGTGGTCAGCGCAGGACCGGAGATGGCGAGATCAAGCCGGGAGCTTCAGAAACCCGCGCCGATGGGGCGGCGGCAGGGGAACGCTCTGGCTTGTCTGCAGGCCCACACGAGCGGCATAACCCGGGGCTTGAGGCCGCGGGCTTCGTGTGGCGTGTCGTTCAGCAGGAACGGGGGGTGCGGGGCATGTGGGTCTCGCAAAGGTGAGGTTTTTGGAAGAGGGCGAATGCTACGGGCTCGCGCCCGCGTTTTCAAGCGCCGTGGGGCGCCATGGCGTTTTCCCGCCACAGCGGGCCTTCACGGCTTGCCGGCGTCGCAGGGGCCCAGCCGCTGCATGCGGACCTCGGCGCGCACGTCGCTCGCACCCGGCGCCCGGTCTTCCAGGGCCAGGCGGCTGTGGGAGACGATGCGCTCTGCCGAGACTTCGACAGACACCCGCATCTGCGCCTTGCGGCCATCTCTCTCCCGGCACTGCAGGTTCCAGGAGGCCGTGGCGCCGGACTGCGCTTCGTCCGACACCGTGCAACTGCTGCCGTTCGATTCGTACGAGGCCTTGCTCGCTGCCGCGCCGAGGAAGGGCAGCTTGCGCAGCTCGGCCTCGGACATGCAACGCTGCTGCGCGGGCTCGGCCCAGGGCTTTGGCTCGCCCGTCACGGGATCTGCCAGGAAGGCCGTGAAGCGGCGCTCCCAGAGCCCTGGCACCGGCTGCGCCGCGGCCGGCCCCACCAACAGCGCAAGCAGTGCGAGGACGAGGGGCCGCTGAAGGGTGGTCATGGATGGAGGGGGTGGAAGGTCGGTGCACCCAGCATACCGCGCCCGCGGCTCACAGGGCCTTGGCCGCCTGGTGCAGGCAGTCGATGAACAGCCGGGCGGCCGGGGTGAGGGCCTGGCGGTCGCGGATCACCACGCAGACGCGGGCGGCCGGCAGGGGCTCGGCGACCGCGAGCGCCACCAGCCCGCGGCTGGCGCCCGCGTCCAGGAACAGGCGCGAGGAGACCACGCCGACGGCATCGGTGGTGCGCAGCAGCGACAGGGCGATCGAGACGGAGTGGCAGTAGATGATGTCGCGCGGCGGTGGCGTCTGGCACTGCGCGAACAGCAGGTCCAGGACCTCCATGCCATAGCCCGGCGCCAGCCACAGCGCCTGGGCCAGCTCGGCGATGGAGCGCGCACCCGCCAGCGGATGCCCGGTGCACACGGCCAGCACCGCGGGGATGGAAAAGAGCGGCTCCCGCTCCAGGGCGTCCTGGTGCGGCACATCGGCCTGCGCGAGCACGGCGAAGTCGTACTCCCCCTCCTTCCAGCCATCCAGGCGGGTGGGCCAGGTCATTTCGCGCAGCTCCAGCACCACATCGGGGCGCTGCGCGCGGAAGTCGGTCAGGGCCTGCGGCAGCACGCTGCTGGCGGCCGCACTCAGGGCAATGCGCAGCCGCCCGCCCAGGCCCCCGCCCATCTGTTCGAGCTCCGCCTGGGCGCTCTGCGCCTCGTGCAGGATGCGCTGGGTGCGCAGCAGCAGGGCTTCGCCGGGCGCGGTCAGGCGCACGCCCTTGGTGCTGCGCACGAACAGATCGACGCCCAGGCCCTGCTCCAGCTCGCGCACGGCGTGCGTGACGGCCGGCTGGGTCAGGCCCAGCCGGCGCGCCGCGGCGCGGATGCCGCCGCTCTCCGCCACGGACCGGAAGACGCCCAGTTGGCGCAGATTAAATCGGATCGGGGAATCGGTCGCCATACCACTCCAGTACCTGTGTATCGGCCCCAGCAACAGCTCTGGTGATCAAATCTTTTGATCACCCACCGAAGAATCTTGTCTTTTCAATGGTGATTCATTTGCTTACATTCTCAGCCCAAGTGCCTTTGCGGACCAATAGCGCGCGCGTACCGGCCCCTTCCACCCATTCATCTTTCTTGTCCCAGCAGCAGCGGCCCCAGGCCGGACCGGTGGCCAGGCCCATGAACATCCCGACACCCAGGACACCCAGGCCACGCGCCACGCCCGGTGGCGCCTTCGTGACCCTGCGCCGCCCGACACCCCTGCCCTGCGCGGTAGAGTGGGGAGCGCCTACACGGCGGCAGGCACCCGGCACTGCTGCCGTCCGCGCCTCCCATCCACGGTAAAGGACACCATGGGCCTGCTCCCCGACGACCCGCTGCGGCATGCCGGCCAGGATGCCACCGCCCCTGCCCGCCTCGTGCGCCTGCAGCAGGAAATGCTGGCGCTGGACCTGGGCCTGCCCCGGGCCGAAGTGCTCGCCCGCATGACCGGCTGGGCGCGCACCCTGACCGAGGCGGCAGGCTGCGCCCTCTACCTGCGCGAAGACGGCGGCGATTTCGTCTGCCGCGCGGTCGGTGGAGCCATTGCGGCGGCCGTGGGCGATGCCCTGGCCGGGCCCGGCGGGGACCAGGCCCCTGCAGCCATGCCCCAGACCGACGGTGCCCTGCTGAGGGCCCCGCTGCGCACCGCCACCGGAGTGATCGGCTGGGTCTGCGTGGCGGCCGGCCCGCACGGCGCCTTCGGCGCGCAGGCGCTGGCCGAGCTGCAGGTCCTCGGGGAATCGTTCGGCGCCACCCTGGTGCGCCACGGCAGCATCGCGCAGTGGCGGGCCGCGGGGGAGCAGTACCGCTTGCTGTTCGACCACAACCCCTTTCCCATGTGGGTGTCGGACCTGCGCTCGCGCCAGATCCTGGCCGTGAACCAGGCGGCGGTGCTGCACTACGGCTACAGCGAGCAGGAATTCCTCGCCATGGACGTGCGCGACCTGTGGCTGCCCGAGGACCGCCCGGAGTGGGAAAAGACGCTGCGCAGCACGGAGGAGGTGCCAAAGGTCACCGGCATCAAGCGGCGCCACCGGCGCAAGGACGGCTCGGTCATCGACACCGAGATCTCGGCCGACCTGGTCGACTTCAATGGCCGGCGTGCGCGCCTGGTGCTCGCCAGCGACGTGAGCCTGCGCGTGCGCGCCGAGCGCGAACTGGCGCGGGCCAGCCGCGCGCAGCGCATGCTGAGCGCCTGCAACGAGGTGCAGATCCGTGCCGGCACCGAGCAGGCCCTGATCGAGCAGGTCTGCCGCATCACGGTGGAGATCGGCGGCTATGGCATGGCCTGGGCCGGGTGGCTGCGCGGCGGCGGCCTGCAGCTGGCGGCCCAGGTGGGCGACGACAGCGGCCTGCTCACGGCCCTGGAGGGCGCCTGGAGCGACCCGGCGCACGCGGCCCTGCGGCACACCCTGGAGCAGGCGCTGGCCAGCGGGCAACTGGCGGTGGCAGAAAACCTCGCTGGCCAGCCGGCGCCCGAGCCCTGGGCGCGCATGGCACTGGCGCACGGTTTTCAGGGCGCGGCCTTCCTGCCGCTGGGCCGCGCCGGGGGCGCGCTGGGCCTGCTGGGCCTGTGCACCCGGGAGCCGCTGGTGATCGGTGCCGAAGAGGCCAAGCTGCTGCAGGACCTGGCCAACGACCTGGCGTTCGGCATCGAGGGCCTGCGCGCCCAGGCCCGCCAGCAGGCCCTGCAATCGGCGGTGGCCCAGGTCGCCGCCGCGGTCTCCGCCGGCACGGGAACGGCGTTTTTCGAGCAGCTGGTGCGCAGCAGCACCGAGACCCTCGGGGCCCACGGGGGCTTTGTGGCACGCCTGCATGCGGGCGGCGACGGCGGGCCGGCACAGGCCCGCACACTGGCGGCGGTGGCACGGGGCCGCTCCGTCGCCGACTTCGACTTCGCCCTCGACGGGTCGCCGCTGGCACCGGCCCCGCAGGCAACGCACGGCACTGTGCAAGGTACTGCGGTGGAGCAGTTCGCGGCCCGGGTGCTGCCGGGGCTGCAGTCCCACACCTGCATCTGGCGCCGGCTCGACAATGCCTCGGGCCGCCCGCTGGGCGCGATGGCCCTGCTGTTCGACAGCAGCCGCGAGCTCGATGCCATGATGGCCTCCACGCTGCACATCTTTGCGACGCGCGCGGCGGCCGAGATCGAGCGCCAGGAGGCCGATGCGCAGATCCGCGACCAAGCCTCGCTGCTGGACAAGGCCCAGGATGCCATCATTGTGCGCAGCCTCGAAGACCGCGTGCTGTTCTGGAACCGCAGCGCCGAGCGCCTGTATGGCTGGACTCCCCAGGAGGCCATGGGCCGGTCGATCTCGCACCTGCTCTACGACGATGCCCAGGCCTACCAGCAGGCGATCCGCCATGTGCTGGCCCTCGGGGAATGGAGCGGCGAATTCACCCAGCACCGCAAGGATGGCAGCAGCCTCACGGTGGAGGCGCACTGGACGCTGGTGCGCGACGCGCAGGGCACGCCGCGCTCCATCCTGGCGATCAATACCGACATCACGCAGCGCAAGGTGACCGAGCTGCAGATCCAGAAGCTGGCCTTCTTCGACCCGCTGACCGGCCTGCCCAACCGCGTCCGGCTGGTCGACCGGCTGCAGCATGCGCTGGCCGCGGGGGCGCGCAACGGCCGTGGCGGCGCCCTGCTGTTCATCGACCTGGACAACTTCAAGACGCTGAACGATACGCTCGGCCATGACAAGGGCGACCTGCTGCTGCAGCAGGTCGCCGCGCGCCTGAAGGGCTGCGTGCGCGAGAGCGACACGGTGGCGCGCCTGGGCGGCGACGAATTCGTCGTGATGCTGGAGCAGCTCAGCGCGAGCGCGAACGAGACCGCCCTGCAAAGCCGCACCGTGGCGGAGAACGTGCTGGGCGCGCTGAACCAGCCGTTCGACCTGATGGGCTATGAGCACCGCGGCACCTGCAGCATCGGCATCGCCCCCTTCGTCCACACCGAGGAGGTGGGCGAGCTGCTCAAGCGCGCGGACCTGGCCATGTACCAGGCCAAGACCGCGGGCCGCAACACCCTGCGCTTCTTCGACCCGGACATGCAGCAGGCCGTGACGGCCCGTGCCGCGCTGGAAAGCGACCTGCGCCAGGCGCTCGCGCAAAACGAGTTCCTGCTGCACTGGCAGCCCCAGGTCGACAGCCAGGGCGAGATGCTGGGCGTGGAAGCCCTGCTGCGCTGGAAGCACCCGCAGCGCGGCATGGTGTCGCCGGCGGTGTTCATCCCGCTGGCCGAGGAGACGGGCAGCATCCTGCCCCTGGGGCGCTGGGTGCTGGAGACCGCGTGCGCGCAGATCGCCGCCTGGGCGGCCCGGCCGGAGACCGCCGGGCTCACCGTGGCCGTCAATGTCAGCGTGCTGCAGTTCCGCCACCCCGACTTCGTCGACCAGGTGCTGGCCGTGCTCGACGAGGCCGGCGCCAACCCGCGCCGGCTCAAGCTCGAACTCACCGAAAGCCTGCTGGTCAGCGACATGGAGGAGACCGTCACCAAGATGGCGGCGCTCAAGCGCCGCGGCGTCTGCTTCTCGCTCGACGATTTCGGCACCGGGTACTCCTCGCTCTACTACCTCAAGCGGCTGCCGCTCGACCAGCTCAAGATCGACCAGTCCTTCGTGCGCGACCTGCTGAGCGACCCCAACGACGCCGCCATCGTGCGCACCATCGTGGCCCTGGCGCAGAGCCTGGGCTTGCATGTCATCGCCGAAGGCGTGGAAAACGAGAGCCAGCAGCAGTTCCTGGCGGAGCATGGCTGCCACGCCTACCAGGGCTACCTGTTCAGCCGGCCCCTGGCGGCCGAGCAGCTCCAGGCCTTTCTCGAAGCCCGCACGCCCGTGCAGTGACGGGCCCGCCCAGGCGCTCAGGCGCTCAGGCGCTCAAGCGCTGGCGCGCGAGACGATCTCGAAACCGATGTCCAGGATCGGCTGCTCGATCGCGCGGCCTTCCGCACGGTCGTCGATGAACTGCGCCGCGGTGCGGCCGATGCGCGTGCCGTCGATGCGCACCGTGGTCAGCGCCGGCTGCAGGCTCACCGCGAACTCCAGGTCGCCCAGGCCCACGACGCCCAGCTGCCCGGGCACCGACAGGCCGCGCGCCTGGGCCTCGATCAGCACCCCCAGGGCCAGCATGTCCGAGCTGCAGAACACCGCATCGGTGCCGGGGTGGGCGGCCAGCGCCTCCACCAGGCCGCTGCGCCCCGAGCCCAGCGTGGTGGGCGCCGGCACCAGCACCGCGGGCACCTCGGCCGCCAGGCCGAGCTCGCGCGCCGCGCGCCGGAACCCGCCCATGCGCAGGCGCGCCCGGTCGTCGTTGGCGCCCAGCAGCAGGGGCTGGCGGTAGCCACGCTGGTGCAGGAAATGGCAGACGGACTCGCCGATGCGCTCATGGGAGAAGCCCACCAGCATGTCGATGGGGGTGGGCGTCAGGTCCCAGGTCTCGACCACCGGAATGCCCGCCGCCTTGAGCTGGCGCCGGCCTTCCACCGAATGCATGATGCCGGTCAGCACGATGCCATCGGGCCGGCGCCGGATGATGGCATCGAGCAGCGCGTCCTCGCGCGAGGCGTCGTAGCCGCTCTGGCCGATCATCAGCTGGTAGCCGCGCTCGTCCAGCGCCTGGTTCAACGCGCGCACGGTTTCCTGGAACACCGGCCCCGTCAGCGTGGGCAGCACCGCGGCCACCAGCCGGGCGCGCGAGGAACGCAGGCCGCCCGCCATGCCGTTGGGGACGAACCCGGTCTGGCTGACCACCTCGCGCACCTTGAGCAGCGTGGCAGGGGCCACCCGCTCGGGGTGGTTGAGCGCGCGCGACACCGTCATGGCAGAGACACCGGCCAGGCGGGCGACGTCGTGGACGGTGAAGGCGGGGGGCTTTTTCATGGGGGGGCGTGGGCCCGGATGATACTGGCGTGCCGCAGCCAGGGTCCAGCGGTGGCCCCGGCGCCCCGGCCAGGGCGCACAGGTTCGCCCGTATCATGCGCGCCATGCTTGCCAAGTTGATGAGTCTTCTCCTGCTGGGAATAGTGCGGTTCCTCACCGGCTCCCAGGCCCGCTGGTATGGCTGCCCGCCCAAGGCGGAGCAGCGCATCTACTTCGCCAACCACCAGAGCCATGCCGACATGGTGCTGATCTGGGCGGCCCTGCCCGAGGAGTTGCGCAGCATCACGCGCCCGATTGCGGCCAAGGACTACTGGACCAAGACGCCATTCCGCCAGTGGATCACCACGGCCGTGTTCAATGCGGTCTATGTGGACCGCCAGGCCACCCCGGCACGCCCGGCTGCCGTGGAGCCTGCCCCCGGCGCCACCGCCCTGCCCGAGACCGAAACCGCCTCGGCCGGCGGGCCGGACCCGTCGCCCGAGGCCCCGCCCAGGAAGCCCACGCCCGAGGAACTGCGCGCCGCGCTGCCCGAGAGCGACCCGCTCGCGCCGCTGGTGAAGGCGCTGCAGAGCGGCGACTCCATCGTGATCTTTCCCGAGGGCACGCGCGGCCATGGCGAAGAGCCCCAGGCCTTCAAGTCGGGCCTGTACAAGCTGGCGCAGATGTTTCCGCAGGTGGTGCTGGTGCCGGCCTGGATCAACAATGTGCAGCGCGTGATGCCCAAGGGCGAGGTCGTGCCCGTGCCCATCCTGTGCTCGGTGACCTTCGGCGCACCGATCGAGCTGGCGCCCGACGAGGAGCGCCGCCCCTTCCTGGACCGCGCGCGCCGCGCGGTCATGGAATTGAGGGAGGTGTGAGATGAACAACTTCCTTCGCAGCCTCACGGCCACCCAGCAGATCGGCGCCCTGTTCCTCGTGGTGTTCGGCATCCTGTCGATCACCACCATCTGGGCCTATGTGCGCATGCTGCGCGAGCAGCATGCCGACGACCCCATGGCCGAGGCCGATGCGCTGGAAGCCAAGCGCTTCTGGGGCCTGCTCAAGACCTCCTGGGCCATGGCCACGGTGTTCTGGATCGGCTGGGCCCTGGGCGATACCGTGGCCACGGTGCTGTTCGCCATCGTCGGCTTTTTCGCGCTGCGCGAGTTCATCACGCTCTCGCCCACGCGCCGGGGCGACCACCGCAGCCTGGTGCTGGCCTTCTTCGTGGTGCTGCCGCTGCAGTTCTGGATCGTGGGCAGCCGGCATTTCGACCTGTTCACGGTGTTCATCCCGGTCTATGTGTTCCTGGCCCTGCCCGTGGTGAGTGCGCTGGCCAACGACCCGCAGCGCTTTCTGGAGCGCAATGCCAAGCTGCAGTGGGGCATCATGGTCTGCGTCTACGGCATGAGCCATGTGCCGGCGCTGCTGCTGCTCGACTTCCCGGGCTACCAGGACAAGGGCGCCTTCCTGGTGTTCTTCCTGGTCTTCGTGGTGCAGACCTGCATGGTGGTGCAGCACCTGCTGGGCCGGCGCTTCCCGCACAAGCCCGTGGCGCCGCAGGTGAGCCAGAGCTTCCAGTGGGTGAGCTGGCTGGCCGGCGTGGCGGTGGGTGGCCTGGTGGGCGCACTGCTGAGCTTCATCACCCCGTTCAAGCCCGGCCAGGCGCTGGGCATGGCCTTGCTGGCCTGCGTGGCCGGCAGCCTGGGCCACCTGGTGATGAAGGCGCTCAAGCGCGACCGCGGCATCACCAGTTGGGGCATGCAGGGCATGTCGGTCACCGGGGCCGGCGGCCTGCTCGACCGGGTGGACGCGCTGTGCTTCGCGGCACCGGTGTTCTTCCACTCCGTGCGCTGGTACTTCGGCCTATGAGGATCCTCGGCATCGACCCGGGCCTGCAGACCACGGGCTTCGGCGTGGTCGACGTGGACGGCCACCGGCTGAGCTACGTGGCCAGCGGCACCATCCGCACCACCACGCTGGCGCTGGGCGACCTGCCCGGGCGGCTGAAGATGCTGTTCGACGGCATCACCGAGGTGGTGGCGCGCTACGAGCCCGACACCTCGTCGGTCGAAATCGTCTTCGTCAACGTGAACCCGCAGTCCACCCTGCTGCTGGGCCAGGCGCGCGGCGCCTGCATCACGGCCCTGGTGGCCAGCGACCTGCCCGTGGCCGAATACACCGCGCTGCAGATGAAAAAGGCCGTGGTCGGCCATGGCCGCGCCACCAAGCCCCAGGTGCAGGAGATGGTGCGCCGCCTGCTCTCCCTGCCCGGCCTGCCGGGCACCGACGCCGCCGACGGCCTGGGGATGGCCATCACCCATGCCCACGCGGGTGCGGCCATGGCCCGCCTGGGTGAGGCCGGCACGCTGCAAAGGCGCCAGCACGCCATGTACAAGGGCGGCAGAAGCTACTGACTCCCCCCTGAGTCGCTTCGCGCCTTCCCCCTGAGGGGGACGCCACCCGTGGCCTGGCAAAGCCAGTTCCACGGTGGCACTGGCTTGGGGCGCGCCCGTACCCGGAACTGCTTACTTTCCCAAACCACGTTTGAGTTCCTTGAGCAGCAACAGCACCTGGTTGGACGCATGGCGGCAGCTGCTGTTGAGCAACTGCACCGACTGCTGCCGTTCGCCGGACTGGAACAGGGTCACCACGTTGGCGGCCTGCTGGTGGAAATACTTGTGCCGCGCCACCAGCATGCTGAAGGCGGGGTAGTGGCCCAGCCGCACGCGGCCAGTGCCATAGAGCCAGCGGCCCAGGTCGCAGCGGTCGTCCTGGCAGACGCGTTCGGGGCGCATCACCTCGCTGCTCACCCCGTTGACCATGTCCGCCAGCTGCAGGCGCCAGCGCTCATGGCTGGCAATGGCCGCATCGATGTCGATCTCGGTCATGAGCATGGTGGCGTACTCGGCATCGAGCACCAGTTCGCTGCCGTTGTCTTCCATGGCCCAGGTCGTGTCCGGGCTGGTCGGGTCTTGCTCCCGCATCTTGAACAGTCGGCTGAAGAAACCCATTTTCCATCCCGCTTTTTTGGTGTGCGGCAGGCCCCTGCGCCTGAGAGGTCACGCCATTTGAAACATTCTGTGTAGCGTTTTGCGTTTTGGCTACCAAAAAATGGCATACCCCTGTCGGCATGTGCACTGCAGCCCTGCTGCCAGCCTCGGCTCTCGGCACCGGCCCAAGCAGCGCCGGCCGGGCCGCACCACAATGGGCGCATGACTGAACCTGTTTTCCCCCGTACCGCCCTGTCCATGCTGGACCTGGTGGCCGTCCGCGATGGCGGCACCGTGGCCGACGCCCTGCAGATCGCGCTGCGCACGGCCCAGCACGCCGAAAAGCTCGGTTTTGCGCGCTACTGGCTGGCCGAGCACCACAACATGGCCGGCATCGCCAGCTCGGCCACGGCCGTGCTGGTGGGGCACATCGCGGGCGGCACCTCGCGCATCCGCGTGGGCTCGGGCGGGGTGATGCTGCCCAACCATGCGCCGCTGGTGGTGGCCGAGGCCTTCGGCACCCTGGCCGAGCTCTACCCCGGCCGCATCGACCTGGGCCTGGGCCGCGCGCCCGGCACCGACCCGGCCACCATGCGCGCCCTGCGCCGCAGCCGTGTGGAGACGGCCGACGATTTTCCGCAGGACGTGGCCGAGCTGCAGCGCCTGCTGGCGGCCCCCGAGCCCGGCCAGCGCCTGGTGGCCACGCCCGGGGCCGGCACCAACGTGCCGATCTGGCTGCTGGGTTCGAGCCTGTTCTCGGCGCAACTGGCGGCCGAGCGCGGCCTGCCCTATGCCTTTGCCTCGCACTTCGCGCCGCGCCTGCTGCACCAGGCCATCGACCTGTACCGCAACCTGTACCGCCCCTCGGCCGCCTGGCCCAAGCCCTACCTGGCCATCGGCGTGCCGCTGATCGCGGCGCCCACCGATGAGGAAGCCGAGTTCCTGGCCAGCAGCACCTACCAGCGCGTGCTGGGCATCCTCACCGGCGACCGGCGCCTGCTGCTGCCGCCCGTGGAGAACTTCGCGGCGCGCCTGCAGCCCCAGGAGCGTGCCGCCATCGGCGACTTCCTGGCGGCGGCCGTGATCGGCGGGCCCGAGACGGTGCAGGCCGGCCTGGCCGACCTGGTGCGCGAGACCGGCGCCAACGAGCTGATGCTGGTGAGCGACGTGTACGACCCCGCCCTGCGCCTGCGCTCACTGGAAATTGCAGCCCAGGCCCACGCGGCGCTGCAGGCCACGGTGCCGGCCTGACCCTTCAGCGCGGCCCCTGCAGGGCCCGAGCCACCGGTATGGCCACCGCCATGTAGGTGGCCTCCAGGTCCGGCGCATTGCGCGCCGCGACCACCGTCAGCCGGCGCACGGGGTCGTAGACGATGGCGCAGGAATAGCCCGCCGTGGAGCCCCCGTGGCCCAGGAACACCGTGCCGTCGGGCAACTGGTGGCGCATGACCCCCAGGCCATAGGCGTAGGTGAGATCGCCGATGGGCTCGGCCGGCACGAAGCGCAGCATCTGCGCCAGGGTGCCCGGCTGCCGGTAGAGTTCACCGCTGAACAGCGCGGCGGCAAAACGCGCCAGGTCGGCCGTGCTCGTCACCAGGGCATGGCCGCCCGCCGCCCCGGCCATCGAGGGGGAGATGCGGCTGACATCCAGCAGCGCCCCGCCTTCCATCGGCTGGTAGCCATGGGCGAAGGGCGCGGGCATCTCCAGGTCCGCCGGCTCGGGCAGCGACGAATCCGCCAGGCCCAGGCGCGTGAGCAGGCGCTCGCGCACCTGGCTGCGCCAGCTCTTCCCGGTGGCCTGCTCGATGGCCAGGCCGAGCAGGATGTAGTTGGTGTTGGCATAGGCATGCGTGCCGGGTGCGCTCTGGCTTTCCTGCAGGGCCATGTCCAGGTACTCCTGCTCGCTGCGCAGGCGCTCCGGGTGGGCCAGCACATCGGCATCGTGGGCTTCGCTGGAGGCCGTGTCGCCCAGGCCGCTGGTGTGGTTGAGCAGATGTTCGAGGGTGATGGCACTGCGGTGCACGAAGCCGGCGGTGCGCGCGGCCGGCAGCAACTGGTCGAGCGGTGTGCCGAGCGCGAGCCGCCCCTCCTCGACCAGTTGCAGCACCACCGTGGCGACCATGAGCTTGAGCACGCTGCCGGCGCGAAAGCGGTCTTCGGGCCGCATGGAGGTGGCAGGGTCCATGGCGCCCAGGCCCGCCGCGTAGCGGGTGGTGTGCCCCGAGGCGTCGCGCACCGCCACCAGCGCACCGGGCGGCGTGGTCGCGGGCACGGCACGCTGCAGCAGGGCCTGCACCGCGGCCTGCTCGCGGGGCGGTGCGTCGTCGCCCCCGCCACAGGCGGACAGCAGGGCCCCGGCCAGCAGCAGGGCGATCATGGAAAGGGGCATGGTTCGGACAAGGCGCACAGCGGTGGCTCCATGGGTGGTTGACAAGCCGCGCATGCTAGGCAGGGCTTCCTTTGCGCCGGCTTTGCCCGCCTCGCATAAGCTGTGGTCCCACCTAAGAACGTGTTTACGATCTAAGAAGGGACTTTCGACATGCACCTGCTTCTCATCGAAGACGATCTGGACCTGGGCGCCGATCTCCAGAAGGCGCTCAAGGCCTGCGGGCTGAGCAGCGAATGGGTGCGCAGCCTCGGCCAGGCGCGGGCCCTGTGCGAGGCTGCCGGCGACGAGCCCCTGCCCTATGCCTGTGCCGTGCTCGACCTGGGCCTGCCCGATGGCGAAGGCCTGTCCCTGCTGCGGGGCTGGCGAAGGACCGGGGTCACCCTGCCCGTGATCGTGCTGACCGCGCGCGATGCGCTGGAGATGCGCATCGCCGGTCTCGATGCGGGGGCCGACGACTACGTCATCAAGCCGGTGCAGGTGGCCGAGCTGGCCAGCCGCGTCCAGGCCGTCACGCGCAGGGCGGCGGGCCAGTCCTCGAGCACCTGGAATGTGGGCCCGCTCACCATCGACATGGGCCGGCGCGAGGTGCGCACCGGCGATGGGCCCGTGCCCCTGTCGCCGCGCGAATTCGCCATCGTGGCCGAGCTCGCGCGCCATGGCGGCGACGTGGTGCCCAAGCACCGGCTGGCGCGCGCCCTGGCGCCCCTGGGCGAGCCGCTCGAATTCAGCGCACTCGAGTGGCATATCCACAACCTGCGCCGCAAGCTGGGCGAAGACAGCATCCACACCATGCGCGGCGTGGGCTACCGCATCGCCGGGTTGCAGCCATGAGGCTGCGGGCAGCTTCCCTGCTGCGCCCTTCCATCGCCCGGCGCCTGCTGCTGTCGCTGCTGCTGGCCAGCGCGCTGGTCTGGGCGGCCATCTACGGGCTCGGGCACGGCATGGTCTATGCCGAGGAAACGGGCAGCTTCGACCGCGAAATGCTCGCCCTGGCGCGCAGCATCGACCGCCTGGCCAGCGCTGCCGCCGGCGACGAGGCACGCTTCACGGCCGCACTCGAAGGCCTGGACGCCCGCATCCAGAGCGATACCGAGCTGCTCAACTACCCCGTGGGCTTTCTGGGCTTTCAGGTGCGGGACGCCCAGGGACGGCGGCTTGCGCGCGGCGGCACCGGGCCCGATGCCCTGGCGGACGGGCCGGACGGCTATGCCGACCAGGGCGGCGCCCAGCCGCACCGGGTCTACCGGCAGCACAGTGCCGACGGCCGCTACCGCATCGAGGTAACCCAGTCGCACGACAGCCGGCGCCTGAACTTCGACTCGGTCATGGTCAGCAGCGAAGGCCTGCTCCAGCCCCTGCTGGTCGCCTTCCCCCTGGTGCTGCTGCCGGTCTGGCTCTCGGTGCACACGGGGCTGCGGCCGCTGCGCCAGCTGTCGCGGGAACTGGCGCAGCGCCCGCCCGGGCACCTGCAGGCGCTGTCGGTCAGCGCGCCGCATGCCGAGCTGGCGCCCGTGGTGCACGAGCTCAATGCCACGCTGGCACGGCTGCGGGAGTTGCTGCAGCGCGAACGCAACTTCCTGGCCGATGCCGCCCATGAACTGCGCACGCCGCTGGCCGTCATCGGCGCGCAGCGCGATGTGCTGCAGCACAGTGGCAGTGCCCCAGAGCGCCAGGAGGCGGCCGAGCGCCTGGGCGTCGGCATCGAGCGCGCCGGCCGCCTGGTCGGGCAGTTGCTCACGCTGGCGCGGCTCGATGCGGACATGCCGCACGAGTCCGTTCCCCTGGACCTGGCCAACATCGCCCGCGACTGCCTGGCGGCCCACGCAGGCCCGGCGGCGGCGCGGGGCATCGTGCTGGGCTACCTCGGGCCCGACCACCTGCCCACCCAGGGCCCGCTGCAGGTGTTCGAGTCCATCCTCGACAACCTGGTCGGCAACGCCATCCGCCATGGCCACCCGGGCGGGCGCGTGGAGCTGCAGCTGGGCTGCCAGGCCGGGCGCATGCAGCTGGAAGTGCGCGACGATGGCCCCGGTATTGCCCCGCCCTGGCGCGAGGCCGTCTTCGAGCGCTTCGTGCGCGCCCCCGGCAGCGGCGCGAACGGCTCCGGGCTGGGGCTGGCGGTGGTGCGCTCGGCCGCCAGGCGCATCGGGGCGACGGTGGACCTTTCGGCCGGCATCGGCGGCCAAGGCGCCTCGTTCCGCGTGCAATGGGTGCCGCCGCAGGAATGCCCAGCCCCGCGCAACGGCCGCTGACAAGGTTTGCGGGCCCGCCCACGGGCAGCGGGCCCATTGCCGCTACCATCCTGGGTTGACGAGGGTGCATTGCCCCGGCACTTCCCAACCGCCCACCACCACCTGCTGCATGCCCGCTTTTTCCTTTGAAGCCCTGGACGCCCAGGGCCAGACCCGCAAAGGCCTGATGGAGGCCGACACCGCCAAGTCCGCCCGCAGCCAGTTGCGCGCGCAGGCCCTGGTGCCGATTGCAGTGGAACAGGTCCAGACCGGGCAGTCCCGCGACGGCGCTGCCCAGGGCTGGAACCGCAGCCTGTTCACCCGGCCGGTGTTCAACGCCACCGGCCTGGCGATCTGGACGCGGCAGATCGCCGGCCTGGTGGGTTCGGGCCTGCCGCTGGAGCGGGCCCTGAGCGCCCTCTCGGACGAGGCCGACGACGACCGCCAGCGCCACCTGGTGGCCGCGTTGCGCGCCGAAGTGAATGCCGGCGCCACCTTCGCCCGTGCGCTGGGCCAGCACCCGCGCGAGTTCTCCGACATCTACTGCGCCGTGATCGGTGCCGGCGAGCACAGCGGCAACCTGGGCCTGGTGCTCGAACGCCTGGCCGACGACCTGGAAGACCGCCAGGCCCTCAAGGCCAAGCTGGTCGGCGCCGCGCTCTACCCGGCCATCGTGACCCTGGTGGCGATTGCCATCGTGATGTTTCTGCTGGGCTACGTGGTGCCCCAGGTGGCCAGCGTGTTCGCCGGCTCCAAGCGGGCCCTGCCCCTGATCACCACGGTGATGCTGGGCATCAGCGCGCTGGTGCGCAGCTACGGGCTGGCCCTGTTCGGCGTGCTGGTCCTCGGCGCACTGGGCCTGCGCTGGTCGCTGAAGTCCGAGGGGGTGCGCGAGCGCTTCGACGCCGCCTGGCTCCAACTGCCCCTGGTGGGCAAGCTGGCGCGTGGCTACAACGCGGCGCGCTTTGCCGGCACGCTGGCCATGCTGGCCAGCGCCGGCGTGCCCATTTTGCGCGCCCTGCAGGCCGCTGCCGAGACCTTGAACAACCGTGCCCTGCGCGCCGACGCGCTCGACGCCCTGGTGCTGGTGCGCGAAGGCGCGCCCCTGGCCTCGGCCCTGGCGCAGAAGAAGCGCTTTCCGGGCCTGCTGTCGATGTTTGCGCGCCTGGGCGAGCAGACCGGCCAGTTGCCCGTGATGCTGCAGCGTGCCGCCGCCCAGCTCTCGGCCGAGGTGCAGCGCCGCTCCATGCAGCTGGCGACCATTCTGGAGCCCCTGCTGATCGTGGCCATGGGCCTGGTGGTGATGGCCATCGTGCTGGCCGTGATGCTGCCCATCATCCAGCTCAACCAGTTCGTGAAGTAGACAAAGCCATGGCTGCCACCCTGGACGACAAGCTCGTGGTCGCGATCTCCTCGCGCGCGCTGTTCAATTTCGAGGAAGAAAACAGCGTCTTCAACGACAGTGACGACCGTGCCTACGTGGAACTGCAGCGCCAGCGCATCGACATTCCCGCGGCGCCCGGCGTGGCGTTTTCGCTGGTGCGCAAGCTGCTGGCCTTCAACACCACCGAGCACCAGCGGGTGGAGGTGGTGCTGCTGTCGCGCAATGACCCGGTCAGCGGCATGCGTGTGTTCCGCTCCTGCGTGGCCCATGGCCTGCCCATGGTGCAGCGCGGGGTGTTCACCCAGGGGCGCGATCCGTTCCGTTACCTGCGCCCGCTGGGCGCGCACCTGTTCCTCTCGGCCAACGAGGCCGATGTGCGCGAGGCGCTGCACCTGGGCTATCCCGCGGCACGGGTGCTGACCGAATCCGTGCGGGCGGGCGACTCCAACCCCAACGAGGTGCGCATCGCCTTCGACGGCGACGCCGTGCTGTTCTCGGACGAGGCCGAGCGCATCTACCAGGCCGAAGGCCTGGCCGCCTTCCAGCGGCACGAGAGCGACAAGGCGGCGCAGCCTCTGCCCGACGGCCCCTTCAAACCCTTGCTGGCCGCCCTGCACCGGCTGCAGCATGCGGGCGGCACGGGCATGCGCATCCGCACCGCGCTGGTCACGGCGCGCAGCGCACCGGCGCACGAGCGCGCCATCCGCACGCTGATGGACTGGGACATCGCGGTGGACGAAGCCATGTTCCTCGGCGGCCTGGCCAAGGGGGAGTTCCTGCGCGAGTTCGAGCCCGACTTCTTCTTCGACGACCAGACCGGCCATGTCACCTCGGCCTCGCTGCATGTGCCCGCCGGGCATGTGAACAGCGGGGTGTCCAACCCCGTCACGCTGCTGGCCGACTGAACACGGCCAGGGGCATCGGTACGCAAAGTTGTGCAATGGTTTGCAACTTGTGGTGAAACCAGGCTTCTAAGCACAGGCCGTGGCCCCATTTGTGGGACCATGGCCCATCACGAGGATTCAACGACATGAAGACGATTTTCCTGGCCTGGGGCGCTGCCGCGTTGCTGGGCTGCGGGCTGGCGGCTGCACAGGTCCCGGCCGACACCGAAGGCCTGTCCAAGGGCGAGGCCAAGGCCATCCGCGAATTCAAGATGCTGGATTTCAACGGCGACGGCAAGCTCAGCCGGACCGAAGTGAAGCTGTTCCCGCGCCTGGCCAATGCCTTTGACGAGGCCGACACCGACCACGATGGCTTTGTCTCGTACGAAGAGGTGCGCGCTTTCGCGGCCAAGTACCGCGCCGAACGGGATCGCGCCAAGCAACAACAACAGGCGCCTGCTGCCCCCGCTCCCGCAGCCAGCGCTCCCTGACCCCTACCGCTATTGATTCAATAGCAAAATCCACCCTGCCGGGCGCCGTCGCCGCGCCCCAGCCTGCCACCGTGCCTACAGCCCGGCCGTGCGCTTGACCTTGGGGTCCGAGTAGGTCAGCGGTTCGTTCTTGACCTGCTGGGCCAGGCGCTCCTGCTGGGTCACCTTGTTGATGTCCTGCGCCACCTCCACGGCGCTGCCGCTGGCACGCCACATGGACTGGATGAGTTCGAGCAACTGCTTGTAGATGGGCTCCGGCGGCGGCTCGGGCGGCTCTTCCACGGTTTCCTTCTTCTTCACCTCGGTCCAGTCGCGGTTCGGCGCCTCGGGCGCCGAGGGCTTGTCGGGCTCGCGCACGATGGCCCCCTCCCCCAGCCGGTCCATGGACTCGACGGGCAGCGGCGCATTGACAGGGCGTATCGGCGGCGCCCCCGAGGCGCCGGTGGAATACAAATCGGCGCCCGGAGGACGCCAGGTCGGCGATCGATCAACAGGTGGCATTTGCATGGCAGGCCCCAGGTGGTGGATGGAATGGACAGAGGCACTTCCGGACTCTTCGTACATTCATAACGGCAAACAAAAGGGGAAATTGAGGTCTTTTTTACCTTTAAGCTCAAATTTAAGGGTTTACCCCTAGGTCGAAAGCCCTTTGAAGGCAAAAAAAAGCCCGCCGCCCGCAAAAAGCAGGCGGCGGGCGGGTGCGGTTCCCGTCAGGCGCTCAGAGGAAGCGTTCGAGGAAGCGGCGCGACTGGCGGTCGAGCACCGTGGTATCGGGCACCTTGAACTGCACGCCCTCGCCGGCCGCGATGAGCAGGCGGGTGCGCCCGCCGAGCCGGCGGATGTCTTCCTCGGCCTTGAGCACCAGGCGCGCGGGGCCCCGGTCGGTTTCCACATCCCAGGTGCTGGGCGTCGAGAAACTCGATACAGCCGTTATTTTTTCGATAGTGGGCACAAACTCACGCACCGCCAGTTCCTCCTCGACCAGGGCACGCCCGGCCGGGGGCAGCTGGTCCAGGCGGTCCAGCCACAGCAGTTCGTGGCCATCGCTGCCCACCAGGGACAGGCCTTCGGCAGGTGCCGCGATGGGGAAGGCGCGCACGGGCACCACGCCCTCGTGCAGGGTGCCGTCGGGCAGGGTGAGCACCAGGCGCCCGTGGGGGTTGCGGTGCAACTGCACCGGACTGGCGGAGGAAGAAGGGGTCAGATCGGTCATGGCGGTGTTGTCATCCGTCGGTGGGCGGGCGCTCAGGCGCTGCCCGCAGGGTGGGCCGGGTGCAGCAGGCTGCTGTCCAGCAGCACGCCGGCCGCCTGGGCATCCTCTTCGGCACGGCGCGCCTGGGCTTCGTACAGCCGCCAGTAGGCGCCCTGCTGTTCCATGAGTTCGTCGTGCGGACCCACTTCCACCACCTCGCCGCGGTCCATCACCACCAGGCGGTCGGCCTTGCGCAGGGTGGACAGGCGGTGGGCGATGGCGATGGTGGTGCGGCCCTTGACCAGGTTGTCCAGCGCCTTCTGGATTTCCTTCTCGGTCTCGGTGTCCACGGCCGAGGTGGCCTCGTCCAGGATCAGGATGCGCGGGTCGATCAGCAGCGCGCGCGCAATGCTGATGCGCTGGCGCTCACCGCCCGACAGGCCCTGGCCGCGCTCGCCCACCAGCGAGTCGTAGCCATGCGGCAGGCGCAGGATGAATTCGTGCGCATGGGCTGCACGGGCCGCCGCCACGATTTCCTCGCGCGTGGCCTCGGGCTTGCCGTAGGCGATGTTCTCGGCAATGGTGCCGAAGAACAGGAAGGGTTCCTGCAGCACCAGGCCGATGTGGCGCCGGTAGTCGGCCACGGCAAAGCGGCGGATGTCCACGCCATCGACCTGGATGGAGCCGTCGGTGACGTCGTAGAAGCGGCTGATCAGGTTGACCAGCGTGCTCTTGCCCGAGCCGCTGTGGCCCACCAGGCCGATCATCTCGCCGGGGCGGATATCCAGGTCCAGCCCCTTGATCACGGCGCGGCTGCCGTAGCGAAAGCCCACGCCGCGCATGGCGATGGCGCCCTGCACCTTGTCCACCTGCACGGGCTGGGCCGGGTCGGGCACATTGCTCACGTGGTCCAGGATGTCGAAGATGCGCTTGGCGCCGGCGGCCGCCTTCTGCGTGACCGAGACGATGCGGCTCATGGAGTCGAGCCGGCTGTAGAAGCGCCCGATGTAGGCGATGAAGGCGGTGAGCACCCCCACCGTGATCTGGTTGCGCGAGACCAGCCAGATGCCGAAGGCCCAGACCACGAGCAGGCCGATCTCGGTGAGCAGCGACACCGTGGGCGTGAACAGCGACCAGGTCTTGTTGAGCTTGTCGTTGACTTCCAGGTTGTGCTGGTTGGCGTCACGGAAGCGCTGGGCCTCGCGCTTTTCCTGGGCGAAGGCCTTGACCACGCGGATGCCGGGGATGGTGTCGGCCAGCACGTTGGTGACCTCGGACCAGACGCGGTCGATCTTCTCGAAGCCGGTGCGCAGGCGGTCGCGCACGGTGTGGATCATCCAGGCGATGAAGGGCAGCGGCACCAGGGTGACCAGCGCCAGCCAGGGGTTGATGGAGAACAGGATGGCCGCCGTCATGAGGATCATGAGCACGTCGGTCACGAAATCCAGCGCATGCAGGGACAGGAAAACGTTGATGCGGTCCGTCTCCGACCCAATGCGCGCCATCAGGTCACCGGTGCGCTTGCCCCCGAAATAGTCGAGCGACAGGCGCAGCAGGTGCTCGTAGGTGGTGGTGCGCAGGTCGGCGCCGATGCGCTCGGACACCAGCGCCAGGATGTAGGTGCGCGCCCACGAAAGGCCCCAGGCGGCCAGGGCCGACAGCAGCAGCCCGCTCAGGTAGAGCAGGACCAGGCCGGGCTCGATCTTCTGCCCGTTCTGGAACGGGATCAGGATGTCGTCCATCAGAGGGATGGTCAGGTAGGGGGGCACCAGCGTGGCCGCCGTGGAGGCCAGGGTCAGCGCAAAGCCCGCGGCCAGCTGCTTGCGGTAGGGCCGGGCAAAGCGCCACAGGCGCAGCAGCACCCAGGTGGAGGTCTGCGGCGGCTGGGCGCGTGCGCAGGCCGGGCATTCCTCGGTATCGGGCGGCAGCGGGGCGTGGCACTGGGGGCAGGTGGCTTCGTCCGATTCGGCGGCACCGGCCGGCTGCTCGAAGCGCTGCACCAGGCGCAGCGCCTGGGCGTGCTGGCCCAGGGTGAAGCGCCACAGCGCCAGGCGGGCATCGGCATCGTGCAGCTCCAGCGCGCCGATGCCGCCATGGTCGTGCATGCGCAGTTCCAGGCCCGGGGCCCGAGGCCAGGCGCGCCAGGCGCTGGTGCCGGGATCGCAGGCCAAAAGGCGCTCGGAAGTCACCACCACCCAGCCCGTGGCAAAGCGCAGTTCGCCGCTCAGGTCAACCTGTAACGTGGCCAGCACGTTCTCTTGGGAAGCGAGCATGGCCCGCAGATCGGCCCCCTGGGGGCCGGAAAAGACACCGGAGGCGTCCACAGAATGGTGATGTTGCATGTTGGATTGGTATTTGCGCCCCTGGCAGCCAACGGCCACCGATTGCGCCACAGCCCGAATTCTCCCCGATACTGCAGGCAGGAACATCAAGGCATCCACCTGTAACGTCTGCGACGGCTCCCTGGCTGACAGCCGCCGCTGCCATCCGAGTGGAGCACAATATTCCCCCATATTCTTCTCGTTGTCCTCCCCCGCATAGCCCCGAAAGGCCGGAACCCCTACCGCTGCATCCCATGGCGAAATTCAACGACATCCAACTGCTTCGCATCAATTACCTGCGTGGACCCAACATCTGGACCTACCGGCCCGTGCTGGAAGTCTGGCTGGACCTGGGTGTGCTGGAAGACCACCCCTCCCACACCCTGCCCGGCCTGAACGAGCGCCTGACGGCCTGGCTGCCCGCGCTGATCGAGCACCACTGCGGCGTGGGCGAGCGCGGCGGCTTCCTGCAGCGCCTGGAAGAGGGCACCTGGTGCGGCCACGTGATGGAGCACATCGTGATCGAGCTGCTCAACCTGGCGGGCATGCCCACGGGCTTTGGCCAGACGCGCAGCACCTCGCAGCGTGGCGTGTACCGCATGGTCTTCCGCGCGCGGGACGAACAGGTGGCCCGCGTGGCCCTGGCCCAGGGCCACCGCCTGCTGATGTCGGCCATCAACGACGAGCCCTTCGACGTGGCGGCCGCCGTGGCGCGCGTGCGCACCGAGGTGGACGACCAGTACCTGGGCCCCAGCACGGCCTGCATCGTCACGGCCGCCACGGACCGCAGCATCCCCCACATCCGCCTGAACGACGGCAACCTGGTGCAGCTGGGCTATGGCGCGAGCCAGCGCCGCATCTGGACGGCCGAGACCGAATTCACCAGCGCCATCGCCGAAGGCATCGCCAGCGACAAGGACCTGACCAAGGGCCTGCTCAAGGCCTGCGGCGTGCCGATTCCCGAAGGCCAGGTGGTCAACAGCCCCGAGGAAGCCTGGGAAGCGGCCGAGGACATCGGCCTGCCCGTGGTGGTCAAGCCCTCGGACGGCAACCACGGCCGCGGCGTGACGCTGGACCTGCGCAAGAAGGAAGACATCGAGGCCGCCTACCACGTGGCCTACCCCGAGGGCAGCGACGTGATGGTCGAGCGCTTCATCCCCGGCGACGAACACCGCCTGCTGGTGGTGGGCGGCAAGGTGGTGGCCGCCGCGCGCGGCGAGGTGGTGAGCATCACCGGCAATGGCCGCTCCACCGTCAAGGAGCTGATCGACAGCCAGCTCAACTCCGACCCGCGCCGCGGCTACGAGGAGGAATACCCGCTGGAGATCATCGACCTGGCCACCGACACCAAGGTGCAGCTCGAACTCAAGCGCCAGGAGCTGGAGGCCGATTCCGTGCCCGCCGCCGGCCGGGTCATCGTGGTGCAACGCAACGGCAATGTGGCCGTGGACTGCACGGACGACGTGCACCCCGAAGTCGCCTACATCGCCCAGTTGGCCGCCAAGGTGGTGGGCCTGGATATCGCCGGCATCGACATGGTGGCGCAGGACATCTCCAAGCCCTTGCACACGCAGGGTGGCGCCATCGTCGAGGTGAACGCCGGCCCCGGCCTGCTGATGCACCTGAAGCCCGCCGTGGGCGCGCCCCGCCCCGTGGGCCAGGCCATCGTGGAGCACCTGTTCCCGGCCGAGGACCATGCCGAAGGCACAGCTGGCCGCATCCCCGTGGTGGGCGTGGCCGGCACGCGCAACACGGCCACCATCTCGCGCCTGGTGGCCTGGCTGCTGCACCTGAGCGGCCGCCACACCGGCGTGGCCTGCCGCGACGGCCTGTTCCTGGACCGCCGCCACGTGGACACCACCGACAGCGCCCACTGGGAAGCCGCCCACCGCCTGCTGATGAACCAGATGGTGCAGGCCGCCGTGATCGAGAACGATGCCCGCACCATCCTGCGCGACGGCCTGGCCTACGACCGCTGCAAGGTGGGCGTGGTGACCGACATGGACGGCGCCAGCACCCTGGCCGAGTTCGACGTGCACGAGCAGGACCAGATGACCAAGGTCATGCGCACCCAGGTGGACGTGGTGCTGGCCGATGGCGCTGCCGTGCTCAACGCCGCCGAGGAGCAGGTCGTCGACCTGGCCCGCCTGTGCGATGGCGACGTGGTGCTGTACGCGCAGGACCACACGCTGCCCGCGATTGCCGAGCACCGCGCCAAGGACAATGGCCGCGCCGTGCTCGTGAAGAACGGCCGCGTGGTGCTGGCCACGGGCAGCGCCGAGCATGTGCTGGGCACGCTCGCCGAGCTGACCTTCGGCCGCAATGCCGTGGTGCCCGATACCGACGCCCTGCTGGCGGCCGCAGGTGCCGCCTGGGCCCTGGACATTGCGCCCGACCTGATCGGCGCGGGCATCAAGACCTTCGAGCCCGACCTGCCACCGCCACCTGGTTTGCGCACCTGAGCCCCTGCGCGCCCGAGAGACCGAACACTGCGATGACTCCGGGGCCTGCCCGCCCCGACGGACACTGAAAGAGACTTTTCCATGGATGTATCCCGCACCCGGGCCCTGCGTGGCCCCAACCTCTGGAGCCGCCACATGGCCATCGAGGCCATCGTGACCTGCGATGAGAGCGAGCGCGCCATCCGCCGCATGGACGGCTTCGAGGCGCGGCTGCGTGCCCTGTTCCCCGCGGTCGGCGCCCTGCATACCGAAGGCGGCGATGGCGACATCTCGCTGGCCCATGTGCTGCAGATCGCCGCCCTGGCGCTGCAGGCCCAGGCCGGCTGCCGCGTGACCTTTGCGCGCACCACGGCCACCACCGATGTCGGCGTGTACCAGGTGGTCGTGGAGTACAGCGAAGAGGCCGTGGGCCGCCAGGCCTTCGAAGATGCCCAGAAGCTGATCCAGGCCGCATTGGGCCAGGGCAGCTTCGACGCCGACCAGGCGATCGCCGCGCTGCGCGAGCTCGACGAGGACGAGCGCCTGGGCCCGAGCACCGGCTCCATCGTGGACGCCGCCGTAGCGCGCGGCATTCCCTACCGCCGCCTCACGCGCGGCAGCCTGGTGCAGTTCGGCTGGGGCTCCAAGCAGCGCCGCATCCAGGCCGCCGAGGTGGACTCCACCAGCGCCGTGGCCGAATCCATCGGCCAGGACAAGGACCTGACCAAGCGCCTGCTGCACGCCGCGGGCGTGCCCGTGCCGCTGGGCAAGCCCGTGGCGTGCATCGACGAGGCCTGGGAAGTGGCCCAGAAGGTGGGCCTGCCCGTGGTGGTCAAGCCGCAGGACGGCAACCAGGGCAAGGGCGTCACGGTGAACATCACCGACCGCGCCCAGCTCGAAGCGGCCTACAAGAACGCCGAGGAATACGGCACGGTGATGGTCGAGCGCTTCCTGCCCGGCCACGACTTCCGCCTGCTGGTGGTGGGCGACCAGCTCGTGGCCGCCGCGCGCCGCGAGCCGCCCCAGGTGCTGGGCGATGGCCAGCACACGGTGCGCGAGCTGGTCGAGCAGGTCAACCTGGACCCGCGCCGCGGCGAAGGCCATGCCACCTCGCTGACCAAGATCCGCCTGGACGACATCGCCGTGGCCCGGCTCGCGGCCCAGGACCTGACGCCCGACTCCGTGCCGCCCAAGGGCCAGCGCGTGATCCTGCGCAACAACGCCAACCTGTCCACCGGCGGCACCGCCACCGACGTGACGGACGACGTGCACCCCGAGGTGGCCGCACGCGCCATTGCCGCCGCCCAGATGGTGGGCCTGCACATCTGCGGCGTGGACATGGTCGCCGAGACCGTGCTGCGCCCGCTGGAAGAACAAGGCGGCGGCTTCGTCGAGGTGAATGCCGCCCCCGGCCTGCGCATGCATCTGGCGCCCTCGTACGGCAAGCCGCGCAACGTGGGCCAGGCCATGGTGGACAAGCTCTACGCCCATGGCGACGACGGCCGCATCCCCACCGTGGCCGTGACCGGCACCAACGGCAAGACCACCACCGCACGCCTGATCGCCCACCTGTTCACGGCCCAGGGCCTGCGCGTGGGCATGACCAATACCGATGGCGTGTACGTCAATGGCCGCCAGATCGACAGCGGCGACTGCAGCGGCCCCAAGAGCGCACGCAACGTGCTGCTGCACCCCGAGGTGGATGCGGCCGTGTTTGAGACCGCGCGCGGCGGCATCCTGCGCGAGGGCCTGGGCTTTGACCGCTGCCAGGTGGCCGTGGTCACCAACATCGGCGCGGGCGACCACCTGGGCCTGAACTACATCACCACGGTGGAAGACCTGGCCGTGCTCAAGCGCGTGATCGTGCAGAACGTGGCACCCGACGGCTACGGCGTGCTCAATGCGGCCGATCCCATCGTGGCGGCCATGGCACCGGTCTGCCCCGGCAAGATCATCTACTTCGCGAGCGACCGCCACAACCCCGTGATGGCCACGCACCGCGCCCAGGGCAACCGCACGGTGTACGTGGACGGCGACTCCATCGTCGCCTCCGAAGGCTCGTGGCGCGAGACCATCCACCTGCGCGATGTGCCCATCACGCGCAACGGCCGCATCGGCTTCCAGGTGGAGAACGTCATGGCCTCGGTGGCCGCCGCCTGGGGCGCGGGCCTGCCCTGGCAGACCATCCGCCGCGGCCTGTCGGGCTTCGTGAACGACAGCGACAACGCGCCCGGCCGCTTCAACATCATGGACTACAACGGCGCCACGGTGATCGCCGACTACGGCCACAACCCCGACGCCATGCGCGCCCTGGTGGCCGCCGTGGACGCCCTGCCCGGCAAGCGCCGCAGCGTGGTCATCAGCGGTGCCGGTGACCGGCGCGACGAGGACATCCGCGAGCAGACCGTGATCCTGGGCGCGGCTTTCGACGACGTGATCCTGTACCAGGACGCGGCCCAGCGCGGCCGTGGCGACGGCGAGGTGATGGCGCTGCTGCGCGAAGGCCTGGCCGGCGCGGCACGCACCAAGCATGTGGAAGAGATCCGCGGCGAATTCATCGCCATCGACACGGCCCTCGGCCGCCTGCAACCGGGCGACCTGTGCCTGGTGCTGGTGGACCAGGTGGAAGAAGCCCTGGCCCACCTGGCCAAGCGCTGCACCGAAGCCGGGGCGGCCGCGTGATGCGCGCAGCTGCCCTGCGCACGGCGGCCCTGGCCGCCTTCACACTGCTGGCAGCAGGCGCGGCCAGCGCCGCCCCCGACAAGATCGGCACGGTGGACACGGCCTTCAAGCTGCTGGGCCGCGACCACGACATCATTGTCGAGGCCTACGACGACCCGGCCGTGGCGGGCGTGACCTGCTATGTCTCGCGCGCCCGCACGGGCGGCATCAAGGGCTCGCTCGGTTTGGCCGAGGACCGCTCCGAAGCCTCGATCGCCTGCCGCCAGACCGGGCCGGTGAACTTCCCGGCGCCGCTGCGCAAGCAGGAAGAGGTGTTCAGCGAGCGCCTGTCCATTCTGTTCAAGCGCCTGCGCGTGGTGCGCATGGTGGACCCGGCACGCAACACGCTGGTCTACCTCACCTACTCGGAGAAGCTGGTGGACGGCTCGCCGCAGAACAGTGTGACGGCCGTGCCGGTGGACCGGGCGACGCCCATTCCTCTGAAATGAATGGCTGAAGAATGACAAAGGGCGCTGCGGCGCCCTTTTGTCATTTATGCCTTGCCGGATGCGATCTGGCGCAAGGCCTGCTCGAAGACCTCCGGCGGCTGGCCACCCGAGATCAAATGGCGGTCGTTGATGATGATGGCCGGCACCGAGTGGATGCCCTGCTGCAGGTAGAACTGCTCGCGCTCGCGCACCGCGTCGGCATAGCGGTCCGATGCCAGCACGGCGCGGGCCTCGGCCTCGTCGAGCCCCACCTCGCCGGCCACGCGGGCCAGCACTTCGTGGTCGCCGGGGCTCTGGCCGTCGGTGAAGTAGGCCTTGAACAGCGCGTGCTTCAGGGCAGGCTGCTTGTCGCCCGTTTCCTCGGCCCAGTGCAGCAGGCGGTGGGCGTCGAAGGTGTTGTAGATGCGGCTGCGCTGCGCCATGTTGAAGGTGAAGCCCAGGGCCGCGCCGCGTGCGGCGATGGCGTCGCGGTTCTTCTGGCTCTGCTCGGGCGTGGCGCCGTACTTCTCGTGCAGGTGCTCGGCAATGTCCTGGCCTTCGGGCACCATCTGCGGGTTCAGCTCGAAGGGCTGGAAGTGCAGGTCGAGCGCGACCTCGCCTTTCAGGCGCTCGGCCGCCTGCTCCAGCGACTTGAGGCCGATGATGCACCAGGGGCAGGAAACGTCGGAGACGAAATCGATCTTGAGGGCTGTGGTCATGCGGTCACCGAAAGGTCAAATGGGTTGGCCAACATCCTAGGCCGATTGGCGCGTCCTTGCAGCGGTACGGCCATTGGCCACCCTGCAAGCCCCCACCGCATTGGTGGAAAAGCCCGGGTTTGCCACACTGCACCCCTGTACTGCCACCTTGGAGCCCTCGCGGCCGCTGCCACCATGCAACTCGACCAGCAACAAGCCATCCTGACCATCGCCCTGTTAGCGGCCTTTGCCGACGGCCACAAGGGTGACAGCGAGCGCGAGGAGATCCGGCGCATTGCCCAGTCGCTGGCCCAGGACGCGCCCGCCATCGACCTGCCACGCCTGGTGCAGGACGTGCTGCTGCAGCGCACCAGCGCCGAGGCCGCAGCCCGGGCCCTGGCCGAACCGGGCCTGCGCCAGCTGGCCTACGAAATGGCGGTCTGCGTCTGCGATGTGGACGGGCGCCAGACCGATACCGAGCGCGCCTTCCTCGCGCAGCTCAAGGGCTGGCTGCAACTGGGCGACGGCGACACCGCGGCCTTCGAGCAGCAGGCCGATGCGCTGGTGGAAGTGGCCGAACGCGCCGCGCCCATTGCCCGGGGCCTGGCGCCCGTGGCTGCGGGCACGGCGGCCGCTGCCGCAGCGGCGGCCTTGCCCGTGCGCAATGTGCCGCAGGTGCCGGACGCCGAGCTGGACAAGAGCATCCTGAACTACGCGCTGCTGTGCGGTGCCCTGGAGCTGCTGCCGCAGTCCTGGGCGTCGATGGCCATCATCCCCCTGCAGGTGAAGATGGTCTATGCCGTGGGCAAGGCGCATGGGGTGGAGCTGGACCAGGGCCACATCAAGGACTTCATCGCGGCGGCCGGCGTGGGCATGGCCTCGCAGTACATCGAGCAGTTCGGCCGCAAGCTGCTCGGCGGCCTGCTGGGCAAGGTCGCGGGCCGCGCCATCGGTGGCATCGGCCAGGCGGCCACGGGCATGGCCTTCTCGTTCGCCACCACCTATGCCCTGGGCCAGGTGGCCAAACGCTACTACGCGGGCGGCCGCGTGATGAGCACCGCCGTGCTGCGCGAGAGCTTCCAGAACCTGCTGGGCCCGGCCAAGGACCTGCAGGCGCAGTACCTGCCGCAGATCCGGGAAAAGGCCGCCACGCTGGACGCGGCCAAGGTGATGTCCATGGTGCGCGGCGGGATCTAGGGCCTGTCAACACCCATTTCGGGGTCGCGAAGGCCCTTGCCGGCGTGCCAATCTAGGCGCGTGACACGGCGTGTGCATGTGCACACGCAAGGAGCGCAACGACGAGTGGCGCGCCGGCAAGGACCTTCCCTTCGGGTTGCCCGGCCTGGGGGGGGGGTG
>NZ_JBYSYM010000032.1:0-74809 GCF_058783375.1 Acidovorax sp. FW305-C-20-28 | reverse complement strand
GTGAAAGTAGGTCATCGTCAGGCTCTTACAGCCCTCAAAACCCCTCAGTCCTTTGGATTGAGGGGTTTTGTCTTTGGCGGCGCGAAAAGCGTATTCGTGCTGCCCAAGTGCAGGTGAAAAGGGCCGCGTCGCGGCCCTTGCGTTGATCAGCCCTTCAGTGCCGCCGCCACCGTGGTCGCCAGCGGCGTCGTGGCCTTGCCAATGAGCTGGCTGAGCTGGTGGGTGTCGTCGAACAAGGCGCCCTTGGCCGCTGCCGCGTCCGAGTCGGCCAGCAGTGCGGCAAAGCCTGCGGGCAGGCCCACCTGCACCAGGGCCGCCTGGTACTCGGCCTCGGGCAGGTCCTTGTAAACCACGCTTTTGCCCGACTGGCGCGCAATTTCTGCGGCCAGGTCGGCCAGCGTGTACGCGCTGTCACCCGCCAATTCATAGACCTTGCCGGCTTGGCCTTCGGTCGCCAGCACCACCGCTGCCGCATCTGCATAGTCCGCGCGTGCGGCCGAGGCGATGCGGCCATGGCCTGCCGCGCCCAGCACGGCGCCGTGGGCGAGGGCCGCGGGCACGCTGGCCGTGTAGTTCTCGGTGTACCAGCCGTTGCGCAGCACCACCACAGGCAGGCCTGAGGCGCGCAGCAGTGCCTCGGTCTCCACGTGCTCGGCCGCCAGGCCGAGGAGGGAGCTGTCGGCGCGCAGCACGCTGGTGTAGGCCAGCAGCTGCACCTGGGAGCGTTGTGCGGCGTCGATCACCGCCTTGTGCTGTGCGGTGCGCTGGCCCACTTCGCTCGATGAAATCAGCAGCAGTTTCTGCACGCCCTTGAGGGCCGCGTCCAGCGTATCGGGCTGGGTGTAGTCGGCCTTGCGCACCTGCACGCCCAGTGCCGCGAGGTCCTGGGCTTTTTCGGGGCTGCGCACGGCCGCGACGATCTGGGTGGCCGGGACGGTCTTGAGCAGGGACTGGATGACGAGGCGGCCGAGCTGGCCGGTGGCTCCGGTGATGGCGATCATGTGAAGGACCTTGGTTGAGAAAGAAAGAAAAGGCAGAATAGCGATTGAGCTAACTTTTCGTAAGTACGTACATAAAGGTAAGTACCCCATGCCTGCCCATTCCTTGCCCAGCCCTGCCGATGCCGGCCCGCGTGAAGGCATCTCCGAAAAGCTGCAGCGCGGCCAGCTGTTCTCCCCCGATTGCCCTTCGCGCGCGGTGCTGCAGCATGTGGCCAGCCGCTGGGGCGTGCTGGTGCTGGTGGCCCTGCTGGCCGGCACGCACCGCTTCAGCGACCTGCGCCGCAAGGTGGGCGGCGTCAGCGAGAAGATGCTGGCCCAGACCCTGCAGTGGCTGGAGAGCGATGGCTTTGTGCTGCGCATCTCCCACCCCGTGGTGCCGCCCCATGTCGAGTACAGCCTGACCCCCATGGGCACCGAGGTGGCGCGCCAGGTGGAGGGGCTGGTGGACTGGATCGAGGGCAATCTGCACCGCATCATGGACAAGCACCGTGCGGATGCCGCAGGCGGGAGCGCAACGGCCCAGCCCACCGATATGGGCGCCGGTTGGGTGTTCTCTGCGGCTCTGTAGACTGGCCGCAGAGAGGTTGTAGGGAATGGATGTATCGATCGAACCTGTCGCGCCAGCGCATTTCGAGGGGCTGTGGCGCGCGCTCGATGTGGTGGCTCGCGAGAAGCGCTATCTGGCCTTCACCGAGGCGCCGCCCTGGGAGTCCTCACGGGCTTTCTACGAGCACATCGTTGCCAATGACCTGTGCCAGGTGGTGGCGGTGGTGGACCATGAGGTCGTGGGGTGGTGCGACATCCTGCCTGGCGCGGGGCAGACGCGGGCGCATGTCGGCACGCTGGGCATAGGGCTCGTGCCCGCTGCGCGGCACCGGGGCATTGGCGCCCGGCTGATGCGGGCCGCCATCGATGGCGCCTGGGCCCGGGGCCTGACCCGCATCGAGCTGAGCGTGCGTGCCGACAACGCCAATGCCCAGGCGCTGTACAAGCGTTTGGGATTCGAGCCCGAGGGCCTCCGCCGCCGCTCGGTGCGTGTGGATGGCCAATACCACGACAGCCTGGCCATGGCACTGCTGCACGAGGAGGGTGCCTGAGTCAGGCCTGATCCCTCAGAGGAGGATCCATGCAGAGCGATGAAGATCAGATCCGGCAACTGGTAGCCACCTGGATGTCCGCCACCCGGACCGGCGATGTCGAGACCGTCATGGGCCTGATGGCCGACGACGTGGTTTTCCTCACGCCGGGCAGGGCGCCCATGTCCAAGGCGGATTTTCTGGCGGCTGCGCAGGCACAGGCCGGTGCCGTCGGGCCGAAGATCGACGGCAGGAGCGAGATCCTGGAGGTGCAGGTGGCCGGTGAATGGGCCTTTGCCCGTGCGTATCTCACCGTGGCAGTCACGCCGCCCGGTGGGACTGCCCCCGTGGTGCGCACGGGGCCGGTACTCAGCGTGTTTCGCAAGGAACAGAGGCGCTGGCTTCTGGCACGGGATGCGAACCTGCTGGTGGTGCAGAGGATGGACCCTGCCTGAGTGCCAGCGAGCGAGGAGATATTCGACACCATGAAAAGGTTTGCCCGCAACCGGAACCGGCGCCGAAGCCCTCGCCAGTTGGTGCGCCGGGCGCTGCGCGCCTGGGGCACCGACCGTGGCTGGAAAGCCATTGCTGCGTTGCAGCTGAGCGCGTCGCCGTCGCTTCTGGTGCTTGTGCATTCGCTGTGTGCCAGTCCTGGTTGGCGGCGCCGGGCGCTGGGTCTGTATGTGGCGTCGCAACTGCAGCGCCCCCGGCCTGCGGGCGATGCCCTGGGTCCGGTTGCCTATGCCATGGAGGCCACGCAGGCTCTGCTGCTTGCGGGCTTGCGTGACCCCCACGGCGAAGTGGCTCGCGCGGCAGTCTCCGGTCTTGGTCACCGGCCGCATCCCGAGGCCTTGGTGACCCTGGTGGACTTTGCAGGGCATGCCGACAGTGCAATGCGCCGGGATGTTGCGGTGGCGCTCAGCCACTACCAGGAGCCGGCCGCCATTGACGCGCTGATGCGCTTGGCTGTGGATGCCGATCCCGAGGTGCGTGATTGGGCCACCTTCGGCCTGGGGACACAGCAGACCATCGATACGCCGCAGGTGCGCGACGTGCTCTGGAACAACCTGGGCGATGACGACGAGGATGTTCGGGGCGAAGCCCTGGTGGGCTTGGCGGCACGGCGCGATCTGCGGGTGATTGAGCACCTGCTGGCACAGCTGGGCCCCGGCTGCCGGGTGTACCAGCTGGAGGCGGCAGAGCAGTTGGCAAGTCCTGCGCTGCTGCCTGCGCTCCGTGCTGTTGTCGATGGACTGCGCGACAGCGAGCGTGAGGGCTATTGGTTCGGGCGGCTGCAGTCGGCGCTAGATGCCTGCTCACGAGCTTCGCTGCCGGATGCACAGGCCGACCGATAGGCTGCAGTGGTTTAGCATGCGCCCATGAAGCTGCACGGATACCCGAACGAAGGAGAGCCGCAGGATGTCAGTGCATCCGCTGAATTGGTCGAGGTGACTCTGGAGGCTGCGCCCAATGAGTTGCGCGCAATGGCTGCTTTCTTCCTGACTGCTGCGGACGAGATGGACCGCATGGGGGCTGCTTATGACCATCTGCATTTGGCGGATGCCATGCCCCAATTCAGAACCTCGCCGCACCTGACGGTGTTTCGATTGCTGGAAGATATCGGCAGTGCATGAGGCTGCAAAGCCGATCCCGGTAAGGTACCTTCACTTGGTACCGGACGATCCGCTGCCGGAGGTGCCGCACCCTCTGCCAAGCCGCGTGGTGGTGATAGTGGAAGCCGAGGGATCCGCGCAATGGCAAGCGGCTACCAGCGACTGGCTGGTAGCCTCGGGGTGCCTGTACATGATGGCCTGGGGGCTGGGATGCAGCAGCTGGGATGACGCCGTGGACTGGGCGTTGCTTGACGCCTTTCGTTTCGAGGACATTCCACCAGAGCGCTTTGTCATGACGTCCTGGCACGAAAACGAAACGCTCGATGATGTCTTTTTCTTCTGCAAGCAATGCGCGCTTCACGATTCGGTGAACTTGGCGCAAACGGTGCTCTTGCACATTGCAAAGCAGCCTGCAGAGCAACGGATCATGGACGTTTACACGCAGGCCTGATGTCTGCGTGGCCACTTTCGTCGGTGCGCCTGGGTTTCAGACGCCGCCCCGCAAGCTGCGCCGCAGCCATACGATGAGCACCGGTGGCAGCAGTAGGTCCACTGCCGTGATGCCGATCAGCGCAGGGGCGGGCGCGCCGTGCAGCCCCCACGCCACGGCGCGGGCCAGGCCGGCAGCGAACAGCACGGCCAGGGTTGCCACGATGATGGGCTCGTAGCGGCGCAGGTCCTGCAGGCCGATCCACAGGGCGACGCCCATGAGTGAAAAGGTCACGCCGTAGAAGCGGTTCTGGCTGTCCAGCGAGGGATCGGCGGCCATCTGCGCCGAGATCGGCACGCCCAGCATCAGGTCGGCATGCATGCCCATGGTGAGGTGCAGTGCCGCGACGGTGATGAACGCGATGGACAGAATCCTGAGGACCAGTTGCAGGGGGCGCACGGGGAATCTCCTTGGGGAGTGGAAACGGAATTGGGGAAACGCCGGACTACCGGGAGGGGAGCCCGATGCCCAGGCGGCAGAACGACTGCACGGCCCGGACAAGGTGTTCGCGGTCTGGCGGGCCTGAGTCGGAGCTGGCGCTGTCGACGGCGCCATGGACGGCGCTGAACACCATGACCGCCAGCAAGTGGGCATCGCCGGCAGGCCAGGCGCCGGCCTGTGCGCCCTGGGCGATCAGGGCTGTGAGGTCGTCGACCACGGGATTGGCCTGGCGCAGGCGGTCGTTGGCGGGATGGAGCTGGTGAAAGACCAGGTCGTGCAAGGCGCGCTCGTCCAGGTAGGCATGCACGGCCGCCTCCATCCATCCGTCGAGGCGCGCGACCCAGCTGTGCGGCGGGTGGCGATCCACCGATGCCCGCAAGCGTTGCTGGAAGCGCGCGACAAAGCGCTCTCGCAGGGCGGCGAGCACATCGTCCTTGGTCTTGAAATAGACGTAGTAGGTGCCCTTGGCCACTCCGGCGCCCTTGACGATTTCGTCCACGCTGGTCTCGTTGAAGCCTTTGCCCAGAAACAGGGCCTGCGCTGCATCCATCAGCTCCTCGCGGCGGATTTCAGCGGGTTTGGTGCGGGGTTGGCCGGTGACAGTGGTGGAGTGCATGCTGCGGGGGGGCGGTAGCTGGGCAGGATGTTTGAAAAATTGACTGACCGTCAGTCAATTGTAGGGCGAAAAAATCAGATGCGCCCTCTGGGCGCCCTTTGGGGCGGCTGCGGCGGAGCATTCCGGGCATGGTGGGGGGCGGCCAGGGGCCGCACACTACCGTCACCGGTACTTCTGCTCCAGCGCATCCCACTCGTGCTTGCGCACCAGTCGCTGCCGTTCCGCAACTGGCGCTACCAAGCCGGGGCCCTCATCGATGCGCTGCGTCTCTCTCAGCACCGTCAGCGCCTTTTGCATGCCCGCCACCGCGCCCTGCAGTGCGGCGTTGGCATAGAGCACGATGCCGTAGCCCAGGCCGGCCAGTTCGTCGGCGCTGAAGATCGGCGTCTTGCCGCCGATCACCATGTTCATGAGTTGGGGTCGGTCGGCCAGGCGGCGGGGCAGGGCGCGGATCTCCTCGGCCGTGGTCACTGCCTCCACGAACAGGATGTCGGCACCGGCCTCACCGAAGCGCTGGGCGCGCTCCACCGCCGCCTCGAAGCCCTGGGTGGCGCAGGCATCGGTGCGCGCCAGGATGAGGGTGTCAGGGTCGCGGCGGGCATCCACGGCCGCCTTGATCTTGCCCAGCATCTCCTCGGTGCTGATGACCTCCTTGCCGTTGAAGTGTCCGCAGCGCTTGGGGCTGACCTGGTCTTCGAGCTGGATGCAGTCGGCGCCAGCGCGCTCCAGCGTGCGCACCGTGTGGTACACGTTGAGCGCATTGCCGAAGCCCGTGTCGGCGTCCACGATCAGCGGCAGCTCCACGGCATCGCGGATGCGTGCCGTATGGTCGGCGATGTCGGCCAGGCCCATGAAGGCCTGGTCGGGCAGGCCGAACCACATGTTGGTGACGCCGGCGCCGGTGACGTAGATGGCTTCGAAGCCGAGGTCTGCCACGATACGGGCTGAGAGGGCGTTGAAGGCGCCGGGCACGAGCACGCCGCGGCGGGCTTCGGCCAGGGCCTTGAGGGCTTTGCGGGTAGACATGGATTCTTTGTTTCCTGTGTTCTTGTGTTGTTCAGAAGCAATCGCCAGGCACACGGACCCAGCCTTCCATCAGGATGCGGGCGCTGCGGCTCATGAGGGCCTTGGTGACCAGCCACTGGCCATCGCGCAGCTCGGCCTCTGCGCCCACGCGCAGCGTGCCCGAGGGGTGGCCGAAGCGCACGGCCTGGCGCTCGCCGCCGCCCGCTGCCACATTGACCAGCGTGCCGGGAATGGCTGCGGCCGTGCCGATGGCGACGGCCGCCGTGCCCATCATGGCGTGGTGCAGCTTGCCCATGGAGAGCGCGCGCGCGAGCAAGTCCACCTCCGCGGCCTGCACGGCCTTGCCGCTCGACGCGGTGTAGCTGGCCGGCGGCGCGACAAAGGCCACCTTGGGGGTGTGCTGGCGCTTCGCGGCTTCGGAAATGTCCTTGATGAGTCCCATCTTGACGGCCCCATGGGCGCGAATGGCCTCGAATCGCACCAGGGCCTGGGGGTCGCCATTGATGGCGTCCTGCAGCTCGGTGCCGGTGTAGCCGATGTCGGCGGCGTTGACGAAGATGGTCGGTATGCCGGCATTGATCAGCGTGGCGCGCAGCGTGCCCACACCGGGCACCTTCAGGTCGTCGACCACCTGCCCGGTGGGGAACATGGCACCGCCGCCCTCACCATCGCCCTCGTCGGCGGGGTCGAGGAACTCCAGCGCCACTTCGGCGGCCGGAAAGGTCACGCCATCGAGCTCGAAGTCACCGGCTTCCTGCACCTGGCCGCCCGTGATGGGCACATGGGCCACGATGGTCTTGCCGATGTTGGCCTGCCAGATGCGCACCGTGCAGACGCCGTCGGCGGGAATGCGTTCGGCAGGCAGCAGGCCGTTGGCGATCGCAAAAGGACCGACAGCCGCGGACAGGTTGCCGCAGTTGCCCGACCAGTCGACGAAGGCGCTGTCGATGGACACCTGGCCGAACAGGTAATCCACGTCATGGCCGGGCCGGGTCGACGGCGAAAGAATCACCGCCTTGGAGGTGGACGAAGTCGCCCCGCCCATGCCGTCGATCTGCTTGCCATAGGGGTCGGGGCTGCCGATCACGCGCAGCAGCAGCGCGTCGCGTGCGGCGCCGGGCCGCTGGGCCGCAAGCGGCAGGTCCTGCAGGCGAAAGAACACGCCCTTGCTGGTGCCACCGCGCAGGTAGGTGGCGGGTATCCTGATCTGGGGCTGGAATGCCATGGTGTCTCCTCAAACTTCGGCACTTTCGGCCAGAAAATCCTGCGCAAAGCGCTGCAGCACGCCGCCCGCCTCATAGACGGAGACTTCCTCGGCGGTGTCCAGGCGGCAGGTGACGGGCACCTGCTGCACGCTGCCATCGCGGCGGCGCACCACCAGGGTCAGCGTGGCGCGCGGCGTGCGTTCGCCCACCACATCGTAGGTCTCCGTGCCATCGAGGCCCAGCGTGATGCGGGTGGTGCCGCTCTGGAATTCCAGCGGCAGCACGCCCATGCCGATCAGGTTGGTGCGGTGGATGCGCTCGAAGCCCTCGGCCACGACCGTCTCCACCCCGGCTAGGCGCACGCCTTTGGCGGCCCAGTCGCGCGAGGAGCCTTGTCCGTAGTCGGCGCCGGCGATGATGATCAGCGGCTGGCGGCGCTCCAGGTAGGTCTCGATGGCTTCCCACATGCGCATGACCTGGCCTTCGGGCTCCACCCGGGCCAGCGATCCCGCGCGCACACTGCCATCGTCCTTGCGAACCATCTCGTTCCTGAGCGTGGGGTTGGCGAAGGTGGCACGCATGGCGGTGAGGTGGTCGCCGCGGTGCGTGGCATAGCTGTTGAAGTCCTCCTCCGGCAGGCCCATGCGGTGCAGGTACTCGCCCGCGGCGCTGTCCATCAGGATGGCGTTGGAAGGGGAGAGGTGGTCGGTGGTGATGTTGTCCGGCAGCAGGGCCAGGGGCCGCATACCGGTGAGCGTGCGCGGATTGGCCGCCAGCGCGCCCACACCCTCGGTGTCCCAGTAGGGCGGGCGGCGGATATAGGTGGACTGCGCACGCCAGTCGTACTGGGGCGCGACGGTCTCGCCATCGTCGACGCGGATCGTGAACATGGGCTCGTACACGGCGCGGTACTGCGCGGGCTTCACGGCCGCCTTGACCACCGCATCGATCTCTTCATCGCCGGGCCAGATGTCCGCAAGACGGATCTCCCGGCCGTCCACCACCGCCAGCACATCGTTCTCGATGTCGAAGCGGATGGTGCCGGCGATCGCATAGGCCACCACCAGCGGCGGCGAGGCCAGGAAGGCCTGCTTGGCATAGGGGTGGATACGCCCGTCGAAATTGCGGTTGCCCGACAGCACGGCCGTGGCATACAGGTCGCGGTCGATGATCTCCTGCTGAATCACCGGGTCGAGCGCGCCCGACATGCCGTTGCAGGTAGTGCAGGCAAAGGCGACGATGCCAAATCCGAGCATCTCCAGGTCACCCAACAGTCCACTTTCCTGCAGATACAGCTCCACCGCCTTGGAGCCCGGGGCCAGCGAGGACTTGACCCAGGGCTTGCGCGCCAGGCCCAGGCGGTTGGCGTTGCGTGCCAGCAGCGCGGCCGCGATCACGTTGTGCGGGTTGGAGGTGTTGGTGCAGCTGGTGATGGCGGCAATGACCACCGCGCCGTCGGGCAGCAGGCCCTGGGCTTCTTCGGCGCGTGCCTGTTCAAGGCCGGCGGCGCTGGCGATGCCGCGGCTTGCCAGTGCCGAGGTGGGCAGGCGGCGGTGCGGGTTGGAGGGGCCCGCCATGTTGCGCACCACGGAGGACAGATCAAACGCCAGGACGCGCTCGTAGGCCGCGCCCCCCAGTGTGTCGGTCCAGAACCCGGCCGCTTTGGCGTAGTTCTCCACCAAGGCCACCTGGGCCGCCTCGCGGCCCGTGAGGTGCAGATAGTCCAGCGTCTGTTCATCGATATGGAACAGCGCCGCCGTGGCGCCGTATTCCGGGCACATGTTGGAGATGGTCGCCCGGTCGCCGATGGTGAGGCTGCGCGCGCCGTCGCCAAAGAACTCCAAGTACGCGCCCACCACCTTCTCGTTGCGCAGGAACTCGGTGAGCGCAAGCACCACGTCGGTAGCGGTGATGCCCGGCTGGCGCCGCCCCGTGAGCTGCACGCCCACGATGTCGGGCAGGCGCATCCACGAGGCGCGGCCCAGCATCACGTTCTCGGCCTCCAGGCCGCCCACGCCGATGGCGATCACGCCCAGTGCGTCCACGTGCGGCGTGTGGCTGTCGGTGCCCACACAGGTGTCGGGGAAAGCCACGCCGTCCTGCACATACACCACGGGCGACATCTTCTCCAGGTTGATCTGGTGCATGATGCCGTTGCCTGCGGGGATCACGTCCACATTGGCAAAGGCCTTCTTCGTCCACTCGATGAAGTGGAAGCGGTCCTCGTTGCGCCGGTCCTCGATGGCGCGGTTCTTGGCGAAGGCATTGGGGTCGAAGCCGCCGCACTCCACGGCCAGGGAATGGTCCACGACAAGTTGCACTGGCACCACGGGGTTCACCCGGGCCGGGTCGCCGCCTTCCTTGGCGATGGCATCGCGCAGGCCCGCCAGGTCCACCAGGGCCGTCTGGCCCAGGATGTCGTGGCAGACCACGCGCACGGGGTACCAGGGAAAGTCGCGGTCGCGCCGCTTGTCGATGATCTGCAGCAGGCATGCATCGAGGATGGCCGGGTCGCAGCGGCGCACCAGGTTTTCGGCATGCACGCGGGCCGTGTACGAGAGGCGGTGCCAGGCGCCGGGGCGCAGGGCCTCGACGGCGGCCTGCGCGTCGAAGTAGTCCAGTGCGCTGCCGGGCAGGGGTTTTCTGTAATTCGTGTTGTTGTTCATGGGGCGAAAGCGGGGCGGCACAGCACGAAGGCTGTGCCTGGGACAACGGAGTATCAGCTGCGTGCGTCGATCGGCACGAATTTCAGGTCTTCAGGGCCTGTGTAGTGGGCACTGGGGCGGATGATCTTGTTGTCCACGCGTTGCTCGACCACATGGGCGGCCCAGCCGCTGGTGCGCGCGATGACGAACAGCGGCGTGAACATGGCGGTGGGCACCCCCATCATGTGGTAGCTCACGGCGCTGAACCAGTCGAGGTTGGGGAACATCTTTTTCACCTCCCACATCACTGACTCCAGCCGCTCGGCAATGTCGTACATCTTGGTGGAGCCCGCTTCATCGGACAGGCGCCTGGCCACGCCCTTGATGACGACATTGCGCGGGTCGCTCACGGTGTAGACGGGGTGGCCAAAGCCGATCACCACTTCCTTGGCCTCCACACGGCGGCGGATATCGGCCTCGGCTTCTGCGGGGTTGTCGTAGCGCTTCTGGATCTCGAAGGCGACCTCGTTGGCGCCGCCGTGCTTGGGGCCGCGCAGGGCGCCGATGGCGCCGGCGATGCTGGAATACATGTCGCTGCCTGTGCCGGCGATCACCCGCGCCGTGAAGGTGGAGGCATTGAACTCGTGCTCGGCATACAGGTTGAGCGAGGTGTGCATGGCACGCACCCACTGGGCGCTGGGCTTCTCGCCATGCAGCAGGTGCAGGAAGTGGCCGCCGATGGAGTCGTCATCCGTTTCCAGCTCGATGCGCTTGCCCTGCGTGCTCCAGTGGTACCAGTACAGCAGCATGGAGCCCAGGGATGCCATCAGCCGATCGGCAATGTCGCGTGCGCCGGGCAGGTTGTGGTCGTCCTTCTCGGGCAGGATGCAGCCCAGGGCCGATACGCCGGTACGCATCACGTCCATGGGGTGGGCGCCCGCAGGCAGGTGCTCCAGGGCCTCCTTCACACTCGCCGGCAGGCCGCGCAGGGCACGCAATTTGGTCTTGTAGGCCTTGAGTTCGGCCTTGGAGGGCAGCTTGCCGTGCACCAGCAAGTGGGCGATTTCCTCGAACTCGCAGACTTCGGCGGTGTCCAGGATGTCGTAGCCGCGGTAGTGCAGGTCGTTGCCCGTGCGGCCCACGGTGCACAGGGCGGTGTTACCGGCGGTCACGCCCGAGAGTGCAACCGATTTCTTGGGCCTGAGGCCCGTGGGGGTGGTGGTGTCCATGGTCATGGGGTCTCCTGCTGGGTCACATAGGAATGGGCGACGGCGGTCGGGCGCCCCTGGGCATCGACCGCCACCATCTCGAAAATCCCCTTGAGCGCCTCTTCGTGCGGTGCTCCGAGCGCCTGCGCCAGGCCTGTCACGCACACGGTGAGCGAGCTGTGCCCGAGGCGCGACACCCAGGCGCGCAGCGTGAGCACGTGGCCCACGCCCACGGGGGCCAGAAAGCGCACGTCGCTCACGCCGGCCATCACCACGTTGCTGCCTGAAGCGCTGCGGGCCGCGAGGAAGGCCGCCTTGGACATGAGCAGCAGGGCGTTGCCACCGAACAGGGTGCCGTAATGGTTGGCGTGCTCGGGAAAGACGATTTCCGTGAGCTCGAGGGTGCTGTTGGGGGTTGTCATGCTTCGCAATCTACGCAAAATACGGCCCTGGAGAAAGGCCTGAAATGGTGAAGAATTGCGAAACAAAATCAGATGATTTGCAAATATTGCGAATGCATCGCGCGAAGAGGCTGGTGCCGTGAAGAAGGCCTTCATGGGCGTGCGCCTGCGCCGCCTGCGCGAGGAGCGCGGCATGACCCAGGTGGCGCTGGCGCGTGCGCTGGACCTGTCGGCCAGCTACCTCAACCAGATCGAGCAGAACCAGCGCCCGCTCACCGTGCCGGTGCTGCTCAAGATCAACGCCGTCTTCGGGGTGGATGTGCAGCGCTTCTCCGACGACGACGAGGCGCGCCTGATCACCGGCCTGCGTGAGGTCCTGGCGGACACGCCGCCCGAACCAGGGGTGGACGGTGCGCAGCAGGCCGTGTCCCTGGCCGAGATCCGCGAACTGGCCTCGGGCATGCCTGCCGTGGCGCGCACCCTGCTGGCCCTGCACCAGCGCCACCGCCAGGCGCTGGAGCGGCTTGATGCCCTGAGCGCCCAGCTGGGCGATGGCCGCAGCGGCGCCTTGGCCAGTGCCAGCCACCAGCCCATGGCCTACGAGGAAGTGCGCGATTTCTTCTTTGCCCGCCACAACCACTTCGCCGAGCTCGACGATGCGGCCGAGCGGCTGGCGGCCGAGTGGGGCCTGCAGCCCGGGCGGGCCGATGAGGGGCTGGTGCGCCGCCTGCAGGCTGCCCATGGGGTGCATGTGGTGGCCCTGCCCGAACTGCAGGGAGGCGCGCAGCGCCACTACGAGCCTGGCAGTGGCGTGCTGCAACTGGCCCAGGGGCTCGAGGCCGGGCAGCGCGCCTTCCAGATGGCGACGCAGCTGGCCTTCCTGGAGATGGGGCCCGAGCTGCGCCGTCTGGCCGACGGGGCTGGCCTGTCGGGCGAGCAGGCGCGGGCGCTCGCGCGCATCGGTCTGGCCAACTACTTCGCGGGGGCCTTGCTGCTGCCGTACACGGCCTTCCTGCAGGCGGCCGAGGCGGTGCGCTACGACATCGACCGCCTGGGCCACCAGTTCGGTGTGGGCTTCGAGACCGTGTGCCACCGCCTGTCCACCTTGCAGCGGCCCAGTGCGCGCGGCGTGCCCTTCTTCTTCATCCGTGTGGACCGGGCGGGCAATATCTCCAAGCGCCAGTCGGCCACGCATTTCCACTTCAGCAAGATCGGCGGCACCTGCCCGCTGTGGAATGTGTACGAGGCCTTCGCCCAGCCCGGGCGCATCGTGCCACAGCTGGCACGCATGCCCGACGGGCGGGCCTACCTCTGGGTGGCGCGCACCGTCTCGCACGGTGGTGGGGCCGGGGGCTGGGGAGCGCCCGGCAAGGAGTTCTCGGTGGCGCTGGGCTGCGACCTGCGCCACGCAGCGCAGCTCGTGTACTCGCGCGGCCTGAACCTGGCCGACCCTGAGGCGGCCGTGCCCATCGGCATGGGCTGCAAGGTCTGCGAGCGCGACGCCTGCCCGCAAAGGGCGTTTCCGCCCATGGGCCGGGTGCTGGACGTGAATGAGAATCGCAGCCGGTTCGCACCCTATCCCGTGGCGGTAGGGGGGCCGCCGGGGGGGCTGGCAAACCCGCACCCCGGTGTTGCATAAACGGTACGGCGAAAACAGCGACGCTGTTACAAGATGTGGACCCTTGCATGCCGGATGGAGGGTCCGAATCCCGCTATCCTCATGGGCTGTTGCGGCAGTGCCCTGGCACGCCGTGTGCAACCCTGTCTGGCTTTTGCTGACTCCCTGTTCCTGAATGGCTTCGCTACCCCTCAACGGCTTCTATCGGCATTGGTTGCCCGGCCTGGGTGTGGCCGCGGCCGGCCTGCTGCTGAGCTTTGGCCTGGCACGGCAACAGGCCGACGCGATCGATGCGGTGGCCAAGGCGCGCCTGACGCAGGAGACACGGCTGTTCACCGACGCGCTGGTCCAGCGCATTGCCACGCACACGGAAATCGTGCATGGCCTGCGTGGGCTGTTTTCGGCCAACCCGGGGCTCACGCGGGCCGAGTTCGAGCGGGTGGCCAGCGAGCTCGACATCTCCGAGCGCTACCCCGGCGTGCGCAACCTGTCCTTCACGCGCCGGGTGACCCTGGAGGAGAAGGCCGACTACGAAGCCCGCGTGCGGGCCGATACCTCGATCAATCCCGCCGGTTACCCCGACTTCGTGATCCGCCCGCCTGGCGAGCGCTCCGAGTACTTCGTGGCCGAGTACCTGTGGCCCATGAAGGGCAACGAGGCCGTGCTGGGCCTCGACATCAGCGCCCAGCCCACCAACCTCGCAGCCATGCAGTACAGCCGCGACAGCGGGCACACGGTGGCATCGGCCCCGTTCGATCTGGTGCAGGAGCAGACGCACCGCGCGGCCTTCGTGATCCGGGTGCCGGTGTTTGACCGGTCGGGGGTGACGGACCTCAAACCCCAGGTGTTCGTTGGGGCCGTGGCCGCCACCATCCGCGTCTACGACCTGGTGCGCTTCATGCGGGGCGAGGGCCTGCTCAATGGCATCGCGGTCTCCATCACCGACCAGGGGTCCACCCGCGCCGGCGCCACCGACACCACGGTGCGCGTGCTGCTGCCGCCCACTGCCGAGGCCGTGCCGGACGCCGTGCCGTTCGAGCGGGACATCCTGGTGCACGACCGGCGCTGGCGCCTGAGCTTCAGGCCCACGCAGTCCCTGCTGTCGCTGTCCGAGCGCAGCCTGCCCTGGGCGGCGGGGGGCTCGGGGGCCCTGGTGTCGCTGTTGCTGGCGGCCCTGGTCACGCTGCTGGCGCGCCAGCGCACGCAGGCCCTGGCGCGCGCCCAGGTGTCCGACGAGGCCCGGCGCGAAAGCGAAGACCGCTTTCGCGCACTGTTCAACCAGGCCGCCGTAGGGGTCGCACAGATCGACACCCGCAGCGGGCGCTTCGTGCGCATCAACCAGAAGTACTGCGACATCCTGGGCTACTCCATGCAGGAGCTGCGCGAGCTCGACTTCCAGGGTGTGAGCCAGCCCGAGGATCTGGCCATCGACCTGGCCCAGATGGAGCGCCTCAAGTCCGGCGAGATCAGCGAATACCGCATGGAAAAGCGCTACTTCCACAAGAACGGCTCCGAGGTCTGGGTGGACCTGACGGTCTCGCCCATGTGGATGCCGGGCACCTCGCCCGATTTCCACATGGCCGTGGTGCAGGACATCAGCGAGCGCAAGCGCATGGAGAACACCTTGCGTGGCAACGAGGCCCATCTGCGCGGCATCCTGCAGCGCCTGCCCATGGGCCTGTGCCTGGTGCAGAAGGACGGCACCATCTCGTTCCGCAATGAGCGCTTTCTGCAGATCTGCGGCTACACGGCCCGGGAGGTGCCCACCGTGGACGTGTGGTGGGAGAGGAGCTACCCCGATCCCGAGGAGCGCGAGGTGATGCGCCGAGCCTGGAACGAGGAGCGCCAGCGCGCCGACGACAGCAACGGCATCATCGCCGCGGCCGAGTACCACTTCCTGTGCCGCGACGGCGTGGTGCGCCCGGTGGAGGTCTCGGGCGTGCGCATCGGCGACGACCACCTGGTCACGCTGCAGGACCTGAGCCAGCGCAAGGCAGCCGAGGACGAGATCAAGAACCTGGCCTACTACGACCCGCTGACCCAACTGCCCAACCGCCGCCTGCTGATCGACCGGCTGCAGCAGGCGCTGGCCACCAGCGCACGCCACCAGAGCCATGGTGCGTTGCTGCTGCTCGACCTCGACAACTTCAAGACCTTGAACGAGACACAGGGCCACGACAAGGGCGACACCCTGCTGATGCAGGTGGCCAACCGCCTGCGCGCCTGCGTGCACGAGGACGACACCGTGGCGCGCCAGGGCGGCGACGAGTTCGTGGTGCTGCTCGAAGACCTGGGCGCCACGCCCGAGGAGGCCGCAGCGCGCTGCGAGGAAGCCGGCCAGCGCATCCTGGCCGTGCTGCGCGAGCCTTATGCGCTCGGTCCCGAGGCGCACCACAGCTCGCTGAGCATGGGCGTCACGCTGTTCAGCGGCGTGCGCGAGACGGTGGACGAACTTCTGCGCCGCGCCGATCTGGCCATGTACCAGGCCAAGTCGGCGGGCCGCGACACGCTGCGCTTCTACGACCCCCAGATGCAGGCGGCCGTGAGCGCGCGCGCGGCCATGGAGCTGGACATGCGCGTGGGCCTGGCCCAGGGCCAGTTCGAGCTGTACTACCAGGCGCAGATCGACCAGGGCCGCATCATCGGCGCCGAGGCGCTGCTGCGCTGGCGCCACCCGCGCGATGGCTTTGTCTCGCCGGCGCAGTTCATCCCGCTGGCCGAGGAGAACGGCCTGATCCTGCCGCTGGGCGAATGGGTGCTGCAGGTCGCCTGCCAGCGCCTGGCCCGCTGGGCCCAGCAACCTGCGCTGGCCGGCCTGGGCCTGGCGGTGAATGTGAGCCCGCGGCAATTCCACCAGAGCGGCTTCGTGGCCCAGGTGCTGGCCGCGCTGGCGGGCTCGGGTGCCGATGGCAGCCGCCTCAAGCTGGAGATGACCGAGGGCCTGCTGCTCTCGGACGTGGAGGACACCATCGCCAAGATGGGCCAGCTCAAGGCCTATGGCGTGGGTTTCTCGCTCGACGACTTCGGTACCGGGTACTCTTCACTGTCTTACCTCAAGCGCCTGCCGCTGGACCAGCTCAAGATCGACCAGAGCTTCGTGCGCGACGTGCTCACCGACCCCAACGATGCCGCCATCGCCCGCACTGTGGTGGCCCTGGGCACGAGCCTGGGCCTGCGCGTGATCGCCGAGGGCGTGGAAACCGAGGCCCAGCGCGAGTTCCTGGCGCGCAACAACTGCCATGCCTGGCAGGGCTACCTGCTGAGCCCACCCCTGCAGGTGCATGAGTTCGAAGAACTGGTGCGCCGGCACAATGCCCTGGTCCACTGAATCGGGCCTGCCCCAGGCGTGAGCCAGTGCGCGCCTGGCCCGCTCGCCGCGCCAAAATGCATGCAAAATTGATAGCTGCCGGGCCTTGAAAGGCCGGCGGCAGGGGCGGTATTTGTTAAATATTACCGATGGATGTGCGGGTATTGTCTGGCAGGGCATGCCGTGACACGGTAGCCGGCAGGCGGCGCGGTATCATCCCGCTTTACATTTGCCGGTATTTTTCCGTCTGGCGCCCGTGCGCCCCCTTGCGCCACACCCATTTTTGCCTGCCCCCTGACACGTGCGTCTCACCTCCATCAAGCTTTCCGGCTTCAAGTCCTTCGCTGAGCCCACCAACTTCATGCTGCCGGGGCAGCTCGTGGGCGTGGTGGGTCCCAACGGCTGCGGCAAGTCCAACATCATGGATGCGGTGCGCTGGGTGCTGGGCGAGAGCAAGGCCAGCGAGCTGCGTGGCGAGTCCATGCAGGACGTGATCTTCAGCGGTACCACCACGCGCAAGCAGGCCAGCCGCGCCAGCGTGGAGCTGGTGTTCGACAACTCCGACCACCGGGCCGGAGGCCAGTGGGGCCAGTACGGTGAGGTGGCGGTGCGCCGCGTGCTCACGCGCGACGGCACCAGCAGCTATTTCCTGAACAACCAGCCCGTGCGCCGCCGCGACGTGCAGGACGTGTTCCTGGGCACGGGCCTGGGGCCGCGCGCCTACGCCATCATCGGCCAGGGCACCATCAGCCGCATCATCGAGTCGCGGCCTGAAGAACTGCGCCTGTTCCTCGAAGAGGCGGCCGGCGTCTCCAAATACAAGGAGCGCCGCCGCGAGACGGAAAACCGCCTGTCGGACACGCGCGAGAACCTCACGCGGGTGGAAGACATCCTGCGCGAGTTGAACGCCAACCTCGAAAAGCTCGAAAAGCAGGCCGAGGTAGCCGCCAAATACAACGCGCTGCATTCCGACGCCACGCTCAAGCAGCACCAGCTGTGGTTCCTGAAGCGCGCCGACGCCGAAGCCGACCAGGCCAAGGTGCGCCTGGATGGCCTCCAGGCTGTGAACGACCTCGAATCGCGCATGGCCGACCTGCGCGCGGTCGAAGCCGACCTCGAAACCATCCGCCAGGCCCACTATGCGGCCGGCGACCAGGTCAACCAGGCCCAGGGCAAGCTCTACGAGGCCACGGCCGAAGTCGGCCGCCTGGAGGCCGAGATCCGCTACGTGGTGGAAGGCCGGCTGCGCGTGGAGCAGCGCCTGGTGACCCTGGCCGAGCAGATCGCCCAGTGGTCCGCCCGCAAGGACGAGGCCGACATCGAGCTCGAAAACCTGGCCGGAGCCGGCGTGGACGCCGAAGAGCGTGCCGAGCTGCTGGCCGCCCAGGTGGAAGAGCAGGCCATGCAGCTGCCCGACCTCGAAGAGGCCCTGCGCCAGGCGCAGAGCCGCACGACCGAGCAGCGCGCCAGCGTGGTCCAGGTGCAGCAGCAGATCGGCGTGCTGGCGGCCGAGCAGCGCAGCATCGACGAGCAAAGCCGCCAGTTCGACGCGCGCTACGAACGCCTGCGCACCGACCGCAACGCCCTGGCGGCCCCCGACGAGGCGCGCCTGGCCAATCTGCAGGAACAGCTGGACGAGGCCAAGGAACTGGCCGAAACCACCGAGGCGCGCCTGGCCGAGCTGCAGGAGGCCGTGCCGCAACTGGACGACGAGCGCCGCGCGCGCCAGCAGGCCGTGAACAGCGAAAGCGCGCGCCAGGCCGACCTCTCGGCCCGCATGGAAGCCCTGAAGGCCCTGCAGGAAAAGGTCAAAACCGACGGCAAGCTGCGCCCCTGGCTGGCCAAGCACGGCCTCGATGGCTTGCAAGGCCTGTGGAGCCGCATCCATATCGAAACCGGCTGGGAGAACGCGCTCGAAGCTGCGCTGCGCGAGCGCCTGGCCGCGTTGGAAGTGGGGCGCCTGGACATGGTGCGCGGCTTCCTGGGATCGGGCGGCACCGATGCACCGCCGGCCCGCCTGGCCTTCTACAGCATGCCCGCGGCGGGTGCTCCCGAAGTGGCCTCGCCGCATGCACGCCTGTCGGACCTGCTGCGCATCCACGATGCTGGCCTGCGCGCCGTGCTGGTCGACTGGCTGCAGGGCTGCTATACCGCCCCCACGCTCGATGAAGCTCTGAACCGCCGCAGCACGCTGCAGCCGGGCGAGGTGGTGTTCGTGCCCTCGGGCCATGCCGTCAGCGCCCACAGCGTGAGCTTCTACGCCCAGGACTCCGAGCAATCGGGCATGCTGGCCCGCGCGCAGGAGATCGAGCACCTGGAAAAGGAGCTGCGCGCCCAGGCCCTGATCGCCGAGGAATCGCGCACCGCACTGGTCCGCGCCGAGGCGGCCTATGCCGACGCTTCGCAGCGCCTGGTGGGCGCGCGCCGCGAGGCCACCGAAGCCCAAAGCCGTGCCCATGAGCTGCAGGTCGAGACCTTGCGCCTCTCGCAGTTGGCAGAGCAGACCCGTGCGCGCAGCGCGCAGATCGGCGCCGACATCGCCGAGATCGAGGCCCAGCTGTCCGACCTGCAGGAGCGCCGCGTGGCGGCCGAAGCCCGCTTCGAAGAACTGGACATGCAACTGGCCGACAGCCAGGAGCGCGAAGCCCAGCTGGGCGACCGCGTGATCGAGGCCGAGCGCAAGCTGGCCGCCTGCCGCGAGCAGCAACGCACGCTGGAGCGCCAGGCCCAGGAGGCCACCTTCTCGCAGCGCAGCCTGGAGGCGCGCCGCGGTGAACTCAACCGCTCGATTGAAACCGCCAACCAGCAGGCCACCTCGCTCACCGACGAGCAGCAGCGTGCGCGCGACGAACTGGCCCGCCTGTCTGATGCGGCCGCCCAGGGCGGCCTGCAGGCGGCGCTGGAAGTGAAGATGGAGCGCGAGAAGGCCCTCGGCGCCCAGCGCAGCGAGTACGACGACCTGACCGCCAAGCTGCGCGCCAGCGACGAGCGGCGCATGCAGCTCGAACGTGCGCTCGATCCGCTGCGCGCGCGCATCACCGAATTCCAGCTCAAGGAACAGGCCGCGCGCCTGGGCCTGGAGCAGTACAGCACCTTGCTGGCCGACGCCCAGGCCGACCTGGAGGCCGTGGCGCAGTCGATAGCCGAGGGCAATGTGCGCGTGTCCGGCCTGCAGGGTGAAATCGACCGCCTGCACCGCGAGATCGCCGCGCTGGGTGCCGTGAACCTGGCAGCTCTCGACGAGCTCAAGCTGGCCAGCGAGCGCAAGGTCTTCCTCGATGCGCAGACGGCCGACCTGACCGAGGCCATGAACACGCTGGAAGACGCGATCCGCAAGATCGACGGCGAGACGCGCCAGCTGCTCTCAGGTACCTTCGATACCGTGAACGGCCATTTCGGGCGCATGTTCCCCGAGCTGTTCGGCGGCGGCCAAGCCAAGCTCATCATCACCGGCGACGAAATCCTCGACTCCGGCGTGCAGGTCATGGCCCAGCCCCCGGGCAAGAAGAACCAGACCATCCACCTGCTGTCGGGTGGCGAGAAGGCGCTGACCGCCATCGCCCTGGTGTTCGCCATCTTCCAGCTCAACCCCGCGCCGTTCTGTCTGCTGGACGAGGTGGACGCGCCGCTGGACGACGCCAACACCGAGCGCTATGCCAAGCTGGTCTCCAGCATGAGCAAGGGCACGCAGTTCCTGTTCATCAGCCACAACAAGATCGCGATGGAGATGGCCGAGCAACTGATCGGTGTGACCATGCAGGAGCAGGGCGTTTCGCGCATCGTGGCGGTCGATATGGAGTCGGCTCTTTCCATGGCCGATGCATGACATGATGGCGCCGACATACTTTCATTGCCCAGGCCGCAGGAATAGGCTGGACCGAAATCTATGAGCACATTGCAAGTGAGTCTGGCCATCGTCGGCGGCCTGGTGTTGGCCCTCATCGTGGCCTACAACGCCTGGACATCGCGCCGCAATGCGCCTCGGCGCGCCTCGCCCGAGGAGCCCGAGCACGTGACCGACCCGGCGCTGCGCCAGGAACCCGGCTTCGACACGGGCGCCGTGCAGCTCACGGCGGCAGAGCTCGACAGCCTGGACCGAGGGACCGACCCCTCGGTGCACACAGTCGACGTGCTCGATGCGCTGCAGATGCCGGTGCCGCCGATGTCGCTGGAGCGCCGCCCGGGCCTGGACCCGTTGATCGACGTGATCGCCCCCCTGCAGCCCGAGCTCATCGTCTCGGGCGATGCCGCGCTGGCTGCCATGCCGCCCACCCGCCGCGCGGGCAGCAAGCCTTTTGCCATCGAGGGCTACAACGAAGCCACGCAGCAGTGGGAGACACCGTCACCCGGCCAGCGCTACCAGAGCTTCCAGGCGGGCGTGCAACTGGCCAACCGCATGGGGGCGCTCAACGAGATCGAGTTTTCGGAATTCGTGATGAAGGCCCAGGACTTCGCCGATGCGGTGAATGCCGCCCCGGATTTCCCCGACATGCTGCAGGAGGTAGCGCGCGCCCGTGAGCTCGACCAGTTCGCGAGCGACCACGATGCACAACTGGCCTTCATGCTGCGTGCGCGCCAGGCCGCCTGGAGCCCGGGCTACATCCACCAGAATGCGGCCCGCCTGGGCTTTGTGTCCGGTGCCATGCCGGGCCGCCTGGTGCTGCCCACGGGCAACCCGGGCCTGCCGCCGCTGCTTACCCTGGGCTACGACACGCAGGCTGCGCTGGCCGATGACCCGGACCAGTCCGCCATCCGCGACGTGACGCTGAGCCTTGACGTGCCCCAGGTGCACCGCGGCGAGCAGCCTTTCACGCGACTGCGCGAAGTGGCAGGCGCCCTGTGCCAGGCCATGGACGGCGTGCTCTGCGACCAGAACGGCCATCCGCTGCCTGCCATGGCCATGGATCCCATCGCCGCTGACCTGGAACTGCTCTACGACCAGCTCGACGGGCGTGAGCTGTCGGCCGGCTCGGTGCTGGCAAGGCGTTTGTTCAGTTGATGGCCATGGCTGCGGTACAGCAGGAGAACCACGTGCCCTGGTGGCATGTGCTGTTTCCGCAGGTGGTGGAAACACCGCAGGGGCTGTTCCGCCCCTTCAACCGTTTCATCGACTACGGCCTGCCCGCGATCGGGGCAGTGGTCATCCTGGGCATGTTCCTCAGAGCCTCTTTGGCGGGCCTCACCAACTATTTCATTCTGGGTTACCTGGCCTTCGTCATTGCGCCTGTGGCCTTGGCTTGGCGTGCGCAGCACAAGTTCGGCGCGATGGGGCGGCCGCTGGTGCGCATCGATGGGATGGGTCTCTACATGGGCATGGCCCTGAACGTGCGCCCGGACCATATCCAATTGCCGCTGGCCAATATCCGCACGCTCGTGGTCAAGGGCACGCCGGGCCAACTGAGCTATGTGTTCGAGCGCCATGCGGGCGATCCCATCGAGGTGCGTCCGGGCTTCGGTCGCACCGACCCGCGCGTCGTGGCCTTCCTGCAGCGCGCTCTGCCTCCCAACATTCCTGTGGAGGTGCGCGAGCCTCCCACCTTCCTGGGTGCCATCCGTGGTGACTGATTCCAATGCTTCCGCAGCCAGCGCGCTGCCCCCGCAAGCGACCGATGCCGCTGATGCGGTCGACGCACTGCGCGCGCAATTGAACCTCTGGGCCCACCAGTACTATGTGCTGGACGAGCCCACGGTGCCCGACGCCGAGTACGACCGCGTATTCCGCGAGCTGCAGGCGCTGGAGGAGGCCCACCCCGACCTCATGAGCCCTGACTCGCCCACGCAGCGCGTGATCGGCGCGGTGATGGACGGCCTGGCCCCGGTGCGCCATGCCGTGCCCATGCTCAGCATCCATACCGAGACCGACACCGAGGCCACGGGCGCCCAGGCTTTTGACGCGCGCGTGCGCCGCGAGTTGGGTCTGGCCGAGTCCGACCCGGTGATCGAGTACGTGGCCGAGCCCAAGTTCGACGGCCTGGCCATGAGCTTGCGCTATGAGGGCGGCCGCCTGGTGCAGGCTGCCACGCGCGGCGACGGCGAGGTGGGCGAGGACGTGACGCACAACATCCGCCGCATCCGCCAGATCCCGTTGACCCTGCCGGCCGACGTGCCTGCGCTGCTCGAAGTGCGCGGCGAGGTCTACATGCGCCGTGCCGATTTCGACGCGCTCAACGAGCGCCAGCGCGAGCAGGGCGGCAAGACCTTCGTGAACCCGCGCAACGCAGCCGCCGGCGCGGTGCGCCAGCTCGATTCGGACATCTCGGCCCAGCGCCCGCTGAGCTTCTTTGCCTACGGCTTGGGCGCCATCACATCGGCCGGGGAGGGCGGGCCGGTGTTTGCCACCCACTACGACATGCTGCAGCGGCTCAAGGCCTGGGGCTTTCCGGTGGCGGCGCAGGTCACGGTGGCCCAGGGCGCGGCCGAGCTGGTGGCCTTCCACCAGCAGGTGGGTGCCTCGCGCGACCAGTTGCCTTACGACATCGACGGCGTGGTCTACAAGGTCAACCGCCTGGACCTGCAGCGCGACTTGGGCTTCAAGACGCGCGAGCCGCGCTGGGCCGTGGCCCACAAGTACCCCGCGCAGGAGATGGCCACGCGCGTGGAGGGCATCGATATCCAGGTCGGTCGTACCGGCAAGCTCACGCCCGTGGCGCGCCTGGCGCCGGTCTTCGTCGGCGGCGTCACGGTGACCAATGCCACGCTGCACAACCTGTTCGAGATCCGCAAGAAACAGGTGCGCGTGGGCGACACCGTGATCGTGCGCCGTGCGGGCGACGTGATCCCCGAGGTGGTGGGCGTCATGCCCGGCCAGCGCCCGGCCTATGTGCCCAACTTCCGCATGCCCAGGCAGTGCCCTGTGTGCGGCAGCGACGTTGTGCGCGAGCCCGGCGAGGCCAACCACCGCTGCACCGGCGGCCTGTTCTGCGCCGCCCAGCGCAAGGAGGCCATCCTGCACTTCGCCGCGCGCCGCGCCATGGACATCGAGGGCCTGGGTGACAAGCTGGTGGACCAGTTGGTCGAGTCCAACGTGATCCGCACCTTGCCCGACCTGTACCGCCTGGGGCTCAGCTCCCTGGTGGCGCTGGAGCGCATGGCCGAAAAATCGGCGCAGAACGTGCTGGCCGCGCTGGAAAAATCCAAGGAGACCACGCTGGCGCGTTTTCTCTTCGGCCTGGGCATCCGCCATGTGGGCGAATCCACGGCCCGCGACCTGGCCAAGCACTTCGGTACCCTGGATGCGCTGATGGGCGCGACGCTGGAGACCGCCGCCACCGTGGAGCAACTGCTGGAAGTGCCCGACGTGGGCCCCATCGTTGCGCAGAGCGTACACACCTTCTTCCAGCAGCCGCACAACCGCGAGGTGGTGGAGCAACTGCGTGCCTGCGGCGTGACCTGGCCCGAAGGGGCGCGCACCGAAAAGGCGCCCCAGGTGCTGGCCGGCAAGACCTTTGTGCTCACCGGCACGCTGCCCACCCTGGGCCGCGATGCCGCCAAGGACATGCTCGAAGCCGCGGGCGCCAAGGTTTCAGGCTCGGTGAGCAAGAAGACCAGCTACGTGGTAGCCGGCGAAGAGGCCGGCAGCAAGCTCGCCAAGGCCGAGGAACTGGGTGTGCCCGTGATCGACGAGGCTGGCATGTTGGCGCTGCTGGCCGGCGCCGCGCCAGCCTGAGAACTTGCGCCAGTTTCCTGAGTCTGAGCTTGTTTCCCATCGGGCCGCCAACGTGTTTCTCCTGTCCCTGATTTTCCCGGCCCCCGAGGGGCTTGCCTGATGCCCCCCATGTTTTCTTCCCTGGCCGCCCGACTGGCCGCAGGCTTTGGTCGCGCGCTGGCCTATGCGCAGGCCTCCCGGCGCCGCACCTGGCTGCTGGCCATTCTGGCCCTGCCCATGGCGCTGGTGCTCTACACCCTGGCGCTGATCCCGTTCACTCCGTCCATCAGCGACATCACCAAGGCCAAGACCGAGCGGCCTGCGCAGTTGATCTCGGCCGATGGCAAGGTGTTGTCCGAATACCGCTGGGCCAACCGTGAGTGGGTGGCTCTGAACCGCGTGGCACCGCATGTGGTCAACGCGCTCATTGCCACGGAAGACCACCGCTTCTACGAGCACTGGGGCATGGACTGGCGGCGCACGGCGTCCTCCGTGGTGCACACGCTGCGTGGCGACCCGCAGGGCGGCTCCACCATCACGCAGCAGCTCGCGCGCAACCTGTTTCCCGAGGAGATCGGGCGCTCGCGCACCATCACGCGCAAGCTCAAGGAGGCGATCACCGCGATCAAGATCGAGATGTACTACTCCAAGGACGAGATCCTGGAGACCTACCTCAACACCGTGCCCTTCCTTTACAACGCCTTCGGCATCGAGATGGCGGCGCGCACCTATTTCGACAAGTCGGCCGACAAGCTCAACCTGCTCGAGAGCGCCACGCTGATCGGTATGCTCAAGGGCACGGCCTACTACAACCCGGTGATGAACCCCGAGCGTGCCCAGGCCCGGCGCAACACCGTGCTGGCGCAGATGGTCAAGCGCGACAAGCTCGACAAGGCCCAGTTCGACACCCTGCAAAAGCGCCCCCTGCGCCTGGACTTCGAGCGCCAGACCGAGGCCACGGGCCTGGCCCCGCACTTTGCCCAGCAACTGCGCAAGACGCTGATCGCCTGGGCCGACGCCAATGGCTACAGCCTGCATGCCGATGGCCTGATGGTGCACACCACCATCGACTCGCGCCTGCAGGCCATGGCCAACCAGGCCGTGGCCAAACAAGGCAGGCAGCTGCAGGGCATTGCCGATACGGCCTGGGCCCAGCGCAGCGCCTGGAACCCGCAGTCGGACCTGGTGCAGGACTTCGTGCGCGATACCTCCGAATACCGCACGGCGGTGGAGCAGGGCGCCACGCCGGACGAGGCGCTCAAGACCTTGCTGGCCGATACGGCCTTCATGCGCACCCTGCGCCAGAACAAGACCCGTGTGCAGGCCGGCTTCATGGCCATGGACCCGGTCACCGGCAAGGTGCTGGCCTGGGTGGGCAGCCGCGATTTCGGCCAGGACCCGTTCGACCACGTGCAGCAGGCGCGGCGCCAGCCGGGCTCCACCTTCAAGCCGTTTGTCTACGGTGCGGCCTTCGAGCAGGGCGCGCTGCCCGATGACACGCTGATGGACGAGGCCGTCGAGATTCCCCTGGGCGGCGGTCAGGTCTGGCGCCCCACCGACGGCGGCCCGCCGAGCGACGCGCCCATGAGCCTGGCCGATGGCCTGGCCCTGTCCAAGAACACCATCACCGCGCAGCTCATGCACAAGGTCGGCCCGGCGCGCGTGGCCGAACTGGCCCAGGCCATGGGGGTGCGCGAGAGCAAGCTGGAACTTGTGCCCTCGCTTGCCCTGGGCACCAGCCCGGTCACGCTGCGCGAGATGGTCACGGCCTACAGCACCATCGCCAATGCGGGCCGCTACGTGTCTCCGGTGCTCATCACGCGCATCGAAGACCGCCATGGCAAGGTGCTGCAGACCTTCACCCCGCCCGCGGCCGAGAAGGTGCTTCCCACCGGTGCCGCACAGACCCTGCGCGCAACCATGCGCGGTGTGATCGACAAGGGCACGGGCCGCGCCATCCGCTCGCGCTACGGCATCCAGGGCGATGTGGCGGGCAAGACCGGCACCACGCAGGACAACACCGACGGCTGGTTCATCCTCATGCACCCGCGCGTGGTGGCGGGTGCCTGGGTGGGCTTCAACGACGGCCGTGTGACCCTGCGCAGCGACTATTGGGGCCAGGGCGCGCACAGCGCGCTGCCCATGGTGGGTGACTTCGTGCAACAGGCCTTCCGCTCGCAGGTGCTCGACGGCAAGGACCGCTTCATCGACGAGGAAGACACCAGCGCCATGGGCAATGCCATGGCCGGCATGCGCAACTGGGTGATGGAACTCTTCGGGCGCGATGCACCGGGCCAGCCTCCCGCCGGGGGCTACCCGCCGCCGCTGCCCCAGGGTACGCTGCCGCCTGTCATCCGAGAGCCGGACCAGCCCGATGCACCACCGCAGCGCGGCCCTGCACCGCCGGCCGAGCAGATGGTGCTGCCGCCGCTGCCACCGCCCATGCCTGCGCCGGTCAGCATTCCCCCGCCCGGTAGCGCGCAGGCGCCGGGGGCTGAAACCCCGCCCTGAGGGCGGGGCGGCCCGCCCTCAAGTTGGCTTCACGCTTGGCCAGATGATGGCCTGGGCCACGATCACGCGCTCCCCGTTGAAGGTCGCGGCCGGCGAGCCGTACAGCTGGTAGCCCAGCGCCAGGGCCTCGCTTACCCGCTTGCAGAAGGCCGCATCGTCGGGGCCGGTCAGCAGTCGGTAGGTGGGCAGGTTGTCGGGTGGGGTCGTCATGGCATTGCGGTCGGTGCGCAACCGGCTATTCGATGTCTATGCAGTGCAGGCCGAAGGCGCCTTTTTTCCTGTCGGCAAAAAAGGCCTCCAGCGTTTCCTTCACCGTGCGGAAGGCGATCTCGTCCCAGGGAATATCGGCCTCGGTGAACAGCCGTGCCTCGATGGTCTCATGGCCGGGGTTGAACACCTCGCTGAGCAGTGTGGCGCGGTAGAACAGGTGCACCTGGCCCACACGGCGCACATTGAGCAGGCTGAACAGCGGGCCGATCTCGATCTGCGCACCGGCCTCTTCGTCGGTCTCGCGCGCCGCGCCCTGCGCGGTGGTCTCTTCCAGCTCCATGAAGCCTGCGGGCAGCGTCCACTTGCCCCAGCGCGGTTCGATGTTGCGCTTGCACAGCAGCACACGGCCGTCGGGCAGTGCGGGCACCGTGCCCACCACGTTGAGTGGGTTCTCGTAATGCACCGTGTTGCAGGCCGGGCACACGGCGCGCTGCTTGGTGTCGCCGTCGTCGGGCAGGCGGTACACCACGGCGGTGCCGCAGGCGCGGCAGTGTCGGATCGGGCTGCGGAAGGTCATGGGTGGAAATCGTGGTGCAGGGGGCCCGGGCGTGCCCCCTCAGCTATGAAAAAGAGAGTGTAGCGGCACACCGGCCTGGTGCCCACGCTCAGGCATTGACGTTGTGCACCAGGCGCCCGTCGTTGGGCGTGTTGAGCAGGTCGGTGTCCAGGTCGAAGACGATCTTGCTGCGCTCGGAGGTGAGGTAGGCCGTCAGGTGCATCACCGGCACGCCGCCCTTGGCCGTGACCATGCGCACCATCTTGAGCAGCGGCGCGGCGATGTCCACCTTGAGCAGCGTGGCGACATGGGGGTCTGCCGCCACGGCCGTGATCTCCTCGGTCACATGCTCGAAGTGGATGCCTTCGGCAAGCAGGATCTCGGAGATGCCCTGGCGCCGCAGCTTCTCGGCAGTGATCTGGCGCGCATGGTGCATGGGTGCCCATACGTCCGTGACGATCAGGGGCACGCTGTTGGCACTGCGCAGCCGGCTCACGAACACGGCTTCCTGGTCGGCGGGCTGCTGCAGCTTCGCCGCCACATTGGCTGGCGGCAGGCGGCTGCAGACCTCGAGCACGGTGATCTGGGTCTGGCGCGAGCGCTGCATCAGCGTCTCGACAAAGGTCAGTGCCGGCTCAGCCGCCGTCTCGGTCTCGCTCACGCGCACGAAGGTGCCGCGGCCCATGCGTTTTTCCAGCCAGCCGGCATCGACCAGGTCGCTCACGGCGCGCCGCACGGTGATGCGCGACACCCCGAACAGGCGCCCGAGCTGGTCCTCGGGCGGAATGGCCGACCCCACGGGAAAGACCCCCCTGCGGATCTGTTCGCGCAGGGAACGGAACAGCTGGCGGTGCAGCAGCTCCCCCTGCTCGCGGTGCAAATGTGTGCTCATGGATTCTTGTGGGACATGTCTGTCGGCATTGTCCGTGAAGAAATCAGACGTATTGATATCATGACGTCATGTTGTTATGATGATGTGATTGGATGCCTGGTGGCGGCGACCTGGGTTTCTGTGCCTGGCTGGTGGCAGGCCGGACGCAGGTGGCCAAGGCCAGTGCAGCCGGTACCCAGCCGGCCGCCGCAAGGCGCAGTACAGCCCCGACTGGCAGGCCCGACCACCACAAAAGAGAACCGGAGACATCAGTGAAACCAACGCGCAAGACCGCCCGCTGCCACACCACCCGCCATTCAGTCCGCCATCGCCTGGCGATCCAGCTGCCCACGGCAGCCACGCTGCTCCTGTCCGCCGGCCTGGCCGCGGCCCAGAGCGACTCGCTGCAGCTGTACGGCAACGTCGGGGCGGGCCTGATCTACAAGAACCACCAGACGGGCGGCGGCCATTCGCTGCAGATGACCAACAGCCTGCTGTCCTCGTCCTACTTCGGGTTCCGCGGACAGGAGGACCTGGGTGGGGGGCTCAGGGCGGTCTTTCGCCTGGAGTCGGGCTTCAACACCGATTCGGGCAATCCCAACACGGCCAGCAAGTTCTTCAACCGCCAGTCCTTCGTCGGCCTGGCGCACGAGCGTCTGGTCACCGTCACGCTGGGCCGGCAGTTCCATGCCTCCACCGACCGCGTGATCCAGAGCCTGGACGCGCACAGCGTGGCGGGCCCGGTGCTCGACACCGCGCCCATCGGCCTGTTCGGCGTCAACCGCTTCGCCGGCAACGACAACCGTGTGGACGACAGCCTCAAGCTGCGCATCAGCGGCCCCGTGGGCTCCACCCTGGGTCTGAGCTACGGCAACGGCGAAGGCGCGGGCAAGAGCGTGGCCTTCGACCTGGCGCAGGTCACGCCCGACTACACCGTGGCGCTGTATGGCGTGAAATACAACGCCCCGGCGCCCGTGGCCGCCACCAACGTCTTTCCCGAGCACCAGGTCATCGGCGGCGGTGCCCAGGTGCCCGTCGGGCCGGTGCGCCTGTATCTCAACGTGTTCTCCAGCACGCTCGACTCGACCGCGGCCAATCGCCCGATGCAGAAGAACAAGGGCGCGGTCGCGGGCATCCGCTACGGCATTGCCAACTATGTGCTCAAGGCCGCCTACACCCACGACAAGGGCACGGCCATGAACAACGTGGCCGGGCGCGACGGCACCAAGGACACCTGGCTGCTCTCGGCCGAGTACTACTTTTCCAAGCGCACATCGGCCTACGTGGCGGCCTTCTCGAACCGCTTCTCGGGCGGCTACCGGCTCGACCCGCTGAACATCGCCGCGCTGTCGCGCGACCCCAATGCCGCGGCCACGCGCGGCTACTCCGTGGGCATGCGCCATGAATTCTGAAACCACCTCCACCAACCAGGAAATGAGCCACCAAGATGCATAGCAAGGAATCGTTCAAACCCGTCAAGGTCCTCGTGCCCTGCGGATCCCTCGGGGCCGGCGTGTACGCGGACGAGATCGACTACGGGATCGCGCGGGGCGCGCAGGTCATCGCCACCGATGCCGGCTCCACCGACAGCGGCGCGGCCTACCTGGCCACCGGCCAGTCCAAGAACAGCCGGCAGGCCGTGCGACGCGACCTGCGCATCCTGCTCGCTGCCCACGCGAAGACGGGGATACCGATCATCGTCGGCACCTCCGGCCAGGCCGGGGGCGACGAGAACCTGGACTGGACCCACGGCATCCTGCAGGAGCTGGTGCGTGAACTCGGCATCGCCCCCAAGGTCGCACTGATCTACTCCGAGCAGGGCCGGGACGCCGTCAAGCAGCTCAACCGGGCCGGCCGGATCGCGCCGCTGCCGCCGCTCGGCGCACTGGACGACGCCACCGTCGATGCCTGCGAGCACATCGTCGCGGCGCTCGGCGTCGAGGCCTTCATCGCCGCGCTGGAGCAGGGCGCCGACATCATCCTCGCGGGCCGGGCCACCGACCCCGCGGTGATGGCCAGCTACCCGATCTGGAAGGGCGCGCCCTGGGGCGCCTCCTGGCACGCCGGCAAGATCGCCGAGTGCGGCGTGCACTGCGCCGAGAGCACCACGCTCGGCGCCGGCGTGCTGCTGTCCATCGACGCCGAGGGCTTCACGGTGGAGCCGCTGTCCGAGCAGAACCGCTGCACGCCCTACAGCGTCTCGGCACACATGCTCTACGAGAACGCCAACCCCTTCCAGCTGACCGAGCCGGGCGGCGTGCTCGACGTGTCCGCAGCGCAGTACGTGCAGCACGGCGAACGCGCGGTGCGCGTCACGGGCGCGGTGTGGAACCCCCGCCCCTACACCATGAAGCTCGAAGGCGCGGGCGGCAACCAGTACCAGACCATGATGCTGGTCGGCATCCAGGACCCCGAGGTGCTGGCCGACGTGAGCGGTTTCCACGACCGCATCCTGAAGGCCCTGCACGACCGGGCGCGTTCCACGGCCTCGGCCGAGGAACTGGGCGACTTCCACATCTCGCTGCGCATGTACGGCTGGAACGCGGTGAGCGGCGACCACCCCATCGACGCGGCCCCGCCGCGCGAGATCGGCATGCTCTTCGTGGCCACCGCGCGCACGCAGGAGCTCGCCAGCTCCATCGCGCGGGCCTGCAACCCGTACTTCTTCCACTACCCGGCGGTGCTGGGCAAGGAGCTGCCGAGCTACGGCTTCGCCTTCAGCCCGGCCGACGTGCCGCGCGGGCCGGTCTACGAATTCAAGCTCAACCACGTGGTGCACATGGACGACCCGCTGGAGCTGGTGCGTTTCGACTGGCCCGAAGTGGCCGTGCCAGAGACCGCCGCATGAACCGACAGCAAGGAAACCACGCCATGACCCAACTGAAAGACGTGTGCCGGCACATCCGGTCCAAGCAGGCTGGCCCGTTCTGGGTGACGGTGGACCTGTTCTTCGACAGCGCCGAGAGCTTTGAGAAGTATGGCCGCCACCCGGCTCTCTCGGCCGACCTGATCCACGAGCTCTACGGCGCTGACCCGGCGCTGGTGAAGCTGATCCCGGTGGAGAACCTCCACGTGCTCAAGATCTCGTATCCGCGCGTCACGCCCCAGGGCGGCATGGTGGAGCGCGACATGCATTCAGGCCAGCAGTACGTGCGCCTGTCGAAGACCGTTCTCGACTGAGCCGCCAGGGCATCCCAATGACAAGAATGATGGAGACAAGCATGCCCACATGCACTGCCGCGCCGGACCGTCGGCGCTTCCTGGTGGCCGCTGCGGCGGCGGGGGCCGCGCCCTTCGCCATCGCGCAGCCCGCCTACCCCGACAAACCCATCCGCCTGCTGCTGCCTGTGTCCGCAGGCTCCGGCATCGACGCCACGGCGCGCAAGCTCGCGCCGCTCATGGCCGTCCGGCTCGGCCAGCCCCTGGTGGTGGAGAACATGCCCGGCGCGGGCGGCCTCATCGGCACCAGCGCCCTGGTGCGCAGCGCGCCCGATGGCTACACCGTGGGCATGGTCGCATCGACCCACTGCATCACGCCCCACCTGCACAAGACGCCGTATGACGCGCTGCAGGACGTGCAGCCCATCTCGGTCATCACCTCGGGGCCCATGGTGCTGGTGGTGCCCGCCAGCGTGCCCGCCGGCAACCTCCGGGAGTTCCTGGCAGTCATGAAGAGCCGGCCCGAGGGCCCGGTCCGGCTGGGCAATGCCGGCAACGGCACGGCCGTGCAGTTGGCTGCGGCGCAGTTCGGCATCCAGGCGAAGCTGGAGGTGCTGCACATCCCCTACAGGGGCAACAACAACTACCTGACCGACCTGGTCGGCGGCCAGCTCGATGGCGGCTTCCTGGCCCCGGTGGTCGCCATGCCGCTGGTGCGCCAGGGGCGCCTCAAGGCCATCGGCCTGAGCACCGGCCGGCGCCTGGCGGTGTTCCCGGAAGTGCCGACCCTGGCCGAATCGGGCCTGCCGGGCTTCCACGTGGATGGCTGGTTCGCCATGGTGGCGCCCGCCAGGGTGCCCCGGCCCATCGTGGACCGGCTGCAGGCCGAGCTGGTGCGCGCCCTGAAGGACCCCGAGGTCGAGAAGTTCGTCACGGCCTCGGGCGGCGCCATCGTCGCCGGCAGCGTCAAGGACGCGGAGAAGACCTTCGAGAAGGAGTACGCCGATGCCGGCGCCGTCATCCGGCAGCTGGGCATCAAGGCCGACTGAACACCCGCCCCTGCAGCGGGCCGCTTTCCCCTTTTTCGTTCATCCCATGACCGCCATCACCGACATAGACCCCATCAACCTCGAGATCTGGTGGAGCCGGCTCGTCGCCATCACCGACGAGGCCGCCGCCGCGCTGCTGCGCACCGCCTTTTCCACCATCGTGCGCGAGTCCAACGACTTCGTCACCGTGCTCATGGACCGCAACGGCGAATCCATGGCCGAGTGCAGCGGCGGCATCCCCGCGTTCGCGGGCCTGGTGCCGCGCGCGGCCCAGGCCATGCTGCGCAAGTTTCCGCGCGAGACCTGGCGCGAGGGCGACTGCCTGATCACCAACGACCCCTGGATCGCCACCGGCCACCTGCCCGACATCGCCATCGTGATGCCCATCTTCCACCGCGGCGAGCTGGTGGGCTTTAGCGGCTCGGCCGCGCATTCGCCGGACATCGGCGGCAACCCGAGCCCGCTGACCCGGCAGATCTACGAGGAGGGCGTCTTCATCCCGCCGATGCGCCTGTACCGGGCCGGCGTGCGCGACGAGTCCTTCGTCGAGCTGTTCCTGGCCAATGTGCGCCTGCCCGAACAGGTGATCGGCGACATCGAGGCCCAGGTGGTCGCCAACACCGTGGGCTGCCGGCGCGCGGTCGAGTTTCTGGAGGGAACGGGGCTGGCCTCCTTCGACACCCTGGCCGCCCAGGTGCAGCGCTATGCCGAGATGGCCATGCGCCGCGCCATCGCTGCCATCCCGGACGGCCGCTACACCTCCACCGTCGAGGCCGATGGCGTCGACGACCAGCCCACGCGCATCGCCTGCGAGATCACCGTGGCCGGCGACTCCATGGTGGTGGACTATGCGGGCACCTCGGGCCAGGTGGAGCGGGGCACGAATTGCACGCTCAACTACACCCAGGCCTACAGCATCTACCCGCTCAAATGCGCGCTCGACCCGAGTACGCGCCGCAATGCAGGCTCGTACCGCCCGATCGAGGTGCGCGCGCCCGAGGGCAGCATCGTCAATGCCCGGCGCTCCGCTGCCGTGGGCGCACGCCACCTCACGGGCCACCTGCTGTGCTGCGCGGTGTTCCAGGCGCTGGCCGAGGCCATGCCCGGCCAGGTGCTGGCCGACAGCGGCGGCAGCCCGGCCTTCCGCGCCGGCTTCAGCGGCGTGGACGCCCGGGGCAGGGCGTTCTCGCAGATCCTGTTCGCCAGCGGCGGCATGGGGGCCTCGCACGGGGCCGATGGCCTGTCCACCACCGCCTTCCCGACCAATTCCGGCGCCGGCAGCCTGGAGGCCATGGAAGCCGTCACGCCATTGCTATTCGAGAAGAAGGAGTACCGCACCGACTCGGGCGGGGCTGGGCGCCAGCGCGGCGGCCTGGGGCAGGAATGCGTGGTGCGCAACCTGGCGGCGCGCCCCATCCAGTTCGGCCTGCTGGGCGACCGGGGCCAGCACCCGGCGCTGGGCCTGCACGGTGGCCAGCCCGGGGCAACGGCGGCGGCCTTCGGCGGCGATGGCAAGCCCTTGCCGCTCAAGTTCGTCGGCGCCATTGCGCCGAGCCAGGCGGTCACGCTGCATTTTGCGGGCGGCGGTGGCTATGGTGTGCCCGGTGAGCGCAGCCCGGCCGCTGTGGCCGCCGATGTGCAGGCGGGCTATGTGTCTGCCGCGGCCGCCGCCAGCGACTACAGCAGCGCAGCCGCCGCCTGATGCCAATACCGCGCATGCAACGGCTCGCCATCTGGATCGCCCTCGGCGTTGGTTCGGCCTTGGCGGCCTGGACGCTGCACGGCCTGAAGGTGCCGGGCGCCTTCCTGCTCGGCCCCATGCTGGTGGGCATTGCTTTTGCCACGGCGGGCGCGCAGGCGCGGATTCCCGGCCTGGCCATGCTGCTGGTGCAGGGCGTGCTCGGCTGCCTGATCGCCGCGGCGGTCAACGATGTGCTGCTGGGCGCCGTCCGGCAGCACTGGCCGCTGTTCATGGCGCTGAGCCTCGCCAGCGTCGTGCTGGCGGCGGGCATCGGCCACGTCATCCAGCGCCTGGGCTGGCTGCCGGGGTCGACGGCGGTCTGGGGTCTGGCGCCGGGCGCTGCGACCACCATGATCCTGCTGTCCGAAGGCAGCGGCGCGGATCCGCGCATCGTCGCGCTCATGCAGTACCTGCGGGTGCTGCTGGTGGCTTTGTCCACCGTGGCCCTGGCCGGCCTGGTGGGCGAGCGGTCTGCACCCTCTGGCGCCGCCGGGGCGCTGGCGCCTGCCGGGGCCGCGCTGGGCCTGCAGGGGGCAGTGCAACTGCTGGGCCTGATGGCGCTGGGGGTGCTCGCCGCCGCTCTGTGCCGCAAGCCGGTCCTGGCGCTGCTGGTGCCCACCTTTGCCGGGGGCGCCCTGCAGGGCGCGCACGTGGCGGCCTTCCATGTACCGCCCTTGCTGGCGGCCGCCGCCTTTGGTGTTGCGGGCTGCGCTGTGGGGCTGCGCTTCACGCGCGCGCTGCTGGTGCAGTGCGGGCGGCGCATGCCCGTGTTCCTGCTGGCCATTGCGGCGCTGATGGCCGGCTGCGCGCTGCTGTCCTGCGTGCTGGCGCTGGTGCTGGCCCAGGCCAACCCGCTGACTGCCTACCTGGCCATGACGCCGGGCGGGCTGGACATGGCCGTGGCGGTCGGCGCCAGCCTGCAGGTCTCGCTGCCCATCGTCATTGCCGCCCAACTGGTGCGCTTGATCGTCGTGATGGCGGCCGGTCCCTCCATCGTGCGCTGCGTTGCGCGCTGGGGCTGATGCCGGTGCCCATCCATTGCCTCCACTTTTCTTCCGTTTCTTGAAAGCCTTCCCTTCCATGCCCAAAACCACCCGCATCGGTGTCGACATCGGCGGCACCTTCACCGACTTCGTGCTGCACGACGAGCAGCGCGGCATCACCCGCACCGGCAAGCGCCTGACCACGCCCGAGGCGCCCGCGCGCGCCATCGTCGAAGGCGTGCAGCGCCTGCTCGGCGAGACCGGCACCGACGCCGCGCAGATCGCCCAGATCGTGCACGGCACCACCCTCATCACCAACACCGTGCTCGAACGCACGGGCGCCCGGGTCGGGCTGATCACCACCCTGGGTTTCCGCGACGTGCTGGAAATGGGGCGCGAAAGCCGCTACGACACCAACGACCTGTTCATCCCGCCGGTTCCCGTGCTGGTGCCCCGGCCGCTGCGCCGCGAAGTCGGCGGGCGCATGCGAGCCGATGGCACGGAGCACGCGTCGCTGGACCGCGAGGCCGTGGCCGAAGCCGTGACCTGGCTGGTGGAGCAGCAGGGCATCGAGGCGCTGGCGATCTGCTTTTTTCACGCCTACCGCAACCCGGCGCATGAGCGCGAGGCCCTGCGCATCGTGCGCACCCTTTACCCGGACCTGCTGGCCAGCATCTCCAGCGAGGTGGCGCCCGAGATCCGCGAGTACGAGCGCACGGTGACCACCTGCGTCAATGCCTATGTGCAGCCGCGGGTGCATGGCTACCTCGACCGCCTGCATGCCGACCTCACGGCCCTGGGCTTTGGCGGCGAACTGCAGATAATGCTCTCCAGCGGCGGTGTCACCACGGTGCAGGACGCCAAAGATTTCCCGGTGCGCCTGATCGAGTCGGGCCCGGCCGCCGGGGCCATGGCCGCGGCCTTCATCGCGCGCCAGGCCGGGGTGGAGCGGCTGCTGGGCTTCGACGTGGGCGGCACCACGGCCAAGATGTGCCTCATCGAAGGCGGGCGCCCCGTGATCACGCACGATTTCGAAGCCGGGCGGCTGCAGAAGTTCAAGCAGGGCTCGGGCCTGCCGCTCAAGGTCTCGGTGGTGGACATGATCGAGATCGGCTCGGGCGGGGGCTCCCTGGCGGGTGTGGACGGTCTGAACCTCATGAAGGTGGGCCCGCGCAGCGCGGGCTCGGTGCCCGGGCCGGTCTGCTACAACCGCGGCGGCACGCAGCCCACGGTGACCGATGCCGACCTGCTGCTGGGCGCGCTCAATCCCGCCAACTTCCTGGGCGGCGAGATGCATCTGGCGCTGGACAAGGTGCGCAGCGCCGTGCGCAGCACGCTGGCCGAACCGCTCTCCATCGACGAAGCCACGGCGGCCCGCGGCATCCAGGAGATCGTCAACGAGAGCATGGCCGCCGCCACGCGCATGTACCTGGCCGAGAAGGGCCGGGACCCGCGCGACTTCACCCTGTTCGCCTTCGGCGGCGCGGGGCCGGTGCATGCCTATGCGCTCGCGCGGCTGCTCAACATCGGGCGCATCCTGGTGCCCATGGGGGCGGGCGTGATCTCGGCTTTCGGCTTCCTGGTGGCGGCGCCCTCGGTGGATCAGGTACGTGGCTACGTCACGGCGCTGGAGGACACCGATTGGCAGCGCGTCAATGCCCTGTACGCCGACATGGCGCGGGCGGCGCTCGCCGTGCTCGGCTCAGTGCCCGATGCCAGCAGCATCACCTACCGCTGGTCTGCCGACATGCGCTATGCCGGCCAGGGCTTCGAGATCACCGTGGAGCTGCCGGTGGGGCCGCTCGGCGCTGGCGCCAGGGACGCCATCGAGAAGGCCTTTCTGCGCGACTACGCGCAGCGCTTTGGCCGCGTGGTGCGCGGCGTGGGCCTGGAGATCGTGAACTGGCGCCTGGCGGCCAGCCTGCCCGCACAGGACATCCGGCTGGCGCAGCAGGTGGCACAGGGTGACCCGCAGCGTGGCCAGCGCACGGTCTACTTTGCAGGCTTCGGCGACCTGAGCACCACGGTGTACGACCGCTACCAGCTGGCACCCGGCACCGTGTACCCGGGGCCGGCCGTGGTGGAGGAGCGCGAGACCAGCTGCGCCTTCGGGCCGGACTGCAAGTTCTGGATCGATGCCCATGGCAACCTGGTCATCGAGCTGAGCCAGGCCGTTGCAGGCGCGACCCGCCAGGCCGAAGCCCTGGAGGCCACGGCATGAGCGCGGAACCACGCTACACGGTGGTGGTCTCGCAGCGCAACTTCGACACGGCTTCCTGGCACTACCTGGCCGGGCGTGGCTGCGCCGTGCGCATCGTGCCCCTGCCCGATGGCCTGGGCGATGGCGACCTCTCTGAGGACGCGCTGGTGGCCGAACTGCATGGTGCCGATGCCTGGATCGTCGGCCACGCACGGGTCACCGGGTCGCTGCTGCGGCGCCTGCCGCGCCTTCAGGCCATCTACCGGCGCGGCGTGGGCTACGAGCGCGTGGACACGGCTGCCGTGGCGGCCCTGGGCAAGGTCGCCACCATCGCCGTGGGCGGCAACGACGCGGCGGTGGCCGACCACGCGCTGGGCCTGATGCTGGCCGTGGCGCACCGCCTGCGCGAGGGCCAGGCGCGGCTGCTGCAGGGCGACTGGTCCATCCCGGTGGGTTCGGACCTGTACCGCAAGACCGTGGGCATCGTGGGCCTGGGGCGCATCGGGCGCGGCGTGGCGCGGCGGTTGGCGGGTTTCGACTTCGAGGTGCTGGCTACAGGCGCTGGGCCGGCGCAAGAGGGCGTGCAGCGAGTGGAACTCGATGAACTGCTGCGCCACAGCGACTTCGTGAGCCTGCATGCCCCGCTCAACGAGGCGACGCGCTTCCTGATCGACCGGCGCACCCTGGCCCTCATGAAGCCGGGCGCCATCCTCATCAACACCGCGCGGGGCGGTCTGGTGCACGACGGCGACCTGCTGCAGGCGCTGACCGAAGGCAGGCTTGGCGGTGCGGGGCTCGACGTGTTCGCCAGTGAAGCCGACCTGGCCTTCTTGCCCGCCACCGAGGCGCTGCTGCGCCTGCCCAACGTGGTGGCCAGCCCGCACTCGGGCGGCTCCACACACGAGAGCCTGCAGCGCACCAACCTCATCGCCGCGCACTGCGCGGTGGCCGTGCTCGAAGGCCGATCACCCGACCCGGTCTGCGTGATCGCGGACGGCCGCGCGCCGTCCACCTGAACCCAAGACCCCCGGTTCCCCCAAAACAATGAAAAATGGAGACAGACAAGCATGCACAACAACAACGGTTTCGACCCTTCGCAGGCCGCCTTGGTGGGTGAACGGCAGCAGCAGCGCTTTCGCACCGGCGCGGCCCTGCTCGTCGCGCTGGCCGTGTTCGCGCAGGAATCGGCCTGGAACTTCTACGACGCGCAGGTGCCCGTGTCGCTGCGCCAGTACACATCGAGCGCCGCGCTGATCGGCCTGCTCATGGGCATGGACAACCTGCTGGGCATCTTCATCCAGCCCTGGGTCGCGCACCGCTCGGACAATACGCGCACACGCTGGGGCCGGCGCATTCCCTACCTGCTGATCGGTGCGCCCGTGGCGGCCTTCTTCTACGTGCTGATCCCCTGGGCGAACTCCATGCCGGCCCTGGTCGGTGCGATGTTCTGCTATGCACTGGTCGCCAACTCCTTCAAGGCGGTGACCGAGGCCCTGGTGCCCGACTTCCAGGCGCCGCACCACCGCGGCAAGGCCCTGGCGTTCACCAAGATCGCGGTGGCCTTCACGGTGGCGGTCAGCGCCGCACTGAGTTTCCTCGTCATCGACCGCAGCCCGCACCTGGCCTTTGCCATCCCGGCGCTGCTGCTGGTGGGCGGCATGGGCATCGCCGCGCTGGGCCTGGACGAAAAGACGGCCTATGCCAACCAGTCGCCCGAAGCGCAGGCCGAGGGGCCGGGCATGGGTTTCCGCGAACTGCTGCTCGACATCTGGCGCGACACTGACAAGAGCCGGCTGGTGTTGATCGCCGCCATCTTCGTGATCGGCGGCACCTGGTCGGCGCTGCGCTCGCAGCTCACCACCTATGCCATGGAGGTGCTGGAGCTCTCGCGCGGCAAGGCGGGCTCGGTGGGCTTTCCGGCGGGCGTGGCCTTCATGCTGGTGGCGTTTCCGCTGGCGATGCTCTCCGACCGCGGGCGCCGGCTGCGCATCTGCAAGGCCGGCATGGCGCTCTTCGTGGCCGGCTGCCTGCTCGCGCACTTCGCGGGCTCGGTGACCATGACCACCGTGGGCGTGGCCGTCTGCTCGGTCGGGTTCGCCGCCTTCGTGGTCAATGCGGTGGTGATCCTGTGGAACCAGGCGCCTTCGCCCCTGGTGCTGGGGGCCTACACCGGCATCTACGGCATTGCCCTGGCAGTGGGCTCCACCCTCATGCCGGCGCTGCTCGGCCTGCTGGTGGACGCCACCGCCTGGCGCTACATGATGCTGCACACGGCGGCCCTGGGGCTGCTGGGCATGGCGTTGCTGTCGCGCGTGAAGACCGAGCAGCGCCAGCCGCCAGGGCCCAGGCCCTGAGCCGCTGCAGCTGGTTTACACCACCTTGAGCTTGAGGCCCGTGAGGCCGTCCACGCCGCCTTCGAGGGTGTCGCCGCGCACCACGGCGCCCACGCCTTCGGGCGTGCCGGTATAGATCAGGTCGCCGGGCTGCAGCTCCCAGGCGGCCGACAGGTGCTCGATGGTCTCGGCGATGTTCCAGATGAGCTGGGCCACGGTGCTGCGTTGGCGGTCTGTGCCATTGACCTGCAGCCAGATGCCGGCCTTGGCCACGTCGCCGGCCTGGGCCGCGGGCGTGATGGGGCCGATGGGGGCGCTGGCGTCGAATCCCTTGCCGATGCACCAGGGGCGGCCCTGCTTCTTCATGTCGTTCTGCAGGTCGCGGCGCGTCATGTCCAGGCCCGTGGCGTAGCCGTAGATGTGCGAGAACGCGTCGGCCGCCTTGATGTCCTTGCCGCCCTTGCCGATGGCCACCACCAGCTCGATCTCGTGGTGCAGGTTGGCCGTGAGGCTGGGGTAGGGCAGCTCACCGGTCTGCCCGGCGTCGACGACGACGATGGCGTCGGCCGGCTTCATGAAGAAGAAGGGCGGCTCGCGGCCGGTGAAGCCCATTTCCTTGGCATGCTCTTCGTAGTTGCGGCCCACGCAGTAGATGCGGTGCACGGGAAAGCGGTCACTGCTGCCCACCACGGGCACGCTGGCCACCGGGGCGGGGGAAAACACATAGCTCATGTTGGCCTTTCGGGGAATGTTGGGGAGGTTGCCGTGAATGAAGACACCCAAGGTCATCGTACCTGTTGGCAGTGTGCCACGCTCTGCAGGGGCCTGCCTGCAAGCCTCGCCAAACCGTGCTTTGGCGCCTGCCGATGGCGGCTAAACTCGCGCTTATGGCAAAGAGCTTCGATTTCCACAACACGCCGGGCCACCTGGTGCGCCGCGCGCACCAGCGGACCGTGGCGCTTTTCATGGAGGAAACGGCCGGGTTCGACGTGACCCCGGTGCAGTTCGCCATCCTGCACGAGCTGCTGGCCCAGCCCGGCGAAGACCAGGTCACCCTGGCCTCGCGCGTGGCCTTCGATGCGGCCACCTCGGGCTCGGTCATCGGCCGGCTGGAAAAGCGCGGCTGGGTGCGGCGCGAGGCCGACACCCGCGATCGGCGCCGCAAGCTGCTGTGGATCACCCCCGAGGGCGAGACCGCCGCACTGCAGATGCGTGATGCCGCCCAGCGCGTGCAGGAGCGCCTGACCGGGCCCCTGAATGCCGAGGAGAGCGCGCTCCTGATGAGCCTGCTGACCAAGGTGGTCTACCACCACAAGGACCCCGCAGGCACCTCCGGCGCCTGATCGCTCCCCATGCATGTTTCGCTGCCGGCCGACTGGCTGGTTCCCGACTGGCCTGCGCCGCCCGGCGTACACGCGCTGTGCACCACGCGTGCCGGCGGCGTGAGCGCTGCGCCTTACGACTGCCTGAACCTGGGTGCCCATGTCGGTGACGATGTGGCGGCCGTGCAGTCCAACCGCCAGGTGCTGCAGTCCGTGCTGCAATCCGCCACGGCGAACGCACGTGCCGTTTTTCTGAACCAGGTGCATGGCACCGATGCCGTGCGGATCGACCTGGCCACGCCTGATGCCACCACGGCTGACGCCTGCCTGGCCACCGCGCCCGGCGCCGTGTGCACCATCATGGTGGCCGACTGCCTGCCCGTGCTGTTCGCGCACCGCGCGGGCAGCGTGGTGGCGGCTGCCCATGCCGGCTGGCGTGGCCTGGCGGGCGCGCAAGGGCAGGGCGTGCTCGAATCCACCGTGAAAGGCCTGGCGGAGCAGGGCGCGCCTGCGGCCGAGGTCATCGCCTGGCTCGGGCCCTGCATCGGGCCCACGGCCTTCGAGGTGGGGGCCGAGGTGCGCGCTGCCTTCTGTGGCCATGACCCGGCCGCCGAGGCCTGCTTCGTGGCCCAGCCCGGCGGCAAGTACCTGGCCGATCTGGCGGGCCTGGCCCGCCTGCGCCTGGCGGCGCAGGGCATCACGGGCATTTACGGCAACGACGGCACGGCGCCCTGGTGCACCGTGGGCCATGCCTCACGGTTCTTTTCGCACCGGCGCGACACCGCCGTCCTGGGCGGCAGCGGGCGCTTCGCCGCCTGCATCTGGCGCGCTTGAATCCGAATCCGCCTTAGCGGCGCGAAGGGCTGCCTGCTCGGCATCCCAGGCCGCCTGTTCCATCTGCTCGCGCTGCTTGAGGGCGCGCTTGCGCGAGGGTGTGCCCAGGATGTAGACGAGGATGCCCATGGGCAGCAGCCCGTAGAGCACGAAGGTGACGATGGCACCGAGCACCGTACCCGTGGTGTTGGTGGCCTCGGCCACGGCCATCATGAGGGTGACATACAGCCAGGCAATGACGATCAGGTACATTGTTTGCGTGATCCAACGTGTTACAGGTTGCCAGCCCTTGCCGGGTGGGCAACAATCAAGCCACCGAGATGCCGGAACACCATGACAGGGATAGGAGACGGGATGAGTTCAGAATCGATCTGGGACCAGAGCGCCCAGCAGTTCCAGCAGATTTTCGGTCAAGGTTGGGCACAGGCCGTCCAATCCTTCCAGAAAATGGACCTGGGTACGCCCGCCGGTGCGGCCACGGCCGCACCCGTGCAATTGTCGCCCGACAAGCTGCAGGCGCTGCAAAAGCAATACCTGGAAGAGGCGCAGGCCTTGTGGGCGCAGAGCCTGCAGGGCAAGGCCGAGGTCAAGGACAAGCGCTTTGCCGGTGAAGGCTGGGCCAGCAACCCGGTGGCGGCCTTTTCTGCTGCCGCCTACCTGCTCAACGCCCGCACCCTGATGGGCCTGGCCGATGCGGTGGAAGCCGACGAGAAGACCCGTGCCCGCATCCGCTTCGGCGTGGAGCAGTGGATGGCCGCCATGGCGCCCAGCAACTTCCTGGCCTTCAACGCCGAAGCGCAGAAGAAGGCCATCGAGACCAAGGGCGAGAGCATCGCCAAGGGCATGCAGAACCTGCTGCACGACCTGCAGCAAGGCCATGTCTCGATGACCGACGAAAGCCTGTTCGAGGTGGGCCGCAACGTGGCCACCACCGAGGGCGCCGTGGTCTTCGAGAACGAGCTGTTCCAGCTGCTCGAGTACAAGCCCCTCACGGCCAAGGTCTACGAGCGCCCCTTCCTGCTGGTGCCGCCGTGCATCAACAAGTTCTACATCCTGGACCTGCAGCCCGACAACTCGCTGATCCGCTATGCGGTGAGCGAAGGCCACCACACCTTCGTCGTGAGCTGGCGCAATCCCGACGATTCCCTGGGCAAGAAGACCTGGGACAACTATGTCGAGGACGGCGCCATCGCCGCCATCGAGGTGGTGCAGGCCATCACCGGCGCCGGGCAGATCAACGCCCTGGGCTTCTGCGTGGGCGGCACCATCCTCTCCAACGCGCTCACGGTGCTGGCCGCGCGCGGCCAGGAGCCCGTGGCCAGCGCCACCTTCCTGACCACGCTGATCGACTTCACCGACACCGGCATCCTGGACGTCTTCATCGACGAGAACTTCGTCAAGTTCCGCGAGATGCAGATGGGCAGCGGCGGCCTGATGAAGGGCCAGGACCTGGCCTCGACCTTCAGCTTCCTGCGCCCCAACGACCTGGTCTGGAACTACGTGGTGGGCAACTACCTCAAGGGTGAGACGCCGCCGCCCTTCGACCTGCTGTACTGGAACAGCGACAGCACCAACCTGCCCGGGCCGTTCTACGCCTGGTACCTGCGCAATTTCTACCTCGAGAACAATCTGGTCAAGCCGGGCAAGCTCAGCGTCTGTGGCGAGAAGATGGACCTGGGCCAGCTCACGCTGCCCACCTACATCTACGGCTCGCGCGAGGACCACATCGTCCCGGCCACGGCCGCCTACGCCTCCACCCAGGTGCTGCCGGGCAAGAAGCGCTTCGTGATGGGGGCTTCGGGCCACATCGCGGGCGTGATCAACCCGCCCGCCAAGGGCAAGCGCAGCCACTGGATCCGTGCCGACGGCAAGTTCCCCGGCACGCTCGACCAATGGCTGCAGGGCGCCACCGAACACCCGGGCAGTTGGTGGACCGACTGGTCCGCCTGGCTCAAGGGCCACGCCGGCAAGCAGATTGCCGCGCCCAAGGGCTATGGCAAGGGCAGCAAGTTCAAGGCCATCGAGCCGGCCCCGGGCCGCTACGTGCAGCAAAAAGCCTGACCAGCCGACCTGAGACAATCCACCCCAGACATCCACCTCCAGAAAAGAAGGACATTCCATGGAAGACATCGTCATCGTTTCGGCCACCCGCACCGCGGTGGGCAAGTTTGGCGGCGCATTGGCAAAGGTGCCCGCCACCGAGCTGGGCTCGATCGTGATCCGCGAAGCCATCACGCGCGCCGGCCTGTCGGCCGGCCAAGTGGGTGAGGTCATCATGGGCCAGGTGCTGACGGCCGGTGTGGGCCAGAACCCTGCGCGCCAGGCCTCCATGAAGGCCGGTGTGGCCCAGGAAACGCCTGCGCTCACCATCAACGCCGTCTGCGGCTCGGGCCTCAAGGCCGTGATGCTGGCCGCCCAGGCCGTGGCCTGGGGCGACAGCGAGATCGTGGTCGCCGGCGGCCAGGAAAGCATGAGCCTGGCGCCCCACGTGCTGCCGAACTCGCGCGACGGCCAGCGCATGGGCGACTGGAAGCTGGTCGACACCATGATCGTGGACGGCCTGTGGGACGTGTACAACCAGTACCACATGGGCATCACCGCCGAGAACGTGGCCAAGCAGTACGGCATCACCCGCGAACAGCAGGACGCCCTGGCCCTGAACAGCCAGCTCAAGGCCGCCGCCGCGCAGGACGCCGGCAAGTTCGCCTATGAAATCGTGGATGTGGCGCTGGCACAGAAGAAGGGCGACCCCATCTTCTTCAACACCGATGAATACCTCAACCGCAAGACCAATGCCGACGCCCTGGCTGGCCTGCGCCCTGCCTTCGACAAGACCGGCACGGTCACGGCCGGCAATGCCTCGGGCCTGAACGACGGCGCTGCCGCCGTGGTGGTGATGACGGCCAAGAAGGCCGCCGCCCTGGGCCTCAAGCCCCTGGCGCGCATCGCCTCCTTCGGCACCACGGGCCTGGACCCCGCCACCATGGGCATGGGGCCCGTGTCGGCCACGCGCAAGGCCCTGCAGCGCGCTGGCTGGAACGCCGCCGATGTGGACCTGTTCGAACTCAATGAGGCCTTTGCCGCACAGGCCTGCGCGGTGAACAAGGAGCTGGAGATCGATCCTGGCAAGGTCAACGTCAACGGCGGTGCCATCGCCATTGGCCACCCCATCGGTGCCTCCGGCTGCCGCATCCTGGTGACCCTGCTGCACGAAATGCAGCGCCGCGACGCCAAGAAGGGCGTGGCCGCACTGTGCATCGGCGGCGGCATGGGCGTGTCCCTGGCGCTGGAGCGCTGATCCCCCCGGCGCAGCACCCTGCGGTGCTGCGGCCAGCCAAAGCCCACCAGCCGGTGGGCTTTTTTCATGGCCCGGGCCCGCTCAGCCGGTGAAGCCCGCCAGCTTGAGCGTGTGCGACCGCCCCAGCCACACCGCGCAGTCGCGGTGGTCGCGCAGGCCATCACCGGTATTGGGGTGGGCGAACACGTCGAGCGCGCCGTGGTTGAGCGCCAGCCAGCCCATCACGTGGGTGAACCCGGCCGGGCCAAAGGCCAACTGGTAGCTCCACATCGGGTGCGGGCCCACGGGCCGCTCGTGGAAGCGGCCGATCTCCACATGCCCCGCCAGCTCCCGGGCAATGGTTTCGCGCAGCGCCCAGGCCGCGTCGCGGCTCGATGCGTCGAAGTAGACATGGGCGTGCCAGTCGCGGATGAGGGCAGGGTCGAGCAGGGGCATGGGCGGCATGTTACGGCCTGGCCTGCCACCTTGCAGGGCCCGCCTGAGAAGCCCCTGTGGCCTCGGTGCGGCGGGCAGTGTCTGGTTTGCGCATCATCCGTGCGCGGTGTGCGGGCCCTGAGGCCCTCCGGGCCTTGGCGTGCCGTGGAGTGCGCGCTACATTGGACGATTCGGCCGCCATGGTGCGGCCCCTTGTTTGGCCGAGGCTCCGACACCATGGCACTGACCCGACTTTCTGCATCCTCGCTGCTGGCCCTGGCCCTGGCAGGCGCCGCGCATGCGAGCCCGACCGAGTGCGGCTCGGGCGCCCGCTACACCGCGGCGCAGGCCGAGATCGACGCTGCACTCAAGACCGTGGGCGACGGGCCGCAGCGCAACCGAGCCCGCCTCGAATCCCAGCTCAAGGCCAATGGCGTGGCGCGCGGTTGGTCGCAGGAGCAGCAGGCCGAAATGCTGCGCAAGGCCTACAGCTCCGCGGGCTACTGGGAGCTGGAAAAGCAAAAGCAGCCCCACGTGTCCACGCTCATGCAGGCCGTGACGGCCAGCTCAGGCCCCGATCCGCGGGTCTCCAAGTGCACGGCCGCCAAGCAGGTGAAGGCCAGCGCCTGGGCCGTGGCCGACATCCACAACCGACAGTACGCTTATGTGGCGCGTGAGGTGGGCATCATCAGCCAGGCCGCCCAGACCAAGGCGCGCTGAGGCCGGCAGTATGGGCGCGGTGGCTGTCCGGTAGTGGCGCAGGGCATGGCGCCGCAGCTTGCGATCCGGGTCGAGGAAACCGGCTGCGCGATGGTGCCGTGCCCGTGCGGCTGCGGCGCCCTGCGCGAGCGCCTCGATGGCGTGCTCCATCTGGCGCAGGGCGGCGGCTGGTTCCGCGCCCTGTTGCTGCGGGAGCCTGGCGAGGCTTGCGCGATCTGGCTGGCCATCGTCACGCGGGGATCGGCCGAGGATCCGCGGGACTGGCTGGTCACGCTGCACGGCAACGTGGAAGGCGCGCGCATCGAGGACCCGGGCGCATCGCCCATTACAGCGCCACAAGGCTATTCGGGCCGGCTTGTCACGCGAGATGAGCTGTTGGCCATCGACGGGGCGCCAGCGTTCTACTTTGCCTGCTTCGATGCGCTCATTGAGCAGCATTCGCGCATGCGCGCTTTCCTGGCGGAGTGACGGGCCGGGCCGTTCGTATCCATTGTCCATTGCGCCGTGCGCCACCCGCGACGCATGAAACTGGCGCGGCCAAGGCCAGTGCCCCCGTGCAAGGGCCGCCCCGCAGCACCGGGGGGCGCACCCCTCCCAGATGGCGAAGCAATATGAGAGAGGGGTGAATGCGCGAAGCGCCTCAGAGGGTGTTGCATTTCAGGGCGCGGCCAGGCGCTGCAGCAGCTCGGCCGTGGGATAGCCATCGGCCACCGCACCGATGCTCTGCTGGTACTGGCGCAGTCCGGTGCGCGTGGCCGGGCCCATCACGCCATCGGGCGTGCCGGCGTTGAAGCCGCGCTGGTTCAGTTGCTCCTGCATCTGTTGCAACTGGCTGCGCGACAGGGGCGCGAGGTCGCGCGGCCAGGCGGCCACCACGCTGCTGCCGCCCTCGATCTGGCGCGCCAGCAGGCCCACGGCCAGGGCGTAGCTCACCGAGTTGTTGTAGCGCAGGATAGTGCGGAAGTTCTGTCCCACCAGGAAGGCCGGGCCGCGCGCGCCGGCCGGCGTCGCGATGGAGGCTGCGTCCAGCGCGGGCAAGGGCTGCCCGTCCACGCCCTGCACGCCCTCAGCGGCCCACTGCGCAGCCGTCTGGCGCACGTTCTGCTCGGCGCGGGCGTAGTCGAAGCTGGGCGGCAGCCGCACCTCCACACCCCAGGGCTGGCCGGCCTGCCAGCCCATGCGCGCAAGGAAATTCGCGGTAGAGGCCGCCACGTCGGGAATGCTGCCCCAGATGTCGCGGTGGCCGTCGCCATCGGCATCCACCGCATAGGCCAGGAAGACCGAGGGCAGGAACTGCGTGTGCCCCATGGCGCCGGCCGAGGAGCCGACCATGCGTTCATCGCTGATGTCGCCCTGGTCCAGGATGCGCAGGGCCGCCAGCAGCTCGCTGCGTGCCCAGGCGGCACGCCGGCCTTCGAAGCCCAGCGTGGCCAGCGCATCCACGGCGCGGAAGTTGCCGAAGTTGCTGCCATAGTTGCTCTCCATGCCCCAGATGGCCGTGATGATGGAGGCCGGCACGCCGTAGCGCGTGGCCGCCGCGTCGATGGCTGCCTGGTGCTCGGCCCGCTTGGCCTGGCCCTGGGCGATGCGCTGGGCCGACACGGCGCTGTCCAGGTAGGCCCAGGGCGTGCGGCTGAATTCGGGCTGGGCGCGGTCAAGCTCGATCACGCGCGGCTGCAGCCTGGCATGGGCCAGGGCCTGTTGCACCGTAGCCGGCCGTATGCCTGCGGCCAGGGCTTCGCGCGAGAACGCCTCGATCCACGCGGCAAAGCCGGCCTGCTCGGCGTCTTGCGCAGGCAGTACGGTCGGTGCGGTTGGTGCGGGCGTGGGGGCCGGTGCCGCAGCAGGGCGGGGCGCGGGGGTCATGGGGGTGCCTGGTGCCGGGGACGTGGCGCATCCCGACAGGGCCAGGGCGCTTGCCAGGGCCAGGGTGGTCAGTGCGGGGCGGGTCGGAGGCAAAGAAAAATGCGAAACCAAGGGAATTGAAAGCGTTCTGGGCATGCCCCATTGTCCCGTGCCCGGCATACTTGCGCCTTCTGGTGTTTCTGACCGTAGCAATTTCCTTTCATGCATACCTTTCTCTGGCACGACTACGAAACCTTCGGGGCCAACACGCGCCGCGACCGGCCCGCGCAGTTCGCGGCCATCCGCACCGATGCCGAGCTCAACGAAGTCGGCGAGCCGCTGAACATCTTCTGCCAGCCTGCGAGCGACTACCTGCCCGACCCCGTGTCGTGCCTGATCACCGGCATCACTCCCCAGCAGTGCCTGGAGCAGGGCATGCCCGAACACGCCTTCGCCGCCCGCATCGAGGCCGAGCTGGCGCGGCCCGGCACCATCGGCGTGGGCTACAACACCATCCGCTTCGACGACGAGATCACGCGCTTCATGTTCTGGCGCAACCTGATCGACCCGTACGCGCGCGAATGGCAGAACCAGTGCGGCCGCTGGGACCTGCTGGACGTGGTGCGCATGACCTATGCGCTGCGCCCCGACGGCATCAACTGGCCCAAGAAGGAAGACGGCTCGCCGAGCTTCAAGCTCGAAGACCTGTCCAAGGCCAACGGCCTGCTGCACGAGGCTGCGCACGATGCGCTGTCGGACGTGCGCGCCACCATCGCCTTGGCGCGCCTCATCCGCCAGCACAACACCAAGCTGTTCGACTTTGCGCTTGGCCTGCACAAGAAGGACCGCGTGGCTGCCGAGCTGCGCCTGCCGGCCACGGCCATCACGGCCAAGCCCTTCCTGCATGTCTCGGGCATGTTTCCGGTGGAGCGCGGCTGCCTGGCCGTGATGTGGCCGCTGGCCAGCCACCCGACCAACAAGAACGAGCTGATCGCCTGGGATCTGGCGCACGACCCCACGCCGCTGGCCAGCATGGGCGTGGAGGAGATTCGCCTGCGCATGTTCTCGCGCGCTGCCGACCTGCCCGAGGGCGTGACCCGCCTGCCGATCAAGACCATCCACCTGAACAAGTCGCCCATGGTGGTGGGCAATGTGAACACCCTCACCGCCGAGCGCGCGCGCCACTGGAAGATGGACCTGGCCCAGGCCGCGCAGCATGCCGAGATCGCGCGCGTGCTGCCCGACATGAGCGCCATCTGGCCCGCGGTGTTCGCACGCCCCGAGGAGCCCCGGCCCGATGTGGACCAGGACCTTTACGGCGGCTTCGTGGGCAATGGCGACCGGCGCCAGCTCACCGACATGCGCGCAATGAGCGGCGAGAAGCTGGCGCGCACGCGCCTGTCGTTTGACGACCCGCGCCTGAAGGAACTGGTCTGGCGCTACCGTGCGCGCAACTTCCCCGATACGCTCACGCCCGAGGAGCACGAGCGCTGGGAGGCGCACCGCGCTGCCTGCCTGTTCGACGGGGCCGGCGGCGCGCGCACGGTGGAGCAGTTGTTCACCGAGATCGACAATCTCTCGGAGACCGCCGACGATGACCGCACCCAGGACATCCTCGGCGCCCTGTACGATTACGCCGAACAGATAGCGCCCGAGCGCTGAGTTTTAGTCTTCCCAGATTCCGCACAGTAGCAAGCCCGTATTTCCATGAGCAGCAGCAGCAACGACCAGCCTACCCGCCAGTTCACCACCCAGATCGTGCATGCCGACCGCCTGGCCGGCACCGAGTACGGCGCCGTGCACCAACCCATCCACACCTCGGTGCAGTACGGCTACGAGAAGGTGGAAGACCTGATCGGCGTGTTCCAGGGCACCCTGAAAGGCGGCTTCAACTACGCCCGCCAGGGCACGCCCACCACAGCGGCGCTGGAGGCCAAGGTCACGCAGATGGAGCGGGGCCAGGGCTCCATCGTGTTCGCCACGGGCATGGCGGCCGTGTGCGCCACGTTCCTTACCCTGCTCAAGGCGGGTGACCACCTGCTGGCCAGCCAGTTCGTCTTCGGCAACACCAACAGTGTCTTCGGCACCCTGGCCGACCTGGGCATCGAGGTGACCACCGTGGATGTGACCGACCCGGCCAAGGTGGCCGCCGCCGTGCGCCCCAACACGCGCATGGTGTTCGTGGAGACCATTGCCAACCCCGGCACGCAGATCCCGGACCTGGAGGCCATCGGCACCTTGTGCAAGGAGCGCGGCCTGCTCTATGTGGTGGACAACACCGTGGCCTCGCCCTACCTGTTTCGCCCTGTGACCGTGGGCGCCGGGCTGGTCATCAACTCGCTGACCAAGAGCATCGGCGGCCTGGGCGATGCTCTGGGCGGCGCGGTCACCGACACCGGCCTGTTCGACTGGAGCAACTACCCCAACATCTTCGCTCCCTACCGCAAGGGCGACGCCAAGGGCTGGGGCCTGCAGCAGATCCGTAAAAAGGGCCTGCGCGACATGGGCGGCATGCTGTCGTCTAACGCCGCGCACCAGTTGGCGCTGGGGGCCGAGACCCTGGCTTTGCGCATGGACCGCACCAGCGCCACGGCCCTGGCCCTGGCCCAATGGCTGGAGCAGCACCCCGCGATTGCCCGCGTGCACTACCCCATGCTCGAGTCCCATCCCCAGCACGCTATCGCACGCAAGCACTTCAAGGCCGGCTCGTGGCTGCTGGCCTTCGAGCTGCGCGATGCCGACCAATGCCTGGCTTTTTGCAACCGCTTGCAACTGCCGATCAAGGCCACGGGCCTGGCCGACACGCGCACGCTCATCATCCCGGTGGCGCACACCATCTTCTGGGAGGCCGGCCCCGCCGTGCGCGCCAACATGGGCATTGGCGACGGCATGATCCGCCTGTCGCTGGGGTTGGAAGAATTCGAGGACCTTCAAGCGGATTTTGCCCAGGCACTCGCTTAAAGGCCCTGATGCCAGCCTGTCGGTGCAAGTTGGCGTAAGGCCGGCATGCTAAGGTTTCCCCAAATGCCGGGCGGCGCTGACTGCCCCGGCTGCAAGGAGACAAGCCCATGCACCTGGAGCCCACCGCCCTGGCGGCGCCGCGCGACCTGATTCCCCACGCCCATGCGCGCTCGGCCGCCTTCGGCCTGCGCGCGCAGGACACCCTGGACGCCATGCCCCTGGCCAGTGCCGACCTGCGGTGCGCGCTGCAGCGCAACCGGGTGCTCACCGACCATGCGCTCCCGGTGATGGAGACGCTCTACCACCAGATCGCGGGCACCCACAGCATGGTGCTGCTGACCGACCCCGAGGGCGTGATCCTGCATGCCCTGGGTGACGACGATTTCGTGGCCCGGGCCGACCGCGTGGCCCTGCGCCCCGGCGGCGTGTGGACCGAGGAGCGCAAGGGCACCAATGCCATCGGCACCGCGCTCACCTTGGGTCAGGCCGTGCAGGTGCATGCCGGCCAGCATTACCTGCGTGCCAACCAGTTCCTCACCTGCTCGTGCGTGCCCATTCTGGACCCGCAGGGCAGGGCGCTGGGCGCCATCGACGTGAGCGGCGACCACCGCAGCCAGAGCAAGCACACCATGGCGCTGGTGCGCATGTCGGCCCAGATGGTGGAAAACCACCTCTGGAACCAGGTGCACGAGGACGCGGTGCGCCTGCACTTCCATGCCCGGCCCGAGTTCCTGGGTACGCTGGTGGAGGGGCTGGCCGCTTTCACCCCCGATGGGCGATTCCTGTCGGCCAACCGCAGCGGGCAATTCCAGCTCGGCCTGTCGCACAGCGCGTTGCAGGCCCATACCTTCGGCTCGCTGTTCGGCGTGGACCTGGGCCAGGTGCTGGACCAGTGCCGCAGGGCACCGGGCACGCTGCTGACGCTGCGCCTGCCCGGCGGCGTGACCGTGATGGCCCGGCCCGAGCACCGGCCGCAGGCCGAGCGGCTGTGGATCGCCGCCGATGGCGCCGAACCGGGGCGCGCGCCTGTGCGGCCTGCTGCCAGGCCGGGCGGGCTCTCGGGCTTGCGCTACCTCAACACCGGCGACCCGGCCCTGGCCCAGGCCATCGAGCGCGTCACCAAGCTGCTGGGCCGTGGCATTGCCACGCTGATCCAGGGCGAGACCGGCACCGGCAAGGAACTGCTGGCCCGCGCCATCCACCACGACGGGCCGCGCCGCCAGGCACCGTTCGTGGCGGTGAACTGCGCGTCCATCCCCGAATCGCTGATCGAGTCCGAGCTGTTTGGCTACGAAGAGGGCGCCTTCACCGGCGCGCGGCGCAAGGGCAGCCCCGGCAAGATCGTGCAGGCCCATGGCGGCACCTTGTTCCTCGACGAGATCGGCGACATGCCGCTGGCGCTGCAGGCGCGGTTGCTGCGCGTGCTGCAGGAGCGCAGCGTGGCGCCCCTGGGCGGCACGCGCCAGATTGATGTGGATATCCAGCTTGTCTGCGCCACCCACCGCAACCTGCGCGAGATGATGGCGCAAGGCAGCTTCCGCCAGGACCTGTACTACCGCTTGAACGGCCTGGTGGTGCGCCTGCCGGCTTTGCGCGAGCGCAGCGACCTGGCAGCCATCGTGCAGCGCGTGCTGCAGTCAGCGGCCGATTCGGGCACGCCGCCGCTGCCGGTGGCGCCCGAGATGATGGCCTTGTTCGCGCGCTGCGCCTGGCCCGGCAATCTGCGCCAGCTGAGCAATGTGCTGCGCACGGCGGCGCTGATGGCCGAGGGCGATACCGCCATCCGGCGCGAGCACCTGCCCGAGGATTTTCTGGAGGAGTGCGAGGCCGCTGCAGCTGTGCCCGCAGCCGCCGATGGACCTGCGCCTGCCGCGCAGCCCCTGCAGGCCATCACGGCCGCCGCGATTGCGCAGGCCCTGGCCGCGCAGGGCGGCAACGTCTCGGCCGTGGCGCGTGCGCTGGGCGTGTCGCGCAATACCGTGTACCGGCACCTGCGCGCCCAGGCCGCGTGACGGCCAAAGGGGTCAACTGAACAGCTTCTGCATCTCCGCATAGGGGATCTGCCCCTGCAGCTTGCTGGAGTCGCCCGCCTGCAGGAAATCCGTCGCCAGCGCCGCGGCCTGGCCCCACAAGGCCTGCGGAATGCCGGAGCCCGCGCTGAGCCGCTTCACACCCAGGGCCTGCAGTTCGGCGGCATTGGCCAGGCCGCCCCAGGCCATCAGGTTGAGCGGCAGGTCAACGCCGGCCACGACAGCCCGGATCTGCGCCGCATCGGTGAGCCCGGGGACGAACAGGCCGTCGACGCCTGCGCTGCCGTACAGCTGGCCGCGTGCAATGGCTTCCTCGGCGAAGCGGCCTTCATCGACCAGGCGCGCCAGGACAATGTCCGTGCGCGCATTGACAAACAGGTCCAGCCCGTCCCGGGCCAGCCGCTCCCGGATCGCCTGCACCTTGCGCGCCAGCAATTCGGGGGGCTTGCGCCCGTCTTCGAGGTTGATGCCGGCCACACCGGCGCCGGCCAGGCGCGCGGCCAGGTCGGCGACCTGGGCCGGGTCGTCCGAATAGCCGTCTTCCATGTCCACGGACAGGGGGACCCGCAGCACCCGCACCAGGTTTTTGGCGAACGCCACCACCACGTCGATGGGCATGGCGTAGCCATCGGCATAGCCCTGCGACCAGGCCACACCGGCACTGGTGGTGGCGATGGCCATGGCCCCCAGGCTCTCAAAGAGCCGGGCGCTGGCGGCATCCCAGGCATTGGGCAGGCGCAGCAAGGTGCCGTTGGCGTGCAGTGCACGGAAGGTGGCGGCGGGTGCGGTCATCACGGTCTCCTCCAGTCAGTCTTTATGCGAGCATACCGCCGTCCACCGTGAGCGCCGTGCCGGTGATGTACTGCGCCTTGGCGCTGGCCAGGAAGGCCACGGCATGGGCGATGTCCTCGCCGCTGCCGTACTTGCCGACGGCGATGGGCTGGCGGATCAGGTCGGACAGTGGTCCGGCGGCCGGGTTCATGTCGGTGTCGATGGCGCCCGGCTGCACCAGGTTCACGGTGATCCCCTCGGGCCCGAGTTCGCGGGCCAGGCCCTTGGTGAACGAGGCCAGGGCCGATTTGGACATCGCATAGATGCTCAAGCCCGGCCACTGCACCTGCTCGGCGAACCAGCTGCCGATGTGGATGATGCGCCCGCCCTGGCCCAGGTGGGGAATGGCCGCCTGGCTGGCAAGGACCGGTGCGCGCACATTTACGTTCAGGATGGCGTCGATATCTGTGAGCGCCGCATCCTTCACCAGGCCCATGTGGAAGATGCCGGCGTTGTTGACCAGGATGTCGATGCCGCCCAGGAAGGCCACCGCCTTCTGTACCGAGGCCTGCACGGCCGCAGCGTCGGCGCTGTCGGCCTGGATGGCGGTGCCCCGCCGGCCCAGGGCCTCGATCTCGCGCACCACGCCAGCGGCCAGTTCGGCGGACTTTTCATAGGTGATGGCGACGTCGGCGCCCTCGGCGGCCAGGGTCTTGGCAATCGCGGCGCCGATACCCCGGCTGGCCCCCGTGACGAGGGCGCGTTTGTTGGAAAGTAGCATGAATTACCTTTCTGTGTTGATCGATACAGAATGATTGCGGCATTGATCTTTGCTGTCAATCGATTTATTGTGTCGATCAACACAAAATTAATGAAAGGTGATTTCCATGCCGGTTCTGGGCCGACCGAGGGCGTTTGACCGCGATGCCGCCTTGCAGGCCGCCGTGGAGGTTTTCTGGCGCCAGGGCTTTCTGGCCACCTCCATGAACGACCTGTGCGCGGCCATGGGCATCCGCTCGCCCAGCCTGTACGCGGCTTTCGGCAGCAAGGAGGCCCTGTACGCCGAGGCCATCGGGCGCTACAGCGCAGCGGCCGACGAGATGATCTGGAACCATGTCGATGGCAGCGCCACGGTGCGCGAGGGCATGCAGACAGCGCTGCTGGCCGCCGCCGGGGTCGTGGCGGGCCGGGAGGGCATGCCCTCGGGCTGCATGGTGACGCTGGCCACGGGCGAAGAGTGCCCGGGCGGCTCGCCCGACACAGCCCGGTACGCCCGCGAGGGTTCGCTCGCCAAGCTGCGCGCGGGGCTCCAGCGTGCGATGGCTGCGGGCGAGTTGCCGCAGACCACGATCATCGACCGGCTGGCCCGCTTCTACCTGGGCGTGGTGCAGGGCATGGCCATCCAGGGGCGCGATGGGGCCGACCTGGCGGACCTGCAGGACATGGCCCGGACTGCCATGGCCGCATGGCCGGAAAAATGAAATCCCCCTGGTTCGCCGCGCGCGCCAGGGGGATTGGGGTCAAGCCACCGGGTGGCTTTGCAATGCCTGCAACTCATCCTGGGTGAACGGCCGCGAGCGGATCAGGAAGCGCTGGCCCGTGGGCCGCTCCAGCGAGAACATGCCGCCCCCGCCGGGCACCACGTCCACGGTGATCTGGGTGTGCTCCCACACCGCGAACTGCGGCCGGCTCATGTAGAAGGGTTCGCCGCCGATGTGGCCGAGGAGCACGTCCGAGTCACCCACCAGGAACTCGCCGCGCGCAAAGCACATGGGCGCGCTGCCGTCGCAGCAGCCGCCCGACTGGTGGAACATCAGTGGGCCGTGCTGGCCGTGGAGCTGGGCGATCAGCGCCAGGGCCTCGGGCGTGGCCAGGACACGTGCCGGTGGGGCCGGTGGGTCCGTGTCCTGGCCCGGCAGGGCGGCTTCGTGGGCCAGGGTGTCGGCCATGGGCTGCGGGCTCAGAAGAAGCCCAGGGGGGCCTGGGTGTAGCTCACCAGCAGGTTCTTGGTCTGCTGGTAGTGGTCCAGCATCATCTTGTGGTTCTCGCGGCCGATGCCTGACTGCTTGTAGCCGCCGAAGGCCGCGTGCGCCGGGTACTGGTGGTAGCAGTTGGTCCACACGCGCCCGGCCTGGATGCCCCGGCCCATGCGGAAGGCGCGGTTGCCGTCGCGGCTCCAGACGCCGGCGCCCAGGCCGTACAGCGTGTCGTTGGCGATCTCAAGCGCTTCCTCTTCGGTCTTGAAGGTGGTGACCGACAGCACGGGGCCGAAGATCTCCTCCTGGAAGATGCGCATCTTGTTGTGGCCCTTGAAGACCGTCGGCTGGATGTAGTAGCCGCCGGCCAGGTCGCCAGGGAGGTTGTTGCGCGCGCCGCCGATCAGGCACTGTGCGCCTTCCTGCTTGCCCAGGTCCAGGTACGAGAGGATCTTTTCGAGCTGCTCCTGCGAGGCCTGCGCGCCGATCATGGTGCTCTTGTCGAGCGGGTGGCCTTGCTTGATGGCGGCCACGCGCTTCAGGGCACGCTCCATGAAGCGCTCGTAGATCGATTCCTGGATCAGCGCGCGGCTTGGGCAGGTGCAGACCTCGCCCTGGTTCAGCGCGAACATCGCAAAGCCTTCGAGCGCCTTGTCGAAGAAGCCGTCGTCGGCGTCCATCACGTCCGCGAAGAACACGTTGGGGCTCTTGCCACCCAGCTCCAGCGTCACCGGGATGATGTTCTGGCTGGCGTACTGCATGATGAGCCGGCCCGTGGTGGTCTCGCCCGTGAAGGCGATCTTGGCGATGCGCGGGCTGCTGGCCAGGGGCTTGCCGGCCTCCAGGCCAAAGCCGTTGACGACATTGACCACGCCGGGCGGCAGCAGGTCGGCCACGATCTCCAGCAGCACCAGGATGGAGGCGGGCGTCTGCTCGGCAGGCTTCAGGACCACGCAGTTGCCCGCTGCCAGCGCAGGGGCCAGCTTCCATACCGCCATCAGGATGGGGAAGTTCCAGGGAATGATCTGCCCGACCACGCCCAGCGGCTCGTGGAAGTGGTAGGCCATGGTGTCGTGGTCGATCTCGCTGATGCCGCCTTCCTGGGCGCGGATCGCGCCCGCAAAGTAGCGGAAATGGTCGATGGCCAGCGGGATGTCGGCCGCCATGGTCTCGCGCAGCGGCTTGCCGTTGTCGATGGTCTCGGCCACGGCGATGGTCAGCAGGTTGGCCTCCATGCGGTCGGCGATCTTGAGCAGGATGTTGGCGCGGTCCGTGGTCGAGGTCTTGCCCCAGGCCGTTTTCGCCTTGTGGGCCGCGTCCAGCGCGGCGTTGATGTCCTTGTCGTTGGAGCGCGGGATGGCGGTGAACACCTGGCCGTTGATGGGCGAGCTGTTCTCGAAATACTGCCCGTCGATGGGGGCCACCCACTGGCCGCCGATGAAGTTGCCGTACTGCTTCTTGTAGGGGTTGGCGATGCCGAGGCTGGCGATTTCTGCCATGTTCATGCTGTGTCTCCTGAGGTGGTTGGGTTGTGCCAGGCACCGCTCGGCGGGCCTGCAGCCGGAGATGGGCGCAATGCCCGTGCCAGCGGGCCCAAGGAGGCGTCGATTCGCCGCAAACCAAGCACCCATGCGGCTGCGGACCGATGTGCCGACAGCGCGTGCAGCGGGCTCGGGGTGTGCCATGGCACACCCGTTGTTCGGAAATGGAACAACGGGCGGGACACCCCGGGAACACCCTGGAGTCCGTCTGCGTGCAAAAAGCCACTGATCGGCATGGTGGTGGCGGTTGCGGGCCGCCGCTTTTGCCACAATGCAGGGATCGCCACCCGGATGCCCATGACCGCCACGCCCCCGCTCATCCCCCCGACCATCGGCAAGTACCGCATCGAGCGTGAGCTCGGGCGTGGTGCCAGCGGCATCGTCTACCTGGGGCTCGACGGCTTCCGTGGCAAGCGCGTGGCCATCAAGCAGATGCATGCGCACCTGCTGGCCCAGCCCGATCAGGCCGAGCGCTACCGCCGCCTGCTGCGCAACGAGGCGGCCATGTCCGGCCGGCTCAAGCACCCGCACATCGTGCGCCTGCTCGATGCCGACGAGGACGCGGCCCAGCCCTACCTGGTGCTCGAATACGTGGACGGCCAGCCCCTGGCAGCCCACGCCCGGGCCGATGCGCTGCTGCCCGTGCCCCAGGTGCTGGACATCGCCTTCAAGTGCTGCAACGCGCTCGAATACGCCTACCGCGAAGGCCTGGTGCACCGCGACATCAAGCCCGCCAACCTGATGCTGGCCGCCAATGGCGACGTCAAGCTCACCGACTTTGGCGCCGCGCTCTCGCTGCGCAGCGATGCCACCCAGCTCTCGGGCATGGTGGGCTCGCCCTCCTACATGTCGCCCGAGCAGGTGCGCGAGGAAGACCTCACGCACCACAGCGACATGTTCTCGCTGGCCATCGTGGTGTACGAGCTGCTCACGGGCCGCCGCCCGTTCGACGGCGAGACCGACTTCGCCACGCTCTACAAGATCAGCCACGAAGACCCCACGCCGCCGAGCCTGCTGCGCGTATCGCTGCCCGGGCATGTGGATGCCGTGCTGCTGCGCGCGCTGTCCAAGAAGCCGGCCGACCGCTTTGCCACCTGGGGCGACTTCGCCCAGGCCCTGCTCGACGCCCACCGCGACCTGCCGCGCCAGCGCTCGCAGGACACCGAGGCCGAGCGCTTCGGCCGGCTGCGCGAGCTGCCGTTCTTCGCCGACTTCCACGACGTAGCGCTGTGGGAGCTGATGCGCCTGGGCAACTGGCGCCGGCTGGAGCGCGGCACCGTGCTCATGCGCGAAGGGCAGCCCGGCGACTCGTTCTGCATTCTCATCGAAGGCCAGGTGGGCGTGAGCCGCCAGGGCTGGACGCTGAGCACCCTGGGCCCGGGCGTCACCCTGGGCGAGATGACCTACCTGCGCCCGGACAACCGCCTGCGCACGGCCACCGCCGTGGCCGAGACCGAGGTGCTGGTGCTCAAAGTCCGCAACCCCGCACTGCGCGAGGCCTCCGAAGACCTGCAGTCGCGCTTCGACAAGGCCTTCATCAAGCTGCTGGTGGGCCGGCTGGTCGCCGCCAATGAGCAGATCGCCGAATGGGACATGGTGGCCGGCCAGGTGTTCACGCCGGACGACGAGCAGGGCTGACCGCTTCCAGCGCCTGCAGCACATGCCGCAGCCGCGCGCCAAAGGCCGCGGCCAGCAGCGCACTGAGCAGGGCCACGGCGCTCCACCCGCCCCAGGCACCCCAGCCCAGCGCCGGGATGCGGGTACCCAGTGAATCGAAGGACAGCCAGGCCGCCAGCGGCAGGAACAGCAGCAGCGATCCCACCGTGTTGACGGCGCTGGCCCAGCGCACGTCGCCCAGGCCGCGCAGCGCAAAGGCGCTGCCCAGGTTGACGGCATCGAGCACCTGGTAGGCGGCCACCAGACCGATCAGTGACGTGGCCAGCGCCAGCGCCGCCTGGCTACCGGGGCCTCCATCACCCGACGTGCCCGACAGCCAGGCCAGCAGAGCGGGGCCGGCCAGGGCCATGGCAGCGCCCACCAACGCCATCCAGCCCGCCATCAGCCACAGGCTGGCACGCACCAGGGGCCCGACCTGCTGCGGCTGGCCAGCCCCCACGGCATGGCCCACCAGGGTGGCGCTGCCCGTGGCCAAGCCCAGCGCGGGCCAGAAGGCCAGGCCCGTGAGCGACAGCAGCAGCAGGGTGGCAGCGCCCTCGGCCGGGCCGATGCGCGACATCATGAGCTGAAACACCGCCATCGCCAGCACATCGGCAGCCGCCGCAACACCGATGGGCAGGCCGTTGCGCCACAACTCCACGGTGCGGGTCGCCAGAGCGGTGAAGGACATGCTCCACCCCCCGCGCGCCAGCAGGCCCAGCCCCACCGCCACCCCCACCAGACTGGCCAGTGTGGACGCATGGGCCGAGCCGGCGAGGCCCAGGCCTGCGTCGAAGATCAGCCACTGGTTGAGTGGCACATTGGCCGCGGCGGCTGCAAGATTGGCTCCCAACGCGGCCAGCGTGCGGCCCTGGCCCGCGAGGTAGCTCGACACCGCGAACAGCAGCACCACCGACACCCCGCCCGCCATGCGCGGTTGCCAGTACTGCACGGCCTGCGCCGTGGACTCGGCGGGCAGCTGCCACAGCGCAAACAGCCAGGGCCCGGCCCAGGCCAGTGCCAGAAAGCAGGGCAGGGTGAGGGCAGAGGCCAACAGGCCTGCGGGGAGGTAGTCCCGTGCAGCCTGCGCCTGGCCCGCCCCTACGGCCTGGGCCACGGGCACCTGCACGGCAAAGGCCACCCCGCCCAGGCCCACGAACACCGCCAGGTTCAGAAAGCTCTGCGCGCCCAGCCCGGACAGGGCCTCGGCCGAGATGCGCGCGGCAAACCAGGTATCTGTCAGCCCGATCACGGCCTGCAGCGAGTAGGTGGCGATCAGCGGCCAGGAGATGGCCAGGAGGGCACGCACGGGGCGGGTTGCATGGGCGGCCATGGCCATCAGCCAGCCATGTACGGATCCCAGAAGCCCTCGGCCGGCTCGGCCTGCTCCACGATGTCCAGCACCAGGCCCGACGGGTCGCGCACCTGGAAGCGCACCTGCCCCCAGGGCTCGTGCTGCACGGCGTAGACGATCTCCACGCCGGCCGCGCGCAGCCGGGCCTCTTCGCGGCGGGCATCCTGAACCTGCAGGGTGAGCAGCAGGCCCTGGCCGCTGAAGACCTCGGGGCCGGGCGGGCGCGAAGGGTGGTCGGGGGCCATGAAGGCGATGGATGCTGCGCCGCCCTCGGTGCTGTTGCGCGACAGCAGCACGAACCACGAGGCTTCGAAGACCACCTCGAAGCCCAGGTGCTGCACGAAGAAGTCGCGCGAGGCCTGCACGGTGGCGGTGGTGACCAGGGGGTAGGCGGAGGTCAGTTGGGAAAGGGCAGAGGGAGAGGGTGTTGGCATGGAGGGCTCCTGTTGCATCCGTGATTGCTCGGGTACATACTGTCTGTATGTTCAATTAAATATAGATACATACAGTCTGTATGTCAACGAAAAAATCCAATTCCATGGGCGCTGCGGGTAACCGGCGCCTGGAGCAGGGTGCCCAGTCGCGCACCAAACTCATTGCGGCGGCGCGCGCGCTGTTCGAGCGCGACGGCTATGCCACCACCTCCACCGAGGCGCTGCTGGTGGCCACGGGCCTCACGCGCGGCGCGCTGTACCACCACTTCCGCGACAAGAAAGACCTGTTCGTCGCGGTCTGCGAGGCCGTGCATGCCGAACTCAGCGCCGCCATCGACGCGGCGGCCGATGACAAGGCCCCACTGCCTGACCAGTTGCTGGCCGGTGCGCTGGCCTGGATCGACGCCGTCTCGCACCCCGGCCCGCGCCAGGTGCTGCTGATCGACGGGCCCTCGGTGCTGGGTGCCCAGGCCTGGGCCGAGCTGGATGGGCGCCATGGCTACCAGCAGCTGCATGCCGTGGTGGCCGAGATCCTGGCGCCCGCGGGCCTGCCGGCGCTGGAGGTCGATGCCTGTGCCTCGGCCTTGAATGGCGCCATCAACGAGCTGGCGCGCTGGCTGGCGCGCCACCCGGCCGATGCGCACCCGGACGCCCGCGGTGCGGCCATCGCCGCACTGCAGCGGGCCTGTGCGAGCGTGTTGCCGGGCTCCTGAGCCGGGCTACCCGCCGACATGGGCCTTGAGCCCGGCGATCAGCTCTTGCAGCGGCATGGCCTTGGCAAACAGCCAGCCCTGCGCATTGCGCACGCCGCGCTCGCGCAGGAAGTCGGCCTGGAACTGCGTTTCCACGCCCTCGGCGATCAGGTCCAGCCCCAGTTTGTGTGCCATCTCGATGATGTGCGTGGTGACCGGGCTGATGGCCGCCTGCGCGCCGATACTGGCGATGAAGATGCGGTCGATCTTGAGCGTGTCGATGTCGATGGATTCGAGCATGGACAGGCTCGAATAGCCGGTGCCGAAGTCGTCCATGGCGATCGACGCGCCGATCTGCCGGCCGGCCTGCAGCGCGGGCCGCGCGGCTTCGGTGTCCACCAGGCCGCGCTCGGTCACCTCCAGCATCAGCGCGCCCGGCGGCAGGTCCTGGGCCTCGAAGCGCTGCTGCAGGTACTGCACAGGCCCGTCGGCCACCAGGTCCTGGGTGGAAAGGTTCAGGCTGATGTGAAAGCCCGGGCAGGCCTTGAGCACCTCGGGCAGGTCTGCGAGCACGCGGTCCATCAGGTAGCGGGTCAGGTGCGCTACCACGCCCGTGCGCTCCGCTTCGGCAATGAACTCGTCCGGCGGCACCAGCGTGCCATTGCTGCGGCGCCAGCGCATCAAGGCCTCGGCACCCGTCCAGCGGCCGGTCTGCAGGTCCACGATGGGCTGGTAGAGCACGAAGAACTCGCGCCGCCGCAGCGCCGCGCGCAGGCGCGACTGCGCCGACAGCTGCCACCGCGTGAGCGCCGCCACGCCCAGGGCCAGGGTGGCACTGGCCAGCAGGCCCAGTGGGGCCAGCACCAGGGCCTGGCGCGCCAGGCCTTCGAAGGCCATGGCCTTGGGGGCGGCGGCCAGGGCGACGACGTTGTTGTTTGGGGAACTGCGAAAGACGATGTAGTGGGTGCCGCTCTCCACCTGGCTGTGGCCGGGGGCCTGGTAGTGGTCGAGCCACGCCTCCTGCAGCGGGCCGCGGGAGCGGATGAGCGCCTTGGGCGTGATGATGGCCAGCCCCAGCGCCACATCGGCATGCAGCACCGGCATGTCGATCACGATGCCGGGGTGGATGATCACCGCATGGCCGTTGCGCGCGTAGATGTGAAACGGCTGCTGTGGCGCAAACGGCAGCCGCGCCCCGATCCAGCTGGAGATGCCCGACGAGGTCACCATGGGCTTGCCCGCCAGGGGCACCGGAGCGCTGCCCAGCGTGAGCGTGCTGCAGACCAGCGTGCCATCGACCACCGCGCCCATGCCCTGCAGGTAGAACGAGGTGCCCACCATCTGCTGCATGCGCGCCATGCTGGCCTGGCTGCATGGCGGGCTGGGGTCCTTGTCCAGCTCGTCCAGTGCCGCCACCAGTTGCTGGCGCGAGGCGATGCCCCGGCGCAGCACCTCGTCGGCCAGCGACGTCAGGTAGGCCACCTGGTCGTCCCGGGCCTTGCGCTGTGCCAGATAGAGCGAGGCCGCCATGGGAATCAACGCCGCCAGCAGCAGGGGGACCGAGGCAACGACGTAGAAGCGTTTCATGGATGCGGCGGTGAGGGCAGGGGCCTTGCGATGGAGGACGATGCTGGCGCTTTTCGGCCCGCGGGGCAACCGGCGCTACCCTGCATGGCGGTCCCGCCCGCCCCCCTGGCCCGCGCTCAGTTGAACGAGATGTTCCGCGCGCGCAGGATGCCCTCGATGCGCTGGCTCAGGTCGGTTTCCACCTGGCCGCGGCTGGCGCAGGCGTAGGCCTCGCGGCGAGTCACCATGCCGTAGAGATTGCGGCCCCGGAACTGGGTGGCGCACAGATGATTGAGTTGAAGGGTTCCCTCGTCGGTCGATTGCAGCTTGTAGGTGGCCGTCACCGCGGACTGGGCGGAGCCGCCGATGACGGTGCCGTTCCAGGTGCCGCAGTCGCAGACATCGGGAATGGACACAGGCCGACCCTTGCTCTTGAGTTCGCCCAGTTCCGGCGTGATGGACGCGGTCTCGTAGCCTGCGGATTCGAAGGCGGCCTTGGCGGCGTCCAGCACGGCAGGTACATCCTTGCTCTTGACCTGCCAGGTCTTGGCCTGGGGGGTGTGCTTGGCAGCGGCAGGCCGGTCGACAGGCGCGAACGCGCAACCGGTGGCCAGCAGGGCGGTGGCACACAGTGCCAGGGTCTTTGTCATCATCATCGTGCTTTCTTTCTGGGAGTGGGGTCCGTCTTCCGCCACCCTTGGGTGGCCCTCTCGCCAGTAATGTTACTACCTGTTAATGGCGTGTGGCATTGGATCGCTGCGGAGGAGGCAGAGAGATCTTGCAAACCCCCTCGCTAGACAATACGAATGAGAATGCATATCATTTTAATTGCCTGAGTACGCTACATCCGTCCACCGCAAAAGGCTCCCACCAGGAGCTTTGCCATGGACCTGCGCCACGCATCCAGCCTTTCGACCACCCCCGCCGCCCGGGACGCCCTGGCGCCCGAGCCCGCCACGCTGGCGCATTGGGAGCGCACGCTGCAGCGCGCCAATGCGGCGCTGCACATGGACCAGCCCGTGATGGCGCTGGCCTACCAGCAGCAGGCCCTGGTCATCGCCTTGCGCATCGTGCAGGCACCGTCGGCCGGCCGTGAGGACGACTGCATTGCCGCGCTGGTGGTCTCGCACCTGAACCTGGCCGACCTGCAGGCCGAGGCGGGCGCGCTGGAATCTTCGGTGCAACTGCTGTGCAGCGTGCACGCCACGCTGCTGGGCCTGATGGCCGATGGCAGCCAGGGCAGCGCGTTGCAGCAGGCCGCCTGGCGCCACAGCCGCGAGACCCATGCTGCCTTGTTGCGCCATGTGCAGGCGCATGGCCCGCATCCCGACACCACCGCCGTGCTGGCCGCTGCTTTCGGCGTGCTGCAGGGCGCCGCCCACTGAGCTGCCCACCATTTCCCCACCCCTGAAAGGAACCCATGCCCTATTCGCTGCCCGCCTTGCCCTACGCCTACGACGCGCTGGAACCCCACATCGATGCCCGCACGATGGAGATCCACCACACCAAGCACCACCAGACCTACATCAACAACCTGAACGCCGCGCTGGAAGGCACGCCGCATGCCGGCCTGCCCATCGATGAGCTGGTGGCGGGGCTCGCGCAACTGCCCGAGAACCTGCAGGGCCCCGTGCGCAACAACGGCGGTGGCCATGCCAACCATAGCCTGTTCTGGACCGTGATGTCCCCGACGGGGGGCGGCGAGCCGCAGGGCGCACTGGCCGAGGCGATCAAGACCGACCTGGGCGGCTTCGAGGCCTTCAAGGAAGCCTTCACCAAGGCCGCGCTCACGCGTTTTGGCAGCGGCTGGGCCTGGCTGTCGGTGAACAGCGCCGGCAGGCTGGTGGTGGAAAGCTCGGGCAACCAGGACAGCCCGCTCATGGCCGGCCTGCTGTCGGGCAACACCCCCATCCTGGGCCTGGACGTGTGGGAACACGCCTACTACCTGCAGTACCAAAACCGACGCCCCGAGTACATCGCGGCGTTCTATAACGTGGTGGACTGGGCTGAGGTGGCCCGCCGCTACGCTGCCGCGCGCGGCTGAATTCATCCACCCCGCCCTGTGCCAGCTGGAGCCGAGCCCATGAACGTTCCCCCGCCGTCCCCCGACAACGCCGCGCTGCCTGCCGGCCACGCCCCCGCTGCCCGCCAGCCCCTGCACTGGCGCCAGTGGCTGGGCCTGGCCATCGTGCTGACCGGGGGCGTGGTCGGCACGCTGCAGATCTGGCAGTGGATTGCGCAGCAGCCGGTGGTGCTGTCGGCGCTGTTGGGCGGCAGCGTGGCGGCGCTAGCCACCGCGCTGGGCACGCTGCCGGTGATGCTCTCGCAGCGCATCTCCGAGCGCACGCAGGACACCATGTTCGGCTTTGGCGCGGGCGTGATGCTGGCGGCCTGCTCGTTCTCGCTCATCATCCCGGGCATCAATGCCTCGCGCGCCGCCGGGGCCGGGGCCTGGGAGGCGGGCGGCACCATGGGCGCGGCCATCCTGCTCGGGGCCCTGGTGCTGCTGCTCATGGAGCGCCTGCTGCCGCACGAGCACTTCATCAAAGGGGTGGAGGGCGGGCAGACCTCGCGCACGCTGCGCCGCACCTGGCTCTTCGTCTTTGCCATCGCGTTGCACAACCTGCCCGAGGGCCTGGCCATCGGCGTAGGCTATGCGAGCGGCGACACCATGCGCGCAGGCGCCCTGGCCACGGGCATCGCCATCCAGGACGTGCCCGAGGGCCTGGTGGTGGCCGTGGCTTTGCTGGCCGCCGGCTACAAGCGCTGGCTGGCCGTGGGGCTGGGCATGGCCTCGGGCCTGGTCGAGCCGCTGGGCGCCGTGCTGGGTGCTGCCGTCGTGAGCTATTCGGCGGCCTTGCTGCCCTGGGGCCTGGGCTTTGCGGCCGGCGCCATGCTGTTCGTGATCAGCCACGAGATCATCCCCGAATCGCACCGCAAGGGGCACGAGTCCTGGGCGACCGGCGGGTTGATGCTGGGCTTTGTGATCATGATGGTGCTGGACACAGCCCTGGGCTGATCCCGCGCCATCCCATCGGCCACGGCAGGGAAAGCTGCCGTGGCCTTTGTGCTTTCAGGGCAGGGCCTCGTAGGCCGCCTTGAGCGCCGGGCTCAGGGCCTGCAGCGGGGTCGGGGTCGTGTTGCCCACATGGCGGCCTTCCACCGAGCGCACCCGCCCCTCGTTGAGCGCGCGGGCCATCTCGGCCAGCAGTTGGGCCAGGTCGGGTGCAATGCCGGCCTGGGCCATGCCCTGGGCGGCGGCTTCATAGGGCAGCTGCTGGTAGGCCAGTGCGGGCTGGCCGATGACCCCGCCCACAAAGGTGGCCAACTGGGCGTGGCTCAGGTCCCCGGGGCCCAGCAGCTCGCGCACGCGGTGGCCGGTCCAGCCGCGCTGGTCCAGGGCCGCTGTGGCCGCATCGGCAATATCGCGCGTGGCGATCATGGGGATGGGCAGGTCGGGCGCAAAGGCATCAGCCAGGCTGCCGCCGTATTTCACGCCGGGCAGCAGGTTGAACAGGCCTTCGAAGAACATGGCCGGGCGCAGCTTGAGCACATGGCTGTGCTGCAAGGCGGCCAGGCGCTGTTCCTGCTCGTGCAGGCTGACCAGCACGCCCGTGCCCGTGGACTGCTCGGCCCCCAGGCTGCTCAGCGCCACCACATGCGGCACGCGCGCCGCCTGCAACGCCGACACGATGGCCTGGCCCTGGGTGCGCTGCAGTTCCATGAAGCCCGAGGCCGTGGGGTCGAAGGGCATCATGGCGTAGACCGCGTCGGCGCCGCCGAAGGCGCGTTCGAGGTAGGCCGCATCGGCGCAATCGCCCACGTGAACCTGAGCGCCCTGCTGGCGCAGGGATTCGAGCCGCTCGGCCGAGCGGCCCATGGCACGCACGCGGTGGCCCAGCGCGAGGAGGTTGCGGGCGATCACGCTGCCCGTGTGGCCGGTGGCACCCATCACTGCGATTTCAGACATCTGGAACTCCAAGAGGTTGGTGGAACAACAAAACAGGCGTCCAGTGTCTCGGCGCAAGGCCGGCATGCCAATGATGATTCGAAGGTGTTTTTTGATTATTCGTCCAGAGCCGTTACCATGCGCCCATGGACATCCAGGTTGAAGCCGCCTCTGCCGCCACCGATCCGCTGGGCCGGGCCTTGCACCTCCTGCGCATGACGGGGGTGATCTACTCCTATTCCTACCTGCACCCGCCCCTGGGCATCGCGCTGCCGCCCCTGCCGGGCTGTTTCATGTTCCACGCCGTCACGGCCGGTGAATGCTGGCTGCGCGTGCCGGGCGCCGAGCCCGTGCTGCTGCGCGCGGGCGATTTCGCGCTGGTGCCGCGCGGCGAGGGGCATGACCTGCTGTCCACCGCCACCTCGCGCGCCGATGATTTCTTCGACCTGCCGCGCGTGCAGCTCGGCGGGCGCTTCGAGATCCTGCGCCATGGCGAGGGCAGCGCGCCGGTCTCCATGGTCTGTGGCGCGGTGCGCTTCGACGACGTGCTGGCCCGCCGCCTGGTGCACGCGCTGCCGCGCCAGATCGTGCTGGGCGGGCAGTCGCTGGGTGCCTCGAACTGGCTGGCGCCCATATTGGCCCTGTTGCAGGATGAGGTGCAGCACCTGCGCCCCGGTGGCGAGGCCGTGGCCACGCGCCTGGCCGATGTGCTGGTGCTGCAGGCCATCCGCACCTGGCTGCAGAACGACCCGGGCGCGCGCACCGGTTGGCTGGGTGCCCTGCAGGACGCCCAGCTCGGCCCGGCCCTGGTGCTTATGCACGAGCAGCCCGGCACGCCCTGGACCCTGGCCTCGCTGGCCAGCGCCGTGGCCATGTCGCGCTCGGCCTTTGCCGCGCGCTTCGCGGCATCGGTGGGCATGCCGGTGATGCAGTACCTGACCCTGTGGCGCATGGCCTTGGCCCAGTCGCGTTTGCAAGAGGGGCAGGTGCGCCTGGCCGAGCTGGCCGACAGCCTGGGCTACCAGTCGGAGGCGGCGTTCAGCCGCGCGTACAAGCGCTGGTCGGGGCGCTCGCCGGGGAGTGAGCGGCGGGTGGAACCCGTTGCAGCCCTGGCGTAGAACCCGCTCTCAACCAAAAAACCAGTAGCAGACCGCAATGGCCGCGATGACCCCGGCCAATTCCGCCAGCAGCGCACAGGCTACCGAATGCCGCGCGCGCTGGATGCCCACGGCGCCAAAATACACGGCCAGCACGTAGAAGGTGGTCTCGGTGCTCCCCTGGATGATGGCGGCTGCGCGAGCCGCGAAGCTGTCCACGCCCTGGGTCTGCATGGTCTCGATCAGCATGGCGCGGGCCGCGCTGCCCGAGAAGGGCTTGACCAGGGCGGTGGGCAGGGCGTCGACGAAGCGCGTGTCGGCGCCGACCACCTCCACGCACCAGCGGATGGCGTCGAGCACATAGCCCAGCGCGCCCGAGGCGCGGAACACGCCCACGGCGCAGAGCATGGCCACCAGGTAGGGCAGTAGGCCCTTGGCCACGTCGAAACCCTCGCGGGCGCCTTCGATGAAGGCCTCGTACACGGCCACCTTGCGAAGAGCGCCCAGCACCACGAACAGCACGATCAGCGAGAACAGCACGAGGTTCCCCAGCAGCGAGGACAGGCTGGCCAGGGCCGCCGCGCTCAGCGTGGCGAGCAGCGCCATGAAACCGCCGAGCACCAGCGCCACGGGCAGCAGGTAGGCCAGCACCACGGGGTGCCACAGCGGCAGCCGCTGCACCACAGCCACGGCCAGCAGGCCCACCAGGGTGGAGGCGGACGTGGCCAGCAGGATGGGCAGAAAGACCAGGGTCGGGTCCGGCGCGCCCTGCTGCATGCGGTACATGAAAATCGTCACCGGCAACAGCGTGAGCGACGACGCATTGAGCACCAGGAACAGGATCTGCGCGTTGGTGGCGGTGTCGGGCCGGGGGTTGAGCTCCTGTAGCGAGCGCATGGCCTTGAGGCCCATGGGCGTGGCAGCGTTGTCCAGCCCCAGGGCGTTGGCGGCAAAGTTCAGCGTGATGAGGCCCAGCGAAGGGTGGCCGCGCGGCACCTCGGGCATCAGCTTGGCGAACAGCGGTGCCAGCCAGCGGGCCAGGGCGTCGACAATGCCGGCCTTCTCGGCAATGCGCAGAAAGCCCAGCCACAGCGTGAGCGTGCCGAACAGCAGCACCATGACCTCGACCGAGAGCTTGGCCATGGCGAACAGCGCCTCGACCATGCTGCCGAAGATCTGCGCATTGCCCGCCAGCAGCCATTGGGCCAGGGCGGCCATGGCGCCAATGACGAAAAAACCCAGCCACAGGGTGTTGAGCATCCGGTCTCCCCAAGTTGGATGGCCGAGGTTAACCCGGCCCAGCGGGGCGATGGAGCTTGCGTTGCTGGCGATTTGCCCGGGGTTCCCTGCCGCAGGGCGTTCTGGTAGCGTGCATGGCCATGGCGCTCCCCACCACTGAACCCTTCATCGCCGCCGCAGAGGCCCGCCTGGGGGCGGCCTTGCCGGGCTGGCTGCGGGCGCGGCTGCTGCAGGCCAATGGCGGCAACCTGGAGGCCGAAGGGGAGTGCTGGGAACTGTTCTCGGTGCTGGATACGACCGACCGCAAGCGCATCACCCGCTCCGCCACCAACATCCCCGGTGAAACGGCCGCTGCGCGGGAGTGGGTGGGGTTTCCGCCCCAGGCGATTGCCATTGCCAGCAATGGCGGGGGCGACTACCTGGTCCTCATGCCTGACGGACAGATGCCTTCCCGACTGTGCGAGGCGCCTTTCATCTGGCTGCATGGCGTGGACGAGCCACCCGTGCAGATCGCCATTCCTGCCCCCTGACGGCACCGGGCCTTGGCGACAGTGGTAATCTATAGGGTTCGGCTGGAGACGGGGCTGCTGCGTTTTTGCAACGCTTGCGTGCCTGGATTTCCGGCCTGACAGGGCGCCCGCCGGGGCGCCCGACCAATCAAAACTCACCGAGGAAGAGGTCCGACATGGGCGCGCAGTGGAAAGCAAAAGGCAAGGCACAGGTGGCAGATGCCAAGGGCAAGCTGTTTGGCAAGCTGGTCAAGGAAATCACGGTCGCCGCGCGCGGCGGTGCCGACCCGGCCAGCAATGCGCGCCTGCGCCTCGTGGTGGAGCAGGCCCGCAAGGTCTCCATGCCCAAGGACACGCTGGAGCGCGCCATCAAGAAGGGCTCCGGCACGGGCGCCGACGCTGTCAATTACGAACGCGTGATCTATGAAGGCTTCGCGCCGCACCAGGTGGCCGTGATGGTCGAGTGCCTGACCGACAACGTGAACCGCACCGCGCCCGAGATGCGCGTGCTGTTCCGCAAGGGCCAGTTGGGTACTTCGGGCTCGGTGGCCTGGGACTTCAACCACGTGGGCATCATCGAGGCCGAGCCCGCAAATGGCGATGCCGACCCCGAGCTGGCCGCCATCGAAGCCGGTGCGCAGGATTTCGAGCCCGGCGAGGAAGAGGGCAACACCACCTTCTGGACCGAGCCGACCGACCTGGACCTGGTGAGCCGCGCACTGCCGGCCCATGGCTTCACCGTGCTGTCGGCCAAGCTGGGCTACAAGCCCAAGAACCCGGTGAACCCGGCCAACCTGTCGGCCGAGCAGCTCGAAGAGGTGGAAAGCTTCCTGGCCGCCATCGATGGCAACGACGACGTGCAGAACGTGTACGTGAGCCTGGCCGGCTGAACCCCCAGGGCCGCCTGGAGGCCGGGCGCCGCCTGGCCTTCATCGCAGCCTTTTCATTCCATCCATGACCGCAGACCACTACGCCGCCCTCGGGCTGGCGGCCAACGCAACGCTCGCCGACATCAAGAAGGCCTACCGCCAGAAGGCGGCCTTCTACCACCCGGACCGCAATGCTGCGCCCGATGCGGCGCAGCGCTTCCAGGCCGTGCAGAAGGCCTACGACGTGCTGTCCGACGACACGGCCCGCCAGGCCTACGACGACAACCGCCGGCGCAACCTGCTGGACGACCCGCTGCAGACGGCCCAGGAAATCTGGCGCACCTATACCCAAGGCATTCTTCCTTCGTGAAACTCTCTCCCTATTTCCATGACCTGCGCTCGGCCTACCAGGCCGAACTCGATGACCTGACCCAGGATTCCGAAGGCAAGGACGTGCTGCGCAAGCGGCTGGCCGAGAAGCGCAAGGAGATCGCCTTCCTCGTGCAGATGATGGAGCTGGCGCCCGAAATGGTGGCCGTGGTGTTCCACCAGGGCTTTCGCTTCGCGCGCCCCATGGCCCTGGAGCAACTGCTGGGCCGTGGCGTGGACGACCTGCCCGGCTGGAGCAGCCTGGCTGCCGACGGTGCCGTGGTGCTGGAGCCCTGGGCGGCCAGCCTGGCCAAGGCCGTGCTCGCGGAGCCTGGTGGCGAGCGCTTTCTGGCCGTGGCAGCGGGGCTCGAATTCCTGCAGGCGCATGCGCGCCTGGCACCTGTGGCATCGCATGCCGAAGCCGGGGACGGGGAGGGCGACGACGAAGACGCCGCCGAGCACGATGACGACTATGACGCGCTGAGCGCCGACGACGCGGCCGATCCGCACAACGCGCGTTCGCGCGAAGAAGCCAGCGACAACTGGCTGTCCGACGTAGGCTTTGACCGCAAGGACTGACCATGAGCAGCAGCAACAACCACCTGGCCCTTATCACCAAGACCACGGCCCTGATCGCGGCTGGCGACATCGTGGGCGCCGAATCGGCCCTGTCCGAGCTGGCCGACACCGATGGCGACAACGCCCTGATGGTCGTGCTCGACCAGCTCGCGCCCAAGGATATCCTGGCCGTGATGCGCGAGTACGACGACTCCAAGGCGTCCGTGGTCAACATGCTGGTCACGCCCGAGCAGTTCGCGCGCGCCATGGTGCTGGAAAAGCAGTACAAGGACCTCACCCACACGCACCTGCGCAACATGGTCAATGCCGTGGTGTTCCGCGACGATGCGGACCCGGTGGAGTTCCTCACGGCCATCGGCGACCTGGAAGGCGGTAGCGAGGCCATGGCCAACTACTTCGCCGAGAAGTGGAGCCGCGTGGAGGCCTTTGCCCGCACCGGCAGCTTCGATGCGGTGGAGGACTACGGTCCCACATTGACCGATGACGAGCTGCTGGCCTCGGGCTATGTGCAGCCGCGTGTGGACCTGGACGAGGTGGCCGACCGCGACTGGATGCAGATGGCCTGGCTGCTGCGCTACGAGTGCCGCGACCTGTTCATCGAAACGCTGCTGGTGCTGCGCGCCAAGGCCCGTGCCTTTGACCTGGGCCTGGATGAGGACGACGGCGTGCCGGCGGAGGAAGACGACGGCAAGTTCGAGACCAGCGAGACGGACCGGGGCAAGGCCACGCCGGTCGCCCGCGACTCCGACGAAGAATCCGCGATCTAGATGACAACCCCCTGTGGCGCTTCGCGCCTTCCCCCTTCTCTCGAATTGCTGCGCAATTCGGGAAGGGGGACGCCGCCAGCGCGGCGGGGCAGCCCTTGCGCGGCGGCCCTGGCCTCGTCCGCGCCAGTTTCACGGGCTGTCCCCGGTCCGTGGCGCAGTGGAAAACAGAAATGACTGCACCCGACAAGCCTTTTGCTACCGACCCACCGGCTGCCAATGCCCTGCAACTGCACGACGCTCGCCCTTTCTTCGAGAAGGCGCTGGCCCATGGCGTGGCGCACGGCATCATCGATGCGGCCAAGCTGGCCGCGATGAACACCGATGCCCCCAAGGGCATGGTGCAGATCGCGCGCTATTTCGGCAGCGAGTTTTTGCGGCCCGAGCTGGAGAAGGCCCGCGACCGCATGGTCAACCTGATCAGCCTGTACCTGCTGGAGAGCACGGGCGGTGACCTGCACGAGGCGGCCGTTTCGCTGCGTGACAACTCCTTTCTGTCGCGCTCCAAGGGCGGCTCGGACATGCTCAAGCGCCTGATCGCCATGCCCGAGAGCAGCAACTTCGGCATGGGCGGGTATGCCGATGCCGAAACGCCGCTCCTGGCCGTGTGGTCGCTGCGCAGCCATGCGGAGTACCAGGCCGAGCTGGCGCGGCGCTCGCAGATCGCCGCGGCCATCGAGGCCGCGCGCTGGCTGGCCGATGCATACGACCTGGACGAAGACGCCCTGGAAGAGGCGGGCGCCGATGCCGAGGCGGTCATCCGCGCGGGCCTGCTGCTGCAGACCCTGGCGCCCAAGGCGGGCGACTGGCCCAACGCCGTGGTGTTCGAGAAGATCGTGGCGGCCCACCGCAAGAAGCAGACGGCGGCGGGCGCGCTCGTGGTGCCCCTGCCTTCCGGTCTGCCTGCAGGCCTGAAGGCGGCGGTGGAGGCCCAGCGCGCCATGGTGCTGGCCGACCTGCCCAGGCTGCTCGATGCCGCCACGCCGCTGCGCAACCTGCTGCGACCCACCAGCGGCTTCAGGGCGCGCTACTTCCTGCTCGACGACCCGCTGGCCGAGGTGGACGATTACCACCGCAGCCTGGCCGACCTGGACGACGACGGTGCCGATGACCCGCAGCCCGCCAGCAAGACCTGGGCAAAGGTCGTGCAGGGCAACGAGGACGAGCCCAGCCTGCTCACCCTGTTCCTGTGCCTGGCCACGGCCACGCCCAAGAAAACGGTGCTGACCGAGAAGACCGCCGCCAGCCTGGTGCGCAAGCTGCGCAAGAGCGGCTGGCAGCCCGCGCTGGCCACGGACTTCATCCGCGCCCACGCGGCCGGCGTGCGCCAGGCCGACTATGTGGAGCTGTGGCACAGTTTCGTGCAGGAGTCGCAGGCCACGCTGCACAGCGACATGGACTACCAGATGCACGACGCCCTGGCGCTGCTGCGCCGGGAGTGCCATGTGGCCGCTTGAAGCGGTGGGGTGAGCGGGCTTCCGTGCTGACTCTGGCGTACCGGGCGGTCTTGGAACAGGTTCTCGCATTGCGGTCCATTTCACGAGGGGGTTCGAATGGCATCGGTCTGTGGTGATTGCGGCAAAGTGCATGGGGAGATGTCGCGCTACTTCATGTGGCGCATACCCGAGCTGGGGCTGGATACTGCCGCGAAGCTGGTATCCGAGGGCGAATACATGTGCCGTGTCGGCAACACGCGGCACTTCATCAGTTGCGAGCTGGCGCTGGCGTTCACCGATGATGCCGATGAGAAGCCCCTGGGCTTCATTGGCTGGGTCGAGGTGTCGGCTGCGGCCTATGCGGCGTACCAGCACTATCGGGCTGCCGAAGAAACGCTGCCCCCCATGGAGGCATCGATGGATGGACGGCTTGCGAACCCCATTCCGGGTGTAAACGATTCGCTGGGAACGGCGGTGCGCTTCGAAGTCGTCTGTGGTGATCCCACGCCCTACATCACCTGGGTGCAGCCTGGCACCGCACTCGCGGCCCGGGTGCAGGAGGGGGCCACCGTGGCGTTCTGGCACAAGGCCGCGGGTCTGGGCTAGCAGGCTGTTGAAATTCACCGCTTGCCACCGAAAGCCCCCCGCTTTAAGTTGCAGGCGCTCAGCAGACGGCTTG